>JAAEPW010000182.1 GCA_024232355.1 Chloroflexota bacterium | reverse complement strand
GGATCTGACCGCCGCCGAGCGCAACCGGGTTGACACTTACCTGGCGCTCAAATACGGCATCACGCTCACCGACACGCAGGGCATCAGCTACACGCTCTCCGACGGCACGAGCATCGTGTGGGACGCCGACGACAACGACACCTACCACAACGACGTGGCCGGTATCGTCATTGACGCGGGCAGCGCGCTCACACAGACGCAATCGCGCAGCGTCAACCCTGGCAGCCTCGTCACCATCACGGGCAACATAGCCAACATGGCGGACGGCCACGCCCTCGTCTGGGGCAACAATGCCGCCGATGCGACCACCTTTGACCAATCCGCAGGCGCTTTTGTGCATATGGCCCGCGTTTGGAAGGTGCAAGAGCAGGGCGACGTCGGTGCAGTAACCGTTGCTGGCCCGACAAGTGCCACCTATGTTCTAGTGAGCAGTAGCACAGATTTCTCAAGCCCCACTGTTCACAATGTGGGTGATGATATTGACTTTAATGATGGTCAATATTTCACCTTTGCCCAAGATAGAACCTGTTCGCTCATCAGTAGCACCTTTGACACCGACAATGAGGGCTGGTCAACCACCCCTGACGGTCAAATTCAGGCTTGGAACGGGACAGCGGGAAATCCGGGCGGCGCGTTTCTGGTAAATGACGGCCAAACCGGAGGATGGTTCGACTATGTAGCTCCGGCAAAATTTCTTGGCGACCAGTCGATTTTTTACGGCGGCACATTAAATTTTGACCTTTACGTTACAGCGGGCGGTGGCGCGGCAGGCGCGGCCCAAATTTCTGACGGAACCACAACCTTGTCTTTTGGTGGAGCAACATCAATTGGCAATTACACTTGGACATCCTATACTGCTACTCTGACTGCGGCGGATTGGGGTACAACAGAAGCCGAGATGAGACAAGTTCTAAGCAATCTGGCGTGGATCTGGATTCAAGGCGAATACATTGGCATCGCCGCGCATGGCAGGTTGGATAATGTTTTCATGACATGTCCCCCGCCCCCCACCCCCGGTGGCGTCAGCACGGACCTGGACCTGTGGCTCAAGGCCGACGCGGGCGTTTACGCGAATGCTGGGACAATTCTGGCAACTGACGGTGACAACGTCTTGCAATGGCACACGCAGGCCGGAAACATCACTACCGAAGCGCAAATTGCCGCGACCAGCAACATCACCTACGAAACCGCGACCGCCAACTTTAACCCCGTCGTGCAGTTTGATGGTACCTCACTGCAACGTTTACGCGGATTGTCCACCAAAGACTTTAGCGGTGCAGCCACCATTCTTTTGGTCGCCAAAGATGAAGGAACGCCAAACGATGTTTTGGGTGTGTTCTCTTCCGTTGGCACGCCCACCGCAAATGCTGGCGGCCAAGGCATCTATGCTCGCGAGCATGGCAAGTACATCATAGATGGACAGGGGGCCTGGGATCCCAACTCGGCAAATACCACCTTGCCCTCAGCCGATCGTTATCGTATGGTTACTGGTTACTATTCCGATACAGGAACGACACAGGATAGCAGTATCTACCTGGACGGTGGGTTGGAACAAAACTACACGGGTGCTGGCGTACCCATTGACTCAGGCATGACCTTTGAGATCGGTGGTCGTACCTGGGGTGTTGGGGCAGCTTATGAATCACGGATTTTCACTGGTGAAATTGCCGAGGTTATCTATTACGGCAAGCAACTCGATGCTGCTGACCAGAACAAGGCAGAAAGCTATCTGGCGCTCAAGTACGGCATCACCCTCATCTCCGGCACGCAGGGCATCAGCTACACACTCTCCGATGACATGGTCGTGTGGAACGCCGACGCCAACGCCGCTTACCACAACGACGTGGCCGGTATCAGCATCGACGGCGGCAGCGCGCTGGCACAAACGATGTCACGCAGCATCAACGACGACAGCATCGTCACCATCGGCATGCCTGCCGACCTGGACGATGGCGAAGCATTAGTTTGGGGCAACGATAATGGTGTGCTTACCGGCACCACCGAGGTACCGGCCACCTACTATCGGCGTCTGGCGCGCGAGTGGCTAGTGCAGGAAACCGATGATGCTGGCAACGTCTACATCGATTTCGACCTCAGTGGCATCAGCGACAGCCCTGACTTTGGCAATGTTGCAGGGTTTGCCTTGCTCGTTGATAGTGACGGCGACTTTGGTGACGCCACTGCCATAACAGCAGCCGGTGTCAATGGCAGCATTGTCTACTTTAACAACGTCAGCCTCGCGGATGGCGATTACTTTAGCCTCGCCTACCCCAAGGTTGGCGATGGCGTTGACCCGATCACCGGCATCGAGATTGACTATGGCCCCGGAACCCCCGGCGAAAACGCCATCACCGCCACCCTCACCACCGGCGAACCGGTTAGCTACACCTGGGATATCAGCGGGACCATCATCACCGACAACCCGATCAGCTACACCTTCCCCGGCCCCGGCGTATACCCCTGCGTGCTCACCGTCACCAACCCGATCAGCGAAGTGGTCCATCCCTTTGAGATCATTATCACCGGCGACAACACGCTGAGCATCGACAAGACCGCCGAGGACGTCAACGGCGCGCCGCTCGAGGTGGGCGACGAACTGCTCTACACCGTCGTCGTCACCAATAACCTCAGTGGCGACCACCCCGGAGTGGTCATCACAGACGCCATCCCGGCGAACACGACCTACGTGCCCGCTTCAGCTTCCGTGATGCCGGGCAGCATCAGCAACACCGACCCGGTCGTGGCCAACGTCGGCACGCTACCGGGCGGCGGCAGCGCCACACTCACCTTCCGCGTCAGCGTGGACGCAGGCGCGACAGGCGAGACGATCCAAAACAGCGCCGTGGCCGACAGCCCCGTGCAAGAACCAGAAGCACAGGTTGGACCCATCGAACCGCCCGGCGGCGGCCTGGTCGGACCGACCGGCGGGCCGATCACGGGCATCGAGATCGACTATGGCCCCGGAACCCCCGGCGAAAACGCCATCACCGGCACGATCACGACCGGCGGACCGGCGACCTACACCTGGGATATCAGTGGGACCATCATCATCGACAACCCGATCACCTACACCTTCCCCGGCCCCGGCGTATACCCCTGCGTGCTCACCGTCACCAACCCGGTCAGTGAAGTGGTCAAGCCCTTTGAGATCATCATCACCGGCGACAGCACGTTGGGCATCACCAAGACCGCCGAGGATCTGAACAACGCGCCGCTGTACGAAGGCGACGAACTGCTCTACACCGTCGTGGTCACCAACCTGTTGAGCGGCGACCACCCCGGTGTGGTCATCACAGACGCCATCCCGGCGAACACGACCTACGTGCCCGACTCGGCCTCTGTGGTCCCAGGCAGCATCAGCAGCACCGACCCGGTCGTGGCCAACGTCGGCACACTACCGGGCGGCGGCAGCGCCACGCTCACCTTCCGCGTCAGCGTAGACGCGGGCGCGACGGATCAAGAGATCCAGAACAGCGCCGTGGCCGACAGCCCGGTGCAAGAACCGCAAGTACAGGTTGGGCCAATCGTGCCACCCGGTGGCGGCACAGTCATATTCCCCACCGGACGCCCGCTGGCCGTGGACGATGCATACGACGTGCCCGAGAGCGTGTCCGCGCAGCCCTCTAGCATGTTGATGGTGCTCGAAAACGACAGCGACCCGGATGGCGACATCTTTACTATCGTTCAGATCACCGCACCGGCGCACGGCACAGCCGCTATCGCTGAAGGCGGCGGCTATATCATCTACACGCCCACCGCCGACTATCTCGGCGCTGACACCTTTGGCTATACCATCAACGACGGCGTGTTGGAAGATAGCGCAGTGGTCACCCTGAACGTCTTGCCGGTGGCGGATCTCTCCGTCGATGGCACATATCGAGGTACCATCAGTACAGACAACTTTACCCTGATGGTCCGCAACGATGGGCCGCGAGCAGCGGACGGCGCGGTCGTGACCATGAGTCTGCCGGTCAGCTATACGGTCAGCAGTTGTGACGCGGACGGCGTGGACTGTATGGCCAACATTGTCAACAACGTGTTGAGCGATACACTAACCCTTATGCCATCTGGCAGCGTCGTCACCTACACCCTGACCGGCAGCATGCCGGACAGCAGAGAGAGCAGCACCGCCGTGGTGATGCCTCCCGATGGCGTCTTTGATGTGGTAATGGAGAACAACATTGATGTCTCCTGGACCTTGTACAAGGTCATCTGTCCGATCACGGCCAAGAACGCTACGTTCTAGCCCTTTCTCAGTTTCATAACGAAACGGCGGGCGATGTATGTCGCCCGCCGTTTTGTTGTTCCAGTGTCAAGGGCTGAGCAATCAAAGACCTGCCTGGTACAAAAAAACGGCATGGTTCATTTTGAGTAAATGAGCACCTTGACAATTTAGGTTAAGTGGTAAGTCTCAGCACATTGTTTACAGTTTTAGGCTCAGCACATAGTTGACGGTTTAAAGTCGCGAAGTCTCAACACATAGTTGACAGTTCTACACCCAAGGTTCACGTCAAGTGCGTATGCCGTATATCTGGGGTATATGTGCTTGATAATCACTATGTATGGGCCAACACCCAACCGATGACTCTGATGTCAAAACTCCAGTTGGCGAAGTGTCAACCATGTGCCGAGACTTGGTAAGTCTAAAAACAACTGGAAAAAGTGTCAACTATGTGCTGAGACTCACCAAGGCTGACTGACTTGTTGTAGAAAATCCTAACCAAAAACCAGCATAGAAGAATGGTCGAAATAAATCATGCCCCGCAACTTTCAGTACCTCAGAACTGCTGGATTTGAACGCTATGTCCAGTGGAATTGAAAGTCCTTGCGGGACAGTGAGCAATAATATAACTACAACGAGAAGTAACCATACAGGTTCGCGCCTCACGGCAAACATTGCGATGTATATACACAATCTCACCCACCCCCAACCAAAACAGAAAAATATGGCTGCTACCGGCGGTGTCCAGTTGTATGCGTCCCAATACTTGTGAAGTAAACAAGTTTCAGCCAGTGACTGAACCACACTAGTGGGTCATTTGGTTTGCAGATAGCCATATCTTGACCTTGGTTCGCTTGCGGCGGACAGCCCGTTTACCACCCCAGACGAACGGTGTAGGGTTACGGTTCCAACCTCGGGCCGTAGCCTCGAGTTGATCTATGATCTCGTTCGGTGTTTTGGGATGCTGTCCATCCAAGGCCCGCCGTTGTAGGATCCGCTGGATGGATTCGGCCATATTCAGCCAAGAACCACCTAATGGCGTGTACAAGGGGATGATTCCCTTCCCAAACAACCACTGGACAAAATCTGGTGTCTTGTGCCCGGCTTCACTACCGGACACTTTTTTAGAAGGTTGAGTCATGGTATGCTTTAGCTCAAATCACAGAGCAAAGGGGCATACCATGAGTGACAACCGACGCAGATATCGTGC
>JAAEPW010000181.1 GCA_024232355.1 Chloroflexota bacterium | reverse complement strand
TAGCGTGGGCCAATCGGTTCTGAGCGTATGCTGGAAGAAAAACTTGATGCCACACAGGGCAACCCGAATCGTACTGGGGGAGAGTTCCTCGACGTTCGTGAGGTGGAGAAAGTACTGCCGGAGTTCTTCATCACTGATATGATCCGGGGATTTGCCATAGTGCTTGGCTAACTTGCTTACAGCTTGCTCATAGGCTCCCTGGGTCTTTGCGGACAAGCCACGTAACTGCATGTCCTCGATCATTCTTTGTCTTAACGGGGTCATAACTTTACCTCCTGTATATAGATTAGTGTTTCCCATACAGGAAGTATAGTCGAGAGAGGAGAATGGTAAATTGTCAGGAGGAATTCTTACACAAGAGCCTTTGCGGGGTAGGGCCTGCGCGAAGCGCTTAGTTCAACGGTTCGTTTCAGGCGCGTTGCGGGTGCGTGGTAGCCATCTTCGCCCTGCAACGAACTTCAATGCGGGCGGAAGCGTTGGATTAGCGACTTGACAGCAACGTCGCCTGCAAACGGTGGTTAGCACGCCCCCTTGCTCTTTGCGAAACCTCCGCCGACGCGAAAAATTGCTTTCCACGGCAACGGCACTCGCTCGTGAAACCCTCGCCTTCGATGTGCAATGATCAGACTACCAGAAGCAGTCTAGTTTACTACACTACACTGCTTTCTCGTCTCATGCCAAATCACGCCTTGCCGCACAAGTTTTTTTACCGACCTGCTGACACAATCTAAGGCCCCACATATTCCCAGTCACCACATTCTTTAAAATGTGCCTCGTAATCGGAGGACAAGACAGTAACTGTACCACCAGCATTGCCATAGTGATTGTCCAACGTATCTTGGTAGTCATCCAAGCGTTCCCAATAGCAACTATCATCAGTACCAGTAGATTTCCACTTTCCTGGTGCTATCTCAACACCGACAGTGTAAAAACCATCGCCCTTGGGGTCAGTGGCATCAGATTGAAGTACTCGTTCCATATTTTCGACGTATTCCCACGCACCACATTCCTTAAAATGGACTTCGTAATCGGATACTAGAACATTGATGGTCCCACCAGCGATGCCGAAATGGTTGCCTAATGTCTCCTGGTAATCATCCAAGCGTTCCCAGTAGCAGTCATCGCCAATGCCAGTGGATTCCCACTTTCCAGGCGCTATCTCGACGCCGACAGTATAAAAACCGTCGTCTTTGGAATCAGCGGCATCAGATTGAAGTACTTGTTCAACGCCTTCTACATACTCCCAAGTACCGCAATTTTTTAATTGCACCTCGTAGTCAGTGTCTAGAATCATGATTGTACCACCAGATATACCAAAGTGGTTGCCCAAGGTATCTTGGCTAGCGTCCAAGCGTTCCCAGTAACAGCTACCACCAGTACCAGTGGAGTGCCACTTACCTGGAGCAATTTCTTCTCCTACAGTGTAAAATCCATCCCCTTTAGGGGAGTCTGGTGTTTCTGGTATGGGCGTAGCAGTTGGATCGGGTGTATCGGTCGGTTCGGGCGTATCAGTGGGCTGGGGAATGTCGGTAGGGCGAGGAGCATCGGTAGACTCCGGCAAATCAGTTGGCTCAGTTGTACGAGCAGGTTGGGAATCGGTAGGTTGTTCAGATACCTGCCCTTGTTCTGTCGTCGCCAGTGTAGTCGGGCTTGCTAAATCACTGCTTCCACAAGCAAGTGATGTCACAACAAGCAGGATTACTGATAAAAATGGAACTAGTGACTTTTTTATGTTACGCATATTTGACTAGCCTCCTTGTATTTCGAAGTATTGAATAACCAATAACGCTTTGCACAGACTAACTATTATTAGTCCAGCTTTCTTCTCCTTAGTATTTTATGTTAGCTTTTAGTTATATATTCTCCTTTTCGGATATTATGCAAGCCTTCTCCGCATAAAATCCAATCAAAATCACGAAAAAGGTATTTTTCTCCAATCACTTCATATACCTCCATCTTCATCTACTCCTGGCAATTCGACTCTACAATGCTACCAAAACATAATCTAGCCAAGCAGATCGTTTCCTTATCTGCTATGTGTTTCGGCGTGCTAACGGTTGCCTTCACGCGCTTGGCGACTGCGGCGTGAGCACCGTTGCAACAAAGTGAACTGAAATGCGGGCGAAGAACTCGAAAAGCGCGCCGATTAGCCAAGTCGCGTGCAAGGCGGGGTTAGCACACGCTGCACTTGCCCAAGAATCACTCTCGATGATTTTTATACCTCTTACAGAGATACCCCCAATTCCAGCAACCGCTTCTTGGTTTCTTCACGCCAGTAAGGCCGATTTTCCAACTCTAAATGTCGCAAAAAATCAGCGATAGCTTTTTCCTTCTTCCCTAATTTTTGGTAGAGCATCCCTCGGTAATGATAAACTATATCAAGGTTAGGGTTGAGATCAATTGCTTTGTTAAAGTCTGCAAGGGCTTGATCATAGTCCTCCAATGCGTAGTAATAACTGCCCCGACCATAATAGAAGTAGTCATGGCTAGGTTTAATGGCAATAGCTTTGTTGTAGTCAACGATAGCTCGCTCATAGTTACCTAGTCTGTGGTAGTAGACTTCCCCTCGGTCGAAGTAGATGTGTGCATTACTTGGGGCGAGTTCGAGTGCCTTGGTGTAGTCAATGATAGTCCGGTCATAGTCGCGCAAGCCTCTGTAAGCATTCCCCCGCCAGTGATAAAGGGTAGGATTTGGATCAAGTTCGATAGCTTTGGTGTAGTCGGCGACAGCTTGATCTCGGTTACCCAAGCCTCCATAAGCAGCCGCACGCCATTTGTATGCTTCTGCATTATCGGGCGCACGTCTGATGACTCTTGTGTATGCTTCGATGGCTTCTCGCCACTTTTTCTCTTGGCGATATTTGTGCCCCTCTTTAAGATAATCCCCACCACATCCCAAATCGAAACTTTTTACCAACTCGCAGTCCAACCGTTCCAGATAGCGATAGGTCGTTTTGAGCTTACCCTTGATGCCAACCTCGCCCACGCGCCACACTTGACGCCAAGCTATGGTAAATTCCCTGTTTTCACCTGATAGTGCTCTTAGTTCAAGCGTCTTCACAGCATCCTGGCTGGTCGCAACACCTCGAGTGTAATGCTTTTCTAGGGCAGCTGTCAAAAATTGCATCCCAACTCCCAAGCCAGTACTATCTTGAACCTCAGTCAAGTGCTGTACCGAGTGCCCACGGCCAGTAGTGATTGTGACCTCGGTTGTGCCCCCACAATTATTCAACGGGATAACTTCTTGCTCCAAGTCTACATACTCGGTTCTCTTTTCGACGATTTCAACCTCTCTACGCTTCCAAAAAGCCATCGTATATTCCTTTCTGTAACTTGTATTGTGTACAATCACACATAACGCCTGTGATTTTGCGAGTGCTAACGGTTGCCTTCACGCGCTTGGTGGCTGCGGGATGAGCGCCTTCGCCTACCAACCAACTTCAATGCGGGCAAAAGCGTTGAATTAGCGCCAAGATAACCAAGTCACGTGCAATGCGTGGTTAGCGCGGCCTTTGCTTTTGCCCAGCGAATTTGCTCCCCTGAGACCTCTATTTAAGGTCGCCTTGCAACCTTTGAGGCAATGCTGGATCCAGTCTATTGGGTCTCTCAAGGATTGCGCGAAACAAAAGGCAAATAAACAAGGTAGCTCTTACGGGCATAAGCATACTTTAGGTCATCGTTGGTATCGTCGTAGTAGCTGATGTGCGGATAGCCATCCGCATCCAGCGCCAGCGAGGTGTGTGAGCCTACCCGTCCCTCGCTGTCCACAGTCTGGATGTGCCAGCCATTGTCGTTCAGGTAGGCATACTTTAGGTCATCGTTAGTATCGTCGTAGTAGCTGATGTGCGGATAGCCATCCGCATCCAGCGCCAGCGAGGTGTGTGAGCCTACCTGTCCCTCGCTGTCCACAGTCTGGGTGTACCAGCCATTACCGTCGTGGTAAGCTAACTTCAAGTCATCGTTAGTATCGTCGTGGTAACTGATGTGCGGATGTCCATTGCCATCCAGTGCAAGGGATGAATCCCCGCCTATGTCTCCCCTGCTATCCACTGTCTCAGAGTGCCAACCGAAAGCGTCTCTATAGGCATATCTCAAATCGTCCCCATCGCAGTAGCTAATGTGAGGATACCTGCTGCCATCTATCGCGATGGAGGTACCATCAAGTGCACTCAAGTTGTTATCCACTACCGCCCTTTTGAGTTCATCAGAAATATTCAAGTAATCCAGACCATACCCCGCGTAACTGATGTGCGAATTGCCATCCGCATCCAGAGCCAGCGAGGTGTGTGAGCCTACAACAACCCCACTAAAACAAATAGATCTTCTAGGGTCGCCCCTGTATTTCAGGCATCCCTCTGTCCTGTCAAAGTAACTGATGTGCGGATGGTCGTCCATATCCAACGCTAGGGAGTTGTAAGAGCCCACATCTCCAACGCTGTCCACAGTCCTCAACTGCCAATTCGTGCCATCATACCAAGCGTACTCCAGATCACCGTTAGTATCGTCGTAGTAACTGATGCGGGGATACCCGTTGCTATCTAGTGCAAGGGAGGTGTCTTTGCCTACACTCTCTGTTGTCGAGCAATCCACACACTCAATCTCCCATACAAGTACAAATGATGGGGATGGAGTACCAAAGACATTGACTATGACAATGGCAGTGTCTTCGCCGCCATTGCCATCGCTCACTGTATACATAAAGCTGTCCTCGCCACTAAAGTGCATGTTTGGTGTGTACGTTACATCTGTCGCGTTGTTCACCACTGTCCCGTTCGCGGGCTGTGTCACGGAGTCTACTATGAGTATATCGCCATCCACGTCGCTGTCGTTCGCCAGCACATCTACCACAACGGCGGTACTCTCGTCTGTCTTGGCAGCGTCGTCTTTTGCTACTGGAGAGTTGTTAGGTAGTTTAACGGTGATGGTAAAAGATTGCACATCGATCAGTCCAGCGGCGTCCTCAACCTGTAGACCAACCGCGTGGTCACCCAAGTCGGTGTTTGAGGGAACGCCGCTGAGAGTAGCGATGCCATCACCATAGTCAGTCAATGTAAGCCAGTTGGGTAGTGACGTCGATGCAGTAATGGTCAGAATGTCTCCAACATCTACGTCGGTGGCAATGATGTTGTAAGTATAGACCTGGTCTGTGGTAGCTTTCATCACTGGCGTACTAGTGAATAGTGGTAGGTCGTTGACCGAGTTGACGGTGATTGTTACTGTAGCAGTGTTGGTGCCGCTGTTCCCGTCATCCACAATGTAGGCAAAAGTGTTGGTCCCGTTAAAATCGGCGTCTGGTGTGTAGGTGATGGTATAGTCGAGGTTGACGCCGACAGTGCCATTCATAGGTTGGGTCACTCCATCCACGCTCAACGTGTCGTTATCCACGTCGATGTCGTCTGCCAGCACGTCTACTACAACAGCGGTATCCTCGTCTGTTGTGGCGCTGTCGTCTCCCGCTACCGGATCGTCGTTGACCGGGGCAACAAAGATCATCACTGCGGCGGTGTCGGTACCACTGTTCCCATCGTCCACAGTGTAGGTAAAGGTACTAGTTCCGTTGAAATTGGCGTCTGGTGTGTAGGTGACGGTGTCATCGAGATTGACGACAGCGGTGCCGTTCGCCGGTTGTGTCAC
>JAAEPW010000180.1 GCA_024232355.1 Chloroflexota bacterium | reverse complement strand
GAATCAAGTTTACCACATTGCCCTAGTTGTTGTCTACATGTTATAGTATAACTGATAGGTGCGTTGGCTTGTTTCCTTGGGCAGGGGGCGATGGGGTGCGGGGTGGGGAGTTGGGATGAAGAAGAGAGGAGCGTGTCCACAGATTACCACAGGAGCTATCGGCCTGACCTACCCCATAGCCTCCGCCGCCGACGACGCGACCCCAGTCCGCTCCCTCGCCGTTTCCCCCTGGTCTGCCCAGGTGGTGCGTTGGTTTGTTTCCCTTGGGCCGGGGGCGATGGAATGCGGCGTGGGGAGTTGGCGTTGGTGTGCTTTGGTTTGGCGAGTGCGCGTGGTGGAAAGAGAAGAGGTATCCACAGATTGCCACAAGACCTATCAACCTGACCTACTCATCGCCCCTGCTGCCGACGCAGCTCCAGTCCGCTCCCTCGCCGTCTCCCCCTGGTCTGCCCAGGTGGGGCATTGGCTCGTTTTCTTGGGCCAGGGGCGGTGGAGGGCGGGGGTGGGGAGTTGGCGGTGGGGGATGGAGCACTGACCCAAATGGAGAAATTGCGCTCAGGCGTAGAACGGATGTGCTTTTCGGCCATGACAGCCAACAAATGATCAATTTATTGCTTACCAAAAGCTCGAGGGCTGTGGATAGTGTGGACAGCCACAAAAAAACGTGCAAAAGCGTGCCTGCCCACACTATCCACAGCCCCTACGGCGGCAACGACGCCTTACGTAGACGAGGTGTTTTTTCATCTTTTTTTCAACTTGACAAGGCAACTAATCGGTAGGGCGCGCCCCCCTGACCCGCTCCCCGACACCACTGTCCGTCACGCCGCTCGCCCTGGCCTACCCTAACTTTTATCCGACCAGAGCGCACCCTTTCTCGCCACTCGACGACGCTGACCTTTTCACGGCATTCGATTCCAGCCGCGACTTGAACTCGGCAAGGCGATTCACACTCGCTCTCGCCTAACATCAGTAGATCAATACTCAATCTGCCACAGCCGTACAGTATAGCCTTCCAAAATCTTACCACCTACTGAAGCCAACAGTGTTCCGTCCGGAGAAAAAGCTATACTCTCGAGACCTTTGATTATGATGGATTCCAAGTCGCGGAAATCTGATCGAGCAAGTTTTTTTCCCGCAAATCTTAGCAAATTGCCAGATGTATAAGCCAGCAACCTTCCATTAGGGGAAAAAGCTACACAAGTTATCTTGGTTCCCGCACTACTCACATAATCCATGTTTTTTTCATACGGCATTTGCCAAATACATAGTCCTCCATCCTTGTTACCAGTGGCCAACTTGGTGCCACCCGGCAAAAAAGCTACGCAACCAGTCGCCTGACGATACTCGGTTTTCAGAGTGCCTAGGGCAGCTCCATCCGTGACCTGCCACAACTGTACAGTATCAAAAGAGCCAGATGCTAACAATTTTCCGTCTGGAGAAAAATCTACGCTCTGCACCTGGGAAGAATGTCCCTTCAATGTGTTTACAAGCACCCCATCGTCAACCCGCCACAGCACTGTATTGGATCCAGAAAAACCACCGCCCGCTGAAGCCAACAGTGTTCCGTCAGGGGAGAAAGCGATGGAATTCACTTGCTTTCCTTGTCCCTCCAGAACATTGAGGAGCTTTCCATCAGATACTTGCCAGAACCGTATAGTTTTGTCATTTGACCCGGAGGCTAATATTGCTCCATCTGGCGAAAAGGCTACACAGTTGACTTGCTTTTCATGCCCTTCGAACCTCTGTACGAGTTTACCATCTGATACTCGCATCAAACAGATAGAATAGTCTCCTGCTCCAGAAGCCAACATCGTCCCGTCCGGCGAAAAGGCTATACAGTATGCTATTTCCCCCCTATCGTGTGGTGTCCAGGAGTGGATTTCCTTGACCTTTGGCACTGTACACGCGATAGATGGATTGGCTTTCACGAACAAGTGTCCGTACACTTGGTTCTCAAAAGAAATACTTGGAATATCGCCTTGGTAATATTGACCTCGAGCTGGCTGTTTATTTGTTTGCTGACACTGCTCGCATATAGGTAGGTCCAGTGAAAACCTTTTGGTGCTGGTGTTAGTTGAGTAACCAGTTTCATAACTACTGGAATGGACACTTCCAATGTTAAAAGACTTGGTGGGGTTACTAGCCATACAACCTGAACAGTGACGAGGCGTAAAGATTTCTTGAGTATCTGAGCCGTATGTATTAATATACAACCTTACTTTGAGTACAACGCTATCCTTATCTTGCAGTGCGGTGATGAGCGGTTTCTCTGCTCGATCGTCACCGATCTTTTCCAGCGCCTTGATGGCGGCTAGGCGCACGGTACCGTCATGATCCTTGAGGGCAGCAATGAGCGGGTCCACCGCCTGGACATCGCCGACCTTCTCCAACGCCTCAGCGGCGGCCCGGCGCACGGTATCGTCCTGATCCTTGAGGGCAGCAATGAGCGGTTCCACCGCCCGGACATCGCCGACCTTCCCCAACGCCTCAGCGGCGGTCCGGCGCACGGCACGGTTCTGATCATTGAGGGCAGCGATGAGCGATTTCACCGCCCGGGCATCGCCGACCTTCCCCAACGCCTCAGCGGCGGCCCGGCGCACGGCACGGTCCCGGTCCTTGAGGGTAACAATGAGCAGTTCTACTGCAAGGGTGCCAAGCTCCACACACTTGTCCCATTGGCGTTTTGCAATCCAGTAGACTGCCCCAGTCTCATTCCGATCCGGTTGCCAGCCCAAATCATCCAACGACTCGGCGGCGGCCTGACGCACAGACGCATCTTTCCTATAACCCAATGCCTCGACCAATCCCGTGACATCCCGCTCGGCTTGCAGTTTTTCAATACTGGGTGGGCCAAGAAGCCATCTTAGCCAAAGAGCATATGGATGAATATGCTGCCTCAGCCAAAGAGCATATAGATGAATATGCTGCCTCATGCTGAGCTTTTTTCCTCTCCAGTAGGCGCTTAACACACGTAAACCAAAAGTAGAAACAGGTAGCAAAATCACTGACACTATTACGCTAGGCCAGTTTACTGAACCCGCATCCGCCTGGATTAAAATAAAGGGAAATATCACCACAGCCATAGAAGAGAAGCAGGCTAGAGGCACTAAAATGGTAAAGGCGAGTATGATTAACACTCTCGCCAATGGGCCAGGCCTGTCTTGTGTGATTTCTGCATTTGTCTTATTTTCCATTAGATATCTCCTTTTGTATTTGAATCGCTTTTTGTAGACGCTTGGTTTGGAGATACTGGCCTGTCACGTGAGAACCCATCCGCAATTCCCTTGGCGCGTGGTCCGGATGGGAATGCGGCGCGCGCGGCGTTAGGTGGGGGTTTCCAACCGCACCCTTTCGGTATGTGCGGAGGACTCGTGATTCCACCATAACCCATGTTTCCGCAAGCCCCCTCTCTCATCCCGGACGGTCGGTTTTCCCGAGTCCGGTTGGCGGCACAGCATTTCCTCGGAGACCCTTCCCATACAACCCGAAACTCAAGTGCTAGTCCACATACGCCCCTTGATTGTATGGTTTGATCTCTGACTAGACATCCATTGAGGTTGGCACCGCTACCCAGTCCTGTGCTGGCTGAAAAGCACATCTGTTCTGCATGGAGCACAATTTTCCCATTCCGAGAGGCAAACGATGAACTTCCTTCACCAAATTGTACAATCTCTCTTCCAGGCTGTCAAATAGCCCCTGCGTCAATGGACTTGTCTAACAACCACACTTTGACTCTCAACACTGTCCTGTATCCTTGATCTTTCAACCCTGCGCTTAGGGATGCACGAAACCAGATGCTCAAGGATAAAGGTGGACAGTACAGGTCCCCCAATCTCACCTCACCTGCCCCATCGCTCGCCACCATCGAAACAGAGGAGCGGTCCCTCGGCTCACCTCGCTTTCTTCCCGTGCAGAAACCCTGGCAATGAACCTTGGGCCAGGGGCGATGGGGCTGTGGGATTTGGTGAGTGCGTGTGTTGGGGTTGGGCTGATTGAGAAGAAGAGG
>JAAEPW010000179.1 GCA_024232355.1 Chloroflexota bacterium | reverse complement strand
TAGTGAGATAGCGCGCATCCGGGCTATGACATCCCCCGTTATCCGTGGCACACGCAGCAGGTCTGCGTCCGCAGCATCAAAAATCGCCTCGACGGTCCCAAAGCGCTCGATCAGTTTTCTGATGGTCACGCCACCGATGCCTCGCAATGTCCCCAGGGCGAGCCAGTGTGCTTTGCTCATTGAATGTGCTCCTATGTATTTGCGTGGATGGTGCGCGTCAGGGTGACGACGCATACATGTGCAGCTCCTCCCCGGCGCAGGATACGTGTCACTTGTTCCAAAGTTGCTCCAGAGTCGTATAGATCATCCAAGACAAGTAATCGTTTGCTCCGCACCTGACCTTGTAGTGCAAAGGCTCCAGCGACGTTGGCCCGTTTCTGGGGCAGGGTATACATATCTTTCTGGGGTGCGGTGGAACGAGTTTTGACAAGGACAGGCCAAATCTGCCGATCCAGCAAGATTCCCAGGACCTCGGCTACTGTCCTCACCGGATCAAAATCACGTGGGGTAGATAAAGGAACCGGTACAATTGCATCGACATCAGTTAGTGTGGGATGGACGATACAAAGCGCTTGGAGGTGCTCCATCAGGGCAGGCAGGACAGTTCGATCTTGGCGGTACTTGAGACGAAAAGCCAGTTCGCCAATCTGGCTGCGGCTCCAATCAGCCCCAACGAAACGGCTGTGAAAATCAAGTGCCCAACCAGCATCCCAAGGACCGGTAAGTGGTCGTGGCTGTGGCTGGGCCAGAAAAGTGGCGACCTGGTCATCAGTGGCGGGTTGAAGGGCTGGTTTGAGTCGCTTGAGTGCTGTGCGTGCGGCCTTTTGGGTATAATCCCGTTCGTTTTCGTTGCTGGCGATCTGTTGCAGTACGAGTTGAGATCGTGGGTCTCTGATTTTACCCAGTGCTTTGACGGCGTATTGACGCACCTGGGGTTTTTGTTCTCGCGCCAGTAAATCTAGAAGCGGCATCACGGCGCGGGCATCACCGATTTTCCCCAGTGCCGAGGCTGCCAGACGGCGGACATTTCCGTTTTGGCTCTGGAGAGCTGTGATTAGTTCTGGTACGGACGATGGGGAACCAGCTTTGCCCAACTGAACGACACGCTGAACTGAGTTTGTGGAGGATGATATGGATAGGCGTTTTTGTTCTTGTGCCACTGTGACTTTATTGTGGCTGTCGAGGATCAGATCACCTCGCTCGATCAGGACGTCTATCTGATGGGTTATGGCTTGGCGCGTGTGACCGGTCAGCCGGCCATAGTCTGGGTGTGTTTTGAACGAGTCTATCCGCTTTGATGATGATCCGACAAGCAGTTTTGCCACACCGCTGCGGGGCAGTTGACCAGGAAGCGATTGCGCACAATTCAGAATGATCTGGTGCATTTCGGCTAACTCGGTGTCCTGGGAATAGTTCGGTTTGCTCACACCACGGCTCTCTGTTGCCATCGGCGCGGGTACAGATGTCATACAATTGTCGCAGCAGCGTGGGATTTCGGATGGGCCTGTATCACCAAAATGAGCCAGGATAATGCGACGGCGGCAGTCGTTGCTTTCGGCGTAGGCGATCATTCGAGCCAATTGAGTCTCGCGGTGGCGGCGGTATCGTTCGGAATCAGCAAGTGTGGCTTTGATGGCCGCCTCATCCCACTCGCCTCGATACAACTGCATACGCTTGCCCTTGTCGCCCAGTCGCACCAAGGCCCCGGCCACTTCCAGTTGGGCCAGACCCAGTTTTACTTTTGCCTGGGGAATACCACTGCCAAGAGCAAGCTTGGCGGCGCTAGTCCAAGTGTTGGTCCCGCTGGCCGCGCGCAGGCTGTCGTAGAGATTGTGCAGGTTGCTTCGCGTGAGTATGCTGGTTCTGATAAACCACTTTTGCAAAGCTTGGTCTTGGGGATCATAGAACAGTACTGCCTGGGCCGGATCCCCATCTCGACCGGCCCGCCCTGCTTCCTGGTAGTAGGCTTCCATAGTGCCGGTTATGCTATAGTGCACCACCAGGCGCACGTCGGGGCGATCGATTCCCATACCGAAAGCGTTGGTGGCAACCATAACTGATCGTTGGCTGTCGAGGAATGTTTCCTGGAGGTGTTGGCGGCTGTCTGTATCCAGCCCAGCGTGATAATGGGATGCATCCAGATTGACCACGTTGCGCAGGAACTCGGCTACTTCTTCGGCATCCCGTCGGGTTCCCACATAGATAATGGCGGCGCCATCTGCCCAATTGTTCAACAGAGCGCGTAACGTGCGCAGTTTGGCAACAGGGCCAACCGCGTGACGCGCAGAAAAAAACAAGTTGGGGCGATTAAAACCAGTGATGATGCGCTGCATTGAGGTAAAATCCAACGCCTGTACAATGTCATCTTGAACCTGTGGCGTTGCTGTGGCGGTGAGGGCAACGGTCACGGGGTCTCCCATCAGAGGTTTGATCTTGGCGATGTGGCGATAGTCGGGCCGAAAGTCGTGCCCCCACTGGGAAATGCAGTGTGCTTCGTCCACGGCCAACAACCCCACGTTTACCTGACGCAGCACTTGCTGAAACGGGACACTGCGCAGGCGTTCTGGGGCCACGTAGACCAACTGGAAATCCCCATTCGTCATCGCCCGCAAGCGGCGGCTTTGTTCGCCTGTGGACAAAGTACTGTTAATGTACGTGGCAGGAATGTCACGCTGGGTCAGACTAGACACCTGGTTTTGCATCAAGGCGATCAAGGGCGAGATAACCACGGTCAGGCCCGGACGGTGGAGCGTGGCTAACTGGTAGATGAGGGATTTGCCGGACCCGGTTGGCATAACTACGAGAGTGTGCTGACCGGCTAGCAGGTTCTGAATCGCCTTCGACTGCCCGGGCCGGAATGCCGGAAGCCTAAAGCGGGTATTCAGAGTTGCAGTGATGTCTGACGTGTGCATTTTCACGATTCTAGCCAAAGGCCGCAAAGCCGGTGGTATAAAGCGATCCCATCATCCGCTGTACCCGTCGGGCGGTTGAGGGAAGCCTAAAGGTTAGTTTTTCCCACACGGGTTCGAGATCGGCAGTGCTGTCTATCTGCTCCAACTCTTGGCGGACGGAAGCCAGATCGGGGTTTTCTGGATTTATGCACCAGGCCAACACCGCTTGCAGCGGACGCTCCAGCTTTCCTCGCGAGCCGTGGAACTTTGGCAGTATTTTCATCAACACGGCGGCATCAAAGGCGGCTTCCATCCCGCCCAGGTTGGCATACAGGTTGTTTTTTTCAGCAACAGCGAGAAAGGCGACGATCTCGTCAAAGACACGGTAGCCAAAGTGGAGATTGTGGGGATGCAAGAGATCGTTGAGCGTCTGTAACCGGTTACGAATCTCGGGGTGACCGGCAATGTACGTGGCGATGACGGCTTTTTCCACGAGTGCGAATTTTCCATCGCGGGAAAACTGTTTCAGCAGTGTCTGGCGTTCGGCATCGGTCAGGATGGCTGTATTGCTACTCTGAGGCGGGTAGGCGCGAAAATCTGCCTCGGTCAACTCCAAGGTAAAGGCACGGTCCAATACCTTGGGGCTAAAGGCGTGTGTTGTCTCGTCCACGTTGACTGTGCCGACGACGTAGAGGTTGGGCGGGAGTTTCAGTTCGCGTGGAGGCAGGTCTCCCTTGGCATCGTCGGGGTAGGCCAGGCGCAGCGGCTCGCGGGTCCACCCGTCAGCGTCCCGCCCCGATTCCAACACACTGAGCAGGTCGGCAAAGTAGTACTCTACGTGGGCCAGGTTCATCTCGTCGAGGATGACGAACCATGCCAGACTGTCCTCTGTCCGGTAACTCTGGACAGTACGCAGCAGGAAGCGTAGGAACGGCGTCCATTCGTAGGTGCTGGTCAGCGGGTTGTAGTAGCCCAACAGGCTTTTGCTGTCGCGCCAATCGGGACGGACCGGACAAAAGATCCAATTGTTGAAACTAAGCAATGGGTCCTCTATCGGTACTAGGGCGCCCCTGAGCGCTGCTGGGTAGTTGGTATACCCACACAAAGGACGTGTTTCAGAAAACGCGATAGGGGTGTCCAGCTTGGTGATTGGTATAGATTTGAACCAAGTCTTGAACTTTTGCCCTGAATGGCGATCTTCTGGGCCAGTCTTGTCTACTTCTGACGGTGTGGTAATGTCCGGCCATGGACTCGCTATGCCCTCTCCCCCAGCCTGGGTCTTGAACTCGGCAACTGTGTAAACATGGGTAATTTGTCCCTGATAATAGATATACAACCGAAAGGGGGTGACAAGTTTAGCCTCGACATCACTGCGGATTGGATAAGTCCACCAATGAGCAAATAATCGCTTGTCATGACGAGATTCTTGATCTTTGATTGGTGGGCTAGTGTACGCGCCCACTAAAGCGATCTTTCTGGACTGAGGCAATAACGTGGCAAAAGCCTGAGCCAATTTGGTCTTGCCGGTCCCACTGATGCCGCTAAGGATGACAAAACCTTTGGTCTGAAGTGCCGTGTAAAAGGTGGCAATCTGCCAGGGGGTGAACATCAAACCTTGGGCGGAGAGCGAGTCGGCGAGGGCCGCCTGGAGATCAAATGAAGGCGATGGCGCTTGGGAAACTGTTGCGCGAACTTGCTGCTTGATACCAGTTTGCAAAAATTCTCTATCGGCTTTGGGGATAACTGCTTCCCACAAAGGACGCACGGTCTTGTAGGCGTCCATCATCTGATTGGCGATGTCCTCACCGGCGGCGATGGCTTCCTCAGCAGTTAGTGTGCGCTGAAGTGAAACACTCCAATACTGATCCTCCGGTATACGCTTCAATGTATCGAGTAGCTCGGCGCTTTTTGCCGGGATATCCAGGCTCTGATCCTCGAAACAGATACTCCAATCCGGTTGGGATATCAAATGGTCAACTTGAGCGGAAAAACCAGGGTTGTTCTCCAACGATGAAATGAGCCGCATACCATCACGATCTGTATCCAGCCTTTCTTTTACTGCCCAGTTCAATGAGGGACATTCGACTATCAGGCCGAAAGTCAATTGTCTGTGTTGAATACTCCGGGCCAGGAAAAACATTGCCTGGTGTGGCCATGCAGGGCGTGGTGTGTCTTTTGGAGTAAACCATATCTTTTGTAAACGGTCACCGCGAGCCACATAAGGCGCTGCTGAAAAGGAAACCCCAAACGCAGCTTCCAGTCGATCCTGGAGTTCGTGCCAGATGTGCCGACCACCATGTTCTGCTTGCTTGACGTAACGCTTGAAATCCTCTTCAGTAAAATGGAATGTCATCGTAGCCTCCTTCTCGCGTGTTTCAGATTACCCCGGCTTGAGTGGCATCGCGCCAACACCAGAAAGGTCGCCGTTCAGTAGTGCATTCAATGTGAGTGTGTCGTAGCGTCCGCAACGGACGTCGTAGAACAAGGTCTGGTCGCCAGGGTAGACAGCCACCGCCGCGCGAATGCCCAATGCATCACGGTAGGCGTGCATCTTGTCGATATCCGATCGTTTGGCGGTGGCGTTGGGTATTTTCTCCTTGTTGGCTTTTTGTGCTGAATCCAACCACTGTAGACGAAACTTGGCATCCAACACGACCTGGAGTTTGTCCTCTACTACCCAGGCAAAGTCAGGGCGCAGTGGAACAGAGTACGAGTTGGGCCAGCAATAGGTATGATTGTACAACAGCCGTCCCAATTTGCCGAACCGGGCCTCTGATCGCCACTGTAGTCCATACGCGTCCGAAACTATCAGGTGGAGCGCAGGTTCCACCCGGAGAGTTTTTCGGATATCGTCCGCTAATTTGAAAAAGCACCAGAATTCGTACAGTGTGGCAATGTCCCGCACTTCCAATGCCTGCTGAAGTGGGGCAAAGAGCGGACGGCGGGCATACTGGAAACGTTGCCACAGGTCAAGCACCTCGCGATAGCCATCGCGCCGCAGGAGAACCTGGGAATTGAGTGGTAACTGGTGCAGCAGGCTGACGTTTGCCAGGGGTGGCTGAACGATAGTGTGCCGCAGCAACGCCGTGACCTCACGCACAGTGGCCTGACGGGTGGATGGAACGTTAGCCCACCAACGCTGTGCGGGCAATGCCTCGGCAGCAGTGAGTAATTGTTGGAAAAAGTGCCGCACAAAGCGGTTTTCCGGTGTGTTGCTTGTCTCTTCCGGGCAGCGCTGCCAGACGTGGGCCGGCGCGTGATACTTCAACCGTTGTGCCAGGGCAAAACCGCGGGCAGGAACCCACCGTTCAGGGGAGTGCACAATACTGAGCAATACATCTGCATCAGCTTCGACCACTTTTGCCAGGGGTACCAGGTCTGGAAAATCGCGCAGTTTGCGGTGTGGGGCGGCCTGGATGACGGCGATGGCTGCGCCTAGAGCAGGAGCAAAGTGGTGGAGAAAGTGCAGGGTAAAGAGTGGCGTGGGAGGGCGCAGGGTCTCTAGCACACTACGAGCAGTGGGGCCGCCAAAGGTGAAGGGCAGCCGGGCTGCACGTGCAAAGAGATCATCCAGAAGCGTGCGGTAAAAGCGCAGGTGGGCGGCGGGAGATGGGCGCTTGGGGGAGATGACTTCAACATAGTACGGTGGAGCCAAGGGGCGATCATTAACAAAGGGTTGAAGTGCGGCAAGACCCAGTTGGTTCTCGAAGCGTAGGTTAAAGAGGCCGGGACGGGGTGAAAGGCAAGATTCTGTCCCGGCCTTTAGAGTGTCAGCATCTGGGTATTCTAGCCAGTAATCCCTCCACTCGTAGAGACAGCCAACCGCCGGAGCGAAATCCGCCCGTAACCCTGGGGGAATCGGCTCACACTGGGGTTGAATTTGCTCGACAAGCATACTGGTCCAATACTCAGTGTTCATTTCATCATCTCGCGCTTTTAGCCGAGTCGTGGAACTTTGCATATTGTAGCACACATGAACGAGAGCTACAATATTTACCATCTCCGATTTTAATGTAAAGGCAAAAAGATGAACCAACTGCCTGGCCTCAAGTGTATATGATAGACCAGCGCCATCAAGAACAAAAACTGCAAGAACGTGGTTTTCGCGCCCGATCACGCAAACCATAGGGGCATAAGGAACAGAGCAAAATCGTGTCTATTCGTAATCCATCAATCATTACAACCGCAATAGCGATTATCATTCTGATCCTGCTCGTTGCTTGCCAACAGTTTGAGCCAACGCCCACACCCGCACCGCCGACCGAGACCCCACGTCCCACGAACACGCCAGTCCCGCCTACATACACGCCGGTTCCACCTACGGATACACCTACCCACACGCCCACGCCCACGCCCACACCCACCCCTTTGCCGACGGCGACCCCGACCCCTCTGCCAGCCAGCGCACTGCTAGAGCCGATGAACCACCAGGCCCAGACCTGGAACAATTGTGGACCGACCAGCCTCGCCATCACGTTGGGCTATTACGACCAATGCTTCACCCAACAAGAGGTCAGGGAGGTATTCTATATCCCGCTCTCGTCGGATGGCGGTCTGGGGTGGTGCCCGATCCCGTGGAGCGCCCCTCAATATGGCTTGATGTCTCACGCCTATCGTTTCCCAGCGACCCGTGACCACGACCGCAAAATGCGTCCCGTGCG
>JAAEPW010000178.1 GCA_024232355.1 Chloroflexota bacterium | reverse complement strand
CGTACAACAGGACCGGCACGGATACTTGCTTGAATGGCGGCCGATCACACTCGACCTCGAGCTTGTTATGCTCCATCCGTTCCGCCAAACGCTCATAGTTGTGCAGGTAGGTGCAAGGTTCGGCGCCTGCGTCTTGATCGAGATGGCAATTACACGGAACCAGGCGCTCGTACTGTAGCCCCTTGTAGAACCCCAACACCCGCTCGCTGATCGTGTGGTGCAGAATGTTGAAAAAATTAAAGGGCGACGGCCCGCGCGCGCGCAGCCATAACTCGTGCGTGCTGGGGTTGAGAACAACCTCGGCCTGATGGCCCTCGTATTCCAGGCGCACGCCTTCGCGCCAATGGACGCCCGTGGTATACGGATGGGTCAGCACGATGAACCAACTCATAACGCCCGGCGGTGTAAAGCCCTGCAACTTGAACAGCATATTGATCTCGGGCTGGCCCGCCAACACCTCCGGCCAGGGCCGCATATCCGGAGGAATATTGTGGGGCAAACGTAACGGCACCAGGCTGTGGGTCGCTTCCTGGTTGGGGCCGTCGGACGGCAGTTGGTAGCTGATGAGAAAGCGCTCCATCATGCGCAGGAAACGCGGATAGAGGCTGCGGTCATAACCAGCCCAGATGCGGGCAAAATCGGCGTGGGGCAGCAGGCCGCCGCTCTCGCGGACGATGTCGTCGTCCAATACTTTGCTGATCGCCTCGGTGAGCCAGTTGGGCTTGAGGATCACAAAGTCACACAAGAGATCGTCATCCTGATAATAGAGAATCTTGCCCAGGTCGTGCAAATAGCCGCCCAGGACGGTCTGCGCGATGTCCGCCCGCACGCCCTGTGCGACACAGATCTGTGTGTAAGTGGCCCGCGTGATGTGATAACCATCGTGGCCGCGCAAAGCCTCTTCGGCATCGCACCAGGTGATGGGCCATTGTTGCTCCATCAAGGGCAACTCTGCGGCTCGCCGGGTGATGATCTGGCGCAGATCATCAATGCCGGTTCCATCCTTGTTGCTGACGCCAATGTGCCCGACCAGTTGGGGATAAGCCGTTCGAAAACGCTCGTAATTAAAGTCGGCAGGACGCTCGTCGATGTGGGTGGCTACCAACAGAACAGGCGACTCTGGGGCCAGTACCTGAATATTGTGCAGCCAATAATCCAGACGAGCCTGATCGGTATCCCCTCTGGCATTCCAGACTAATACGTACAGGGACCGCTTGGTCATAAAGAACTGGTGGGTGGTATGATAGATCTGCTGGCCGCCAAAATCCCAGACGTTGAGGATTACGTCTTCCCCCGGCCGGTTTGGATGGGGCAGGCAGTACGGCTCGACGTCGATGCCGTGGGTTGTGTCTAGACCCTCGACAAAAGGCTCGCCTTGCAGCGCGCGCAGCAAAGAGGATTTACCCGATCTCCCCTCGCCAACCAGCAGCATTTTGGCCTCGCGGCGGACAGCGGAACCCTCGGCCAAGGCGCGGAGAAAATCTAACACGTCATCCATACCGCGAGCGGCGATTTCCGGGGGTGGGATGCGCAGGGGATTAGGGGCCAGATGAAGCCTACGCAGATTGGTCAGTTGGCCGATTTCCGGGGGCAGCTCCGTCAGTTGGTTGCCTTCCAGGTAAAGCGACGTCAGATTGGTCAGTTGGCCAATTTCTGGGGACAACTCCGTCAGTTGGTTGCCTTCCAGGTAAAGCGACGTCAGATTGGTCAGTTGGCCGATTTCTGGGGGCAACTCCGTCAGTTGGTTGTACCGGAGGACAAGCGACGTCAGATTGGTCAGTTGGCCGATTTCCGGGGGCAGATCCGTCAGTTGGTTGTACGGGAGGACAAGCGACGTCAGATTGGACAGTTGGCCGATTTCCGGAGGTAGCTCCGTCAGTTGGTT
>JAAEPW010000177.1 GCA_024232355.1 Chloroflexota bacterium | reverse complement strand
TTGAGTGTCAACAACTGTGCCTGGTAGCGCACGTAAACCTCGTGGTGGAAATCCAGTTCTTCGGTCTGTACCTGGTGTTGCAAGGTGGGATGATTGGGAAGCCAGCCCTGGTTCTTGGCCCTGGAGATAAAGCTCTTTGCTTCAGGGATGCGCTTTGCGTCGTAGCCCATCGTCTTGACCACGATGGCCTTCAAGAGACCCTTTTGATCGTCGGCATCGTATATGCTGAAATTTGCGGCCAGGCGAGGTGTGACGCGCGCACCGTGCTGCTCGTAATCGATGGCAGTGAACATATTGTCCGGGAGCAACGGGGCCAGATGAGCCATTTCATATCGCAGTAGCCTGGCCCCAAAGCTGTGAAAGGTGCGCGCAGTCACCTTTTCCGCCTGCGCTGGCGAGAGAAGCCGGGCCAGACGATCCTTCACCTCGCTCGCGGCCTTGTTGGTGAACATGACGGCCAAAATCTCCCACGGCTTGACGCCCTTCTGCTGCACCAACCAGGCTATGCGGTGCGTGAGAACCCGGGTCTTGCCACTGCCCGGTCCGGCCAGGACGATGGTCACAGAACTGTCACTGGTGACAGCTTTACGTTGGTTGTCGTTGAGTCCATCCAGGATTGATGCCATACGTAGCTTTGTCCTCCATCTTGAACTAGCGTGGGCCTATGATACCATAGATTGCCCTGCTCATCAATAAAAATATCGAATTCTCACCCCATCACCGGACGCATCGAAGCGTCCCGATTGTGAAAAACC
>JAAEPW010000176.1 GCA_024232355.1 Chloroflexota bacterium | reverse complement strand
GGGACCGCACACGCGGAGACAGTCGAGTCATCATCGCCAGTTTGACGAAAATGTGCCTACCTATCAGAGTGCCGCTAGTAGTCTTACGCACGGCCGGTTTGAAGGGGTACGACCACTATTTTTGGAGGTCGGGGTCAAAAACCCCAGCGTGACTCCTCGCCGCAGCAGGCAGGACATATGCCGCCGCCGAGTCAGTTGCCATTCCATTTCCAACCACGGACGCCTAGCCAGCCGCCCAGACCTAGTGGATCTGCAGGACAGTTGGCTACCGGAATGCCATTTGCTGGAGTTCCGCCGAGCCCTCAGATGCCACCTCCAGTGTTGAAGATGAGTCCGCCTGCTCGTGGCTGGGCTGCTCGACCACCGGGGGTGCTGGCCCCGTGAGGGTCGGATGTGGAATCAATTGCTGGGTCGGCTGGGAGTGAAAGCTGTAGAGAAAAATGGCCAGAACCAGCTATTGGACCTCGTCATCCAACTGCTGGTTCTCAGCGACGCTGCTCCGATAGTGAGTCGAGCAGTCAGCACAAGAGTGTCTCTACTCCTAATCGTGATCCACGCTGTCGCAGTCGCCGACCACATAGTCAGAGGCGAGGTGGCCCATTTGGACAGCGAGCGCCGATGTTTGCACCGCCGGGTATTTCTACTTTTCAGTACCCGCAGCAGGCGACGTCGACGCGTAGCCTGGGGGCTAAGACAAAGACTGATGTCCCAATCCATGTGTCTCTTAGCCAGCTGCCCACTGGAGGCGCCACTAAATGACAGGCCATGGATTCAGGACCAACACCTTCAGCACGTGCTGGGGATAGCTGCAGCGCCGGAGAACCCAACCTTGGTAGGCCACCACGCACTGCATTCGTGATGACCCCGCCCACGTCTACGGTGCTGGGGCATCGCCCGACTGAGCAGACACAACGAGAGTCTCGCCGAGAAATTGCATGAGGCCAACGCG
>JAAEPW010000175.1 GCA_024232355.1 Chloroflexota bacterium | reverse complement strand
TGCTCCGCTCGTCATGAGTAGCCTTGACGTGATACTTGATCTCTACCCACAGGGCGCCCCCAGATCCTCCGTCGGTCGAGATGTCCACCTCTTGCACCTCCACGCGAGGCTCCCATCGCTCCAGCGCCTGCTCTACGTAATGAATCAAGAGCCCCTCTGTAGCCGCGTTGTGAGGGGCAAAGACAAGTTCGTGGACACGACAGCCAAACTCGGGCCGCATCACGCGCTCGCCCGGCTCTGTCTCCAAGATCACCCTGATCGCCTGCTCGATGTCGCGCTCTCCACTGGCCAAGGCAATCTCTCCCCGCGAATTGAGTTGCAAGGGAAAGGCCAGCCCCTGGCCCAGAAACTCTCTATTTCTAACGTTATCGTTCAAAATTGTACCCCTTAACCCCCAATCAAAACCGTCGGACAACCCACGGCAATAGTATCCGGCGGACCGGCGCAAGTCGCCATATCCCCAACCCGCGCGGCGGGCATACCGCCGACCAAGACAGTCGCACTACCCATCGTGATGGGGCCGCCAACGTGCGGCTTGGGTCCAGGATCAACCATCGGGCAAGTGTGCATATCGCCTACACGCGCGGCAGGCTTGCCGCCAATCAAAACTTGCGGGAAACCGCCGACGATCACGCCGCCGTGAGCCGTTGTATCTCCCATACGCGCAGCCGGCTTGCTCATGATACCGTCTCCCTCTCAATTCAGTTTGACAACCCCACCCTTGATCTCAGTCATGGGGCCGCCATCGATACTAACATTGTTACCCTTGATCTTGAGCTGACCCGTCGCCTCTAGCGTCAGATTGGCCTGACTCTTGACAGACACATTGGCCTGGGATTCCAAGGCTATGTCGCCCTTGCTCTTGGTCAAAACCTTGCCCCCTGCCGTGATGACAACGTCGCTCCCAACATTAATCGTCAGGCTGTTTTCTTTCGAGTCGATCACGATCTCATTCTGCTCCGTCTTGTCGCGGATGATGATTTTCTCTTGCCCCTCTGAATCGTCCAGGATGATCACGTGCCCACTGCGCGATTTGAGGATGCGCTCGTTGACCTTGCCATTCCCAACCACCTGGTCATTTGGCTTGGGCGGTTTGTCTTTGCTACTCCAGAGCATGCCCACCACAAAAGGGTGATGAACATCGCCCTGCTCAAAGGCCAGCAAAACCTCGTCGTTGACTTCGGGCAAGTAATAAAAACCCCTGTCGGCGCCGGCCATAGGCGAGGCAACCCGCACCCAATCGCTCTCTATGTTGCCCAACCAATCATACTTTACCTTGACCCGCCCCAACTTGTCGGGATCATTGAGGTTGGTGACCAAGCCGGTCACCACGCCCCGCATAAGGCCCCTGGCCTGGTCGCCGTGGCCATTCCCCGAACCTAGCAGGTGGCTGAGGGTGTTGGGCTGGCGGCCGCTGATGCTAAAGGTGGTCTCATAACCATCCTTGTTATACACGTGCATAGCCCGCGTGACAAAATATTTGCCACTAAAGCGTTCCCCCACTCCCTCGATAGTGATTTCCCATCCGGCCTTTACCCCAGGATTGCCCCTGCACAAGCCCTCGGCCTGGACAAAATCGCGGCCAATGTCGTTGCTCAAACCTGTGGCCAGCGCACTGGCCTCGTCAACCGTAAAGACAGGCCGGTTGACCACCACCGCCTCTGCCGCGCCAAACGCCCCCTTGGCCGTGTCTCCGCCTGTCTTTTTCA
>JAAEPW010000174.1 GCA_024232355.1 Chloroflexota bacterium | reverse complement strand
CCGTGTATTGGGATACAGACACAGTCTCGCAGCCTCATTCCTCTTCGATCCTGTTGGTCGGCATCTTGGCTGCCGTAGTGGCCCACTTTGTCGAGATCAATTTTGGTATTGCCATTGCCTCTACACGCACCACCTTTTGGACTTATGCCGGGATGTTCGCGGTCGTTGGGTTGGGCCTTATTCGGGAGCGAGAGACGGAACCCCAGAAAAAGATGGTGGAGAATGGGAACAGACACCAGGGAAGCAAGAAGCGTAAAAAGCGCCGCCGGGTCGCTCCGCCGCCGCCTCCACCCCAGCCCGCTCTGCCCGCCTGGTTGTGGCCGACGCTCACCGTGGCTATCATTGGGGGCTTTGTTCTAGGCACACTCTCCTTCGATTTTGTCACCAACGCCGACCGCATCGTCGAACCTGGGCGCATCGTCTGGCGCGCGCTCACCATCTTGCCGAACCGAAATGCACCGGACGCTGCGCGAAACCCATGCATGGTCAGGTGGGACCCGGT
>JAAEPW010000173.1 GCA_024232355.1 Chloroflexota bacterium | reverse complement strand
TTCATTATCCGTGTTATTGGCCGAAAATGACCGTTTTCGTGGCTTTATCAGGTTATTTCGACTTTGCACTCGCTGTATTGGGGTGCTAGTCCCAAAACGGCCAAACCAAATGGGCAAGTTATTAAATTCTCGTTCCTAACTGCCGACGATACTTGGTGATCAGGTCCCGCCACTCGTCAAAGGTCAGGTCAATGCCCAGATAGTAAGGCGGCTCATCCCCCAGCGATTCGTAGTCATCCTCGATGAATAGAAAACGGTGGATCGGCTGAAGCGGCAAGTTTATCTTGGGCAATGGCTCGGGTGAAAACAATGTCAGATTCCGCACCTGTCCGGCAGCACAGATGGCGGGCAATCCTTTCCAGAACGCACGCCAGGCAGTGGCCTTGTCGGGGGCTGTGTAGCGATAAGCTACCGTGCTGTGGTCTGTCGCAAAGCCGGTGCGGACGCTCAGGATATTCATTCTACTGACTCCAAATAATGTGGACACTGGATGTCTCCGGCGAACAGATCACCGTGCTCGTGGCGGGCCACACAGCGCGCACCACCGCATTGCGATGCGATGTCGCAGTTAGCGCAACTGCCTTGGAGTTGGATGGTAGGGTCGCGCAATACACCCCAGTTCTCCCCTCGTTCCCACAGTTCGGCGAATGGTGTCTGGCGCACGTTCCCAACGCTGAGGTCGGCCAGGAATGAGCAAGGGGTCACGCGTCCATCGGGCCAGATTGTGCAGATACGTCGCCCGGCGGTACAGCCGTGGATTCCGCGTTGGCGCAAGAGCGTTGGGTTTGCGTCTCCCATCAGACTGACCAGAGCACTGTCCACCTCTATCCTCAACACGCCTTGCCAGCCGTTCAGGATGGTACGCAGACGAAGCAGATCGGCGCGGCGGAGCCTGTTGGCATTGTACCAGGCTATGCTAGGTTTGGAGGATATGGCGGGTGGTTTAGGTCGTAGAATTGTCACCCCCTGGATGCCCAGCGTCTGCAGTCGAGCCAGTGTTTGAGAAAGATGGGGAAGCAATGTTGGTGTGACCAATAGATTCACACCCACCCGCAGCGTCGAGTTGAGCAGCATTCGCAAAGCTTGCATGGCTGATTGGCCTCGCCCTCGGTGTCTGTTGTCTGGTCCATTCCAACTGAGGTTGACGCGGCCCACACCGGCCCACACCAAGTGACGGATCACGTCGGTACTGAGTAACGTCCCGTTGGTGGTCAGATTGGGTACAATGCCCCGCTCACGGGCGTAGGTCAGCACGTCGAACAGGCCATCGTACAGCAAGGGCTCGCCGCCCCCCACAGCTAGCTGGAAGACGCGCATCTGCGCCCATTGATCGATCAACTCGCGCAATTCGGCAACAGTCAATTCTGGTCCGATACCGGCATCCGGGTGTGGGACGTAGCAGCCAGGACAGGATAGATTGCAGCGAGTGGTGATCGCCAGGTGAATCGTCTCCGGTGCGGAGAGCGCAAGATCGTCACCCAGCCAGGGCGTATCTGGAACCAGCGTCGGTTGGTCCCAATTTGTGTTTGCCGGGCAGATAAAGCTCAGGTGCGTTAGTTGTGGCACCAGGCGCGCGGCGGGGTGGTTGGGCGACGGCAGCGGGCGAGGTTGGAGATAGGCGCACAGGAAGCGGTATGCCTCCGTATCCACCTCTAGCGTAATGCCGCGCTCGCGGTGGAAGGCCATCCCGCCAAAGGCTTCGGGCCGCAGAGTCACTGCCTCTGCCAGTTGCCAGACTTCCATTGGTCTTAGTAGCGCTCCATCACATTCAGCAATGTCCCGGCGCTGGCAGACAACGGTTCAACGGGTTCCGGTTCACTATCGTCGTACCCGCCGTAGGTTTTGTACGTCGCCCACACTGCGCTCAAGTCACCGGCAAGCAGTTCGTCCCGTACCTGCTCGAACAGGTCGGCCAGTCCCTCGAAAGCGTCTTCTCCGAACTTGTCATACATCGCACCATAATCCAGTTGCATCCCAAAGTAGAGGATCATTCGCTCGCTGACCGTGCGCACACTAAAGCCGTTACCATCGGCGTCACAGTCATATTGGGGCAGTTGTTCCATCAAGATCGGGTTCTGGGGCAGCGAAAGGTAAACGCCCCACCAGTCGTAGCTCTCGCTGACCAGAACGTCATAGCCCATCGTGAGCAGTTTATCCGGCCAGTTGGAGGGGATGTCCTTCCAGTCGCCCATATAGTGAAAGCGCAAGTGGCGTCGGGCTGACTCCCCGGTCAGCTTTTGCACAGACTCGCGCTGTTCGGATGTCAATTTATCGAGGGCAAAGAATTCGTAGGATGAAGAGCTGTGGTCGGCCTCAAAGCCACGTCGCAGACTGAGAATGCGCATAATGATCTCCTCTGAGAGTAGAATACACGGGCGCGAGGTGATCCTACCAACGCTGGCGCTCGCCTCTGCCTCCCTGGCTGTCCCGTTTCGGTCGTGCCTCATTTACCGTGATAGCCTGCCCATTCACCTCCCGACCATTGAGTTGGTTAATGGCTACGAGAGCGGCGGCCTGCTCCGCCATCTCGATGAATGCAAAGCCTTTGGATCGCCCTGTCATACGATCTGTAACGAGGTTTACAGAGAGAACCTCTCCGATCTCTCCAAATAGTTCAGACAAGGCAGTATCGGTAGTTATGTAGCTCAGGTTGCCTACGTATAGCTTTCGCGCTGACACACCTTCCTCCGGATCAGACACACGGTCACCCGTGCCCGATGATAAAATCCTTGACTCGGTCAAGGACAAAGTCCTGACACGGACAGCCTGCAACCCTTTTGGCCCTTGTTCGACGCTGAACTCGACCTGTTGGCCTTCGTCCAATGAGCGGAACCCACCTCCTTCGATGGCTGAAAAGTGGACGAATACGTCCTCTCCGGAATCGCGGGAAATAAAGCCATATCCTTTGTCTGCATTGAACCACTTGACGGTTCCAGTTTCTCTATCTGTCACTTTTTCTACTCCCTGATAAACTGTGTGATTGTAAATAGCAAAAAGACCACCCCGCCTCCGCAAGCCTGGACAGTCTTTGATGTTGCAACCAAAACTTGCTTTGTCCTAACACTACCATTTTACTGCATTTATTGGGGACAGCCAAGTTGAGAGATGAGTGTTTTACCAACACCAACGTGTAAAGCACACTCCATTCATATACCAGCAGCGTTGATTTCGCGCCGGAGTGACTTGGACAAACCGTTGGATACCCACGGATATAGGGTAGGTGTTTAGTTTGCACAAAACACCAGTAATAACAGTATCTTGGTGTGGCACATCGACATCATGACGAAATCGTGCCACTTACAGCGACTCCGATGAGGCGCACATAGTGATGGTACTTTGCGAAAAAACTGCTTGTAAGAGGCACAATTTGGAGTATAATTACTGCGTAGAATTACACGTCTACGCAGTAATACCCAGGCAGAAAATGCGTCGCTAAAATACGCCGAAAAATAGCGGGAGAAAGAGAAAAGTGGCCATGACGACATGCCTAAATTGTGCTAAACACTCTCCACGTCATCAGAAATTCTGCAACCAGGATTGTTACGATGCATACCGGCTCCAGCGAATTCTGACTGGTGAGAAAGCCCGGCAAAGAAAAATCCGTCAAATAGTATCCGATTTCGTCGATAGAATAATCTTGGAAGACGAGTATCGTGAATGGCTACAAAAGCTCGGAGTGAAAAAAGATGAGTGATGGTCTAACCCTCAAAACCGGTATCGGCGGCATCATCATCCCTCAAAATGCTGATAAACATACCAAGTCCAGACTCGGACAGTTTGTGGTCTGGATGGATGACCGCGACTTGCTGTGGCACCAGGTTGACCTGGCGGCCTACCGGGATGCAATGGAGGATGCAGGAAAGGCCCCTGCAACCGTGAACGCACACCTATCCACGATCCGTGCTCGCTACCGAGCCATCGTTCGGGACAATGCCACGCGAGATAGCCTCTATCGTCTGGCCGAACAGGTGGCAGATGCCCCCTCGGACCGCAAATCGTTCGTGGACGAGATTCTCACTCGCGTGGAGAATGCCATAGCCCCACAGGCGTCCCAGGTCCGAGTCAAGGTTTCTCAGGATCGGGCGGATAGTGCCCACCTGCGCCTGACCAGGGAGCAAGCTGAGGCACTGATGATGGCCCCCGGTGTGAACACCCTGATGGGGTTACGTGACACGGCGGTGATCGCTCTGATGCTATGTACGGGTATCCGCGAGGCGGAACTCTCGTCGTTAAAAGTGCCCGATCTGCGCCAACGCTTGGGTGGAGAGTTGGCGCTCCACGTTAGGGAGGGAAAAGGGTGCAAGGAAAGGTTGGTTCCCTACGGAGAGCTATCGTGGGTGCTGGCAGTAGTGGATGCCTGGTTCAGCAAGGCTGGTATCGGTGGAGGCTACGTGTTCCGTGGGCTGTACAAGGGCGGCAAGACGCTACGCACTGGGCGATTAAGCGTGAGGGCGATCGGGCACATTATGGGCCGGTATCCGATGATGGTGGATGGCGAAATGGTTCACGTCAAGCCCCACGATCTGCGCCGGACGTATGCTCGCAGACTGTTTGAAGCGGGAACAGATCCTGTAGCAATCCAGCAGAACCTGGGGCACAGTGGATTGGCGACAACGCTGGGATACATTGGTAACCTGGACGTGACGTATCGCCGAGCACCGGCGGTGTATACGTTTGACCTGAGCAAGTTGGTCAGGGAGACTTGACGCGATGGAAACCATTCTTTACTCGCTTGCTCACAGATTGCCACAAGAATCGGCCTGACCCGCCCCATCACCTCCGCCGCCACCGCGATCCTCGGTCCGCTCCCTTGCCGTCTTCCCCTGGTCTGCCCAGGTGGTGCATTGGCTTGTTTCCTTGGGGCGGGCGGTGGGGGGCGGGGGGGGGGGAGTTGGCGTTGTGGGATAGAGTGTGCGTACCCGGATTGGGACGGCTGAAATGAAGAGATGTCCACAGATTGCCACAGGGATTATCGGCCTGACCTACTCATTCCCACCGCCGCCGACGCGCTCCCAATCCGCTCCCCCGCCGTCTTCCCCTGGTCTGGCCAGGTGG
>JAAEPW010000172.1 GCA_024232355.1 Chloroflexota bacterium | reverse complement strand
GGTTTGCCGCTTATGACTGCCCACTTCCCGTCAGGTCGACCGACGAAAAACAATGGAGATCTTCGTTTGCTCATTAAATCTCAATCGGCCCTCGACATCCTATTCCACTTGCTCGCCGACTATTGGTACGTCAGCCTGCGCAACGGATAGCGAGCAACAGTAGCAGTGGACACTGCCAACTAGCTTTACCAAACCCGCCGCGCCGACTCCCGTCCCGCCGAGTTCCAGCCACAAAATGTGTGCATAGCCAACTCCGCCCCTGCTCACTAGACTTCGTATTGCTCTAACAACGCTACCGTATTTTAGCAGCGGCCGATGGAACCTTGTTCCTCGCCGTTATGGCCGGCAGCGTGATAGTTTACTATATTCATTCGCATCTAATTGATCGCAATTATTTTGTACAAAGTACAGGAGGGATCTGGGGGTATTATGGAGCCTAACTAGAATAGCATCGCAATTCAAAATTGATGATCAGTAGAACCAATGACTTGAGTGATTTTTACCTGGCCAATACTTTCGAGTTTAAGAATCTGGCCAGACAAATGTCGCATTTCTGGCAGACCAGCGGCCGCTCCCTTGGATCCTGGTTGCCTGCCGTCGATTCAAAATTGCAGCCAGCGCCTTTTGAATCTGATCATCCGTTCGGGTATCCAGAGACGGGTAAGTATGTCTGCTCAGTTCACCAATAGGGAAACTTTTGTTTAATAAGGAGCTATTATGTTGCGCGAACGCCGCCTTATTCGTCTCACCATTGACTAATCACGCAAGACCCTTGATGACGTCGTAACTGCCGGCCGCGCCGCTCGTGGCCCTGCCCGCCCCTCGCCCCTCGCGCTG
>JAAEPW010000171.1 GCA_024232355.1 Chloroflexota bacterium | reverse complement strand
CTGTGACCACAAGCGGGGAGGTGAGCGTTGATGCCGGTTTGTGGGTATCACTCGCCACCGATGAAACCGAGGAGCGATCCCTCGGATGACATCGCTTTCTGCCCGTGCAAAGACCTGGTGATGAGCCTTGGGCCACAGATTGCCACAAGAATCGGCTTGACCTGCTCATTGCCTCCACCGCCGACGCGACCCCAGTCCGCTCCCTCGCCGTCTCCCCTTGGTCTGGCCAGGTGGTGCGTTGCTTTGTTTCCTTGGGCCAGGGCGGTGGGGTGCGGGGGGGGGGGTGGCTGTGTGTTGTGGAACGAGGGTGTTGTGCCTTTCGGGGGGTGGGACTCTGATTTGCTGCTGGCAAAGACACTGTTTGACAGCTTGGAAGGGTGAATGTACAATTTATTAAAGAGATTTTTTTGTTTACCTCTTGGGTTAGAATTGGGAGGCTACCATTTTACCAAAGTGGGAGAAATTGAGCTCAAGTGCAGAATGGATGCACATTACAGAGTTCGAAGAGCACGCGCCAGTTAGAAAAGGCAACGCGGGACTTGAATGACCTGGTCTGCAACCTGATCGAGATTGTGGATCAGTACCAGTTGTAGGGTATGTGAAGGATTCTTGCTCGAGTGTTGTGTTTTGGGTTTGAATCCCGCTTGAATAGGGTAAAACGGCGAGTTTTTAGACCAAAAGTGCCACCTTTAGCTTGTTTTTGCCCTTGAAATAGTAGATCAGCCGTATGGAAACGTTAAAACACAACACTCGAGACCTCGTAAATGGGTAAGGGCATTTGTAATGTCTCTGGAAATGGCAACAGCAGCAACCGGACTAGGGTTAATTGAGGTCCAGGTTCATGAACGCCGTATACAACTCGGCTTGAGGGTTTCAAAGTATCTAGTGATAGGTCCCATTTTTATCGCGATGTCGACGTTGATTATATGGCTGTTCAACCCGTCAAATACTCCATTCTTGTACTGTGCTATCTTTGCCATAATAGATTTGGCGAGCTATTTGGTGTATCCGGTTCTTTACCGTCGAGGACAGGCGACAATTGGCATTGATCTCTTTCTCCTTGCCATGTTGTTGTCAATCACTATTTCTCCTCTCTTGATGGATAGCTTGATATAGGCTTCAATTGCTGGTTCTATTCTCGTTATCATTCTAGCCAACCTGCGCTTTTCGATAGCAAGGGTAGTTTTTTTATTTAAGCGTGGTTTGCATTGCGAGTTTCATCGTTGACGTCACCCTGATCCGAGTTGTGACGCCTGGATTGTTTATTCCCCAAAACGATACGCCCGAGTTGCTAGTGAGTTTGTGTGTAACCGTAATGGCATTGCTGACTATTGTCTTGATCCGTCGTCTAATTATGGTGGCGCAGGAAGATTAATTTCGTGGGTCCAAGCAGGCTGAGCAGGAAGTAAGAAAATACGTGTTGGCCGAGCGGAAACAACGGGAGTGTTTGCAACAGGCCAATCTAGAGACCAAAGAGCACGCGACCGCCGAGCAAAAGCAGCGGTAGGGATTACAAAAGATACTCGTCCAGGTTCGGCAAGCGGCCAGCGACCTGAATGTGGCTATAGCCGAAATCCTGGCGGTAACCACACAGCAGGAGACAACGAGCAGACGATAACGGTGGACGAACTACAGATTGTTGCCGAGTTGTCGGTTGCGCGGGCGCGTCAAAGCGCACGATCGAGGTTTTTTGTGCCGGTCAACGGGCGATAGAGGATGCAATCGTCAGTATGGCGTTGATTAAGACGCGAGTGAAGGGCATCGCAGAGAATATCATGGTGCTATCGAAGCGGATGCAGCAGATAGGGGAGATCATTACCACGGTGAACGATATTGCGGCACAGTCGAATATATTGGCGCTGAATGCGTCGGTGAAAGCGGCGCGGGCGGAAGAGTACGGCAAGGAATTCGCGGTGGTGGCGGTGGAGGTGCGGAACCTGGCGGAGCAATCGCGGCAGGCGACGGCACAGGCGAAGGCGATTTTCTCGGATATTCGAAAGGCGACGAATGCGACAGTGATGGCGACGGAGGAAGGAACAAAGGGCATGGATGAAGGAGTACTGTTAGCGGGACAGGTGGGAGACGCGATCGAGCAATTGGCCGGGGTGATTGAGGAATCGGCACAGACAGCCATCCAAATGGTAGCCGGAGGAAGGCAACAGGCGGCGGGGGTGGATCAGGTGGCGGTGGCGATGCAGAGTATCAACCAGGCGACGGTGCAGAGCTTGGCGAGCACGCGCCAGACGGAGAAAGCGTCGCAGGGCTTGAACGACTTGGCCCGCAGTTTAAGCGAGATTGTGGCACAGTACCAAATCAGCGAATAAGCAAATTTGCGTATTCGCACAGGAGGAAACTATTATGCGTAAAGGAATCCGTACCCGGTTGTTACTCTCTCTTGTGTCAGTAGTGTTCTTGGCAGTGTCTATCAGCATGGGAGGATCGGCTATAAGAGGTATACAGGTTGGCCGACAGCGGACGCTTAAAGAACTCGATATGGTAGCGACGCAAAAAGAGGCCGAGGTGAACACCTGGCTTTATAATTTGCACATGCTGATGAGCATATTCTCGACCAAGGTGGATGAGAACTATCAGAATGTCCATGTCCATGACGATCTGCAAGTTTGCTTCCAGCAGTTGGTAGAACAAACGGGGCAGTTTGACAAAGTATTCCTGCTAGATCTCCAGGGACGGGTGGTGGTTTCTAGTGATCCAGCGTGGGAAGGTGACGTTCATAAGAACGAGATGTATTTCCAAGAAGGGCTGAAAGAGTCGTACACGCAGCCGCTGCTTGTCTCACCATCGCAGGGTCGAATGTTCGTCGCAGTGGCTGACCCCGTGACGGACAACCAAGGACAGGTGATAGCTGTATTAGTGGGTTATGTCAACTTGACCACTTTGGACAAGATTATGACCGGGTT
>JAAEPW010000170.1 GCA_024232355.1 Chloroflexota bacterium | reverse complement strand
GCCTGTTTTACTAAACTGTCAAATGTGCTGCAAGATCATCAGCGGATTATGCGTACCGCAGACGGTCCGAGGATGTAGCGGATTTTAGTGGTATGTCTTGTATGTCTCAATAATCCGCTATATCCGATCAATCTGCTGACAGTTCGGCGTTGACCGAGTAGATTTTGAATCTACGGGCAAAAACCAGACCCTTGCCCGCCTTCTTGCGTACAAGAATTGTTGTACAGTAACTACTCGGCCTGTTTTGCTAAACTGTCAAATGTGCTGCAAGATCATCAGCGGATTATGCGTACCGCAGACGGTCCGAAGATGTAGCGGATTTTAGTGGTATGTCCAATTAAATCCACTATATCCGCTACATCTGCTGACAGTTCAGTGCTGACTGAGTAGTTGCAACAAAACATAGATTCTCTGCTAGAAATTTGATTTTTCCATTGACCGGTATTGACTTCAAACCCAAAGTATGTTATACTATATATACTTATGCAATATGGTAAAACCCTCACACGAACGACCGGCGACCGCGCCACATCCCTGCCCCGCCCCGTGCGTATGATCGCCAATGCGGCCATCGCCGCCCTGTGGCTGTGGCTCTACTGGCCGGTGTTTGACTATCTCGCCATCATCTTTTCGCGGGAGGACTTTCGCACCAACCAGTTGATGCTCGCCGGTGTCGTCGCCCTGATCGTCATCCAGGCACGCAAAGAGCGCGTCCGCCTGCGCATCGACGCACCGCAACTGTTCCCCCCGGCCCTGATCCTGGCCCTGGGCGGCTCGGCCCTCTACCTGCTCGTCGAACGCTTTCTCGACGTCAACACCATCTCGGCGAGCCTGTTCGGGCTGGCGAGCTATGGGCTGCTGGGGCTGTGGATG
>JAAEPW010000169.1 GCA_024232355.1 Chloroflexota bacterium | reverse complement strand
CCCTGTTTTCGGTAAACAAATGGCCCTGTTTTCAATTGTCACAGTTCATGCTAAATGACCTAAATGGCCCTGTTTTCGGTAAACAAATGGCCCTGTTTTCAGTTGACAAAAACAACCTGGTCCAATATGAACCGCCCGCCAAAGTAAATGAGTACGATCGTGCCCAAAGACGAAGCAAACTCGACAAATGGGTGAAACGTCGCCATCAAACGCAGCGCGTGGAGCATCGAATCTCGATATCGGGCAATGTGATCGCCCATACGAAGCAATTCAATTTTCTCCCGTGTGAATGCTTTGATCTCACGAACTCCAGAGAGATTATCGTTAAGTGCAGCGTTAAGCTCGCCTAACTCGGCCTGGCGCACACGGAACGCCGGACGCACGTACCTGGTAAATCCTTGCACACCTAATACGATCAATGGGATCGGAATCATACTCAACAGCGTGAGTCGCCAATTCATATTGATCAACACAGTGATGACGCCAACCAACATCAATACGTTCACCAACACGTCCGGTACAGCGTGGGCAATCAAGTGCTCGAGCAAATCCACGTCATTGATTGCACGCGACATCAATTGGCCTGTCTGCTTGTCCTCGTAGAAACCAAGTGACAGTCGCTGTAAATGCGCGTAAACCTCAGATCGGATATCTGCAACAACGCTCCATCCTGCCACGTGAGCCATATAGCTCCTGAGAAATTGCAAACCCGCACGCACTATATAGATGATCAGTGCCAACCAGGCCAGGCGAGCGATCAAACCCACTGCCTCTGGCCCTCCTGTTGGATCGGTGGCGGTTGCCACCATTGTCTTGACGATCCACGGAGTAAACAACTGCACGCCGACGAGCAAAAGCATACTCACCACCGTCAACGTTAGCACGCCAATGTACTTGGGGGTATAGCTAAACACAAACTTGGCAATACCGCAAAAGTCGCTAGGAGAGCCAATCCGTCCCTGGGGACGCCAAACCGTATACCTGCCAGCAACTTGGAAAAGTTGGTCCAGATGTCAGAAAAACGATCAAAAATGGTAAAACGTCAACTTTTTCCAAGAT
>JAAEPW010000168.1 GCA_024232355.1 Chloroflexota bacterium | reverse complement strand
TCTACCTCTGCCTCCAATGCTTGTACGCGAACGATCAAGGATAGTACAAACTCCTGGACTGCTTTTGGAGTTTGTACCCATTCCTCATCAGAGAAAGGTATCTGTTCTGAAAGTGTTTTCTGAATGGCTTCGCTCAATGGGGACATATTGCTACTGTACCACACTTTGGTATACACTACGTTAGAGAAGCGCGAGATATTGATTAGAATCCGCCGGGGAGACCCCCTGAACGGTTACTATTATTTTACAACTCACGGCACGCTCAATACCCCCACGTTCCCCAAGTCAAAGCCGTTAGCCGTGCCGTCCAGGTCGGCGTAGAGCCAGGCAGTGTTGGGGTTGCCTACGCCCCAATTGCCGTCGAAACGGACTGTGTACGAGTAAACGCCGCTGACGGTAGGCGTGATGATACCGACAAACTGGTCGGCGTTCCCCACATCGCCGACGTAGCCGATGGTCGTCCACGTCCAGTCAGTGAGCGTAATTCCCGCGCCGTGACCAATCTCGGCAGCAAAGGTCGTGCCGGTCAGTGATGTAACGTTCGCCAGGGTGACCTGCGCGGTGATAGGTGTCGTGGGTGTGCCGATGGTAGTGGACAGCGTTGCCGGGCCGATTAACTGTGTGTCATCGGCGGTGACGAGCCGGTAGTCGTCATAGATCGTGGCAACTGTGGGCGTGACGGTGCGGGTGTAGGTGTTGAGCAGGTACACGTCACCCTCCACGACGTAGCGGTAGATCAGCGGCGTCTCGGCGGTGTTGACCGTGACGGAGTAAACATCCACCGCGCCTGTCATTGTGATGGTGTTTGTCGTCCAGTCTCCACTGATAGTGATGGTGGCCGTGGAGGGGATGATGCTCTCCATATCGTGGTAGCGGAAGGTAATGGAGATTGGTTGTACCACCAGGGCGACGTTGTTGTATTCCTCGACCTCGGTGATGATGCGGCCTGGGTCGGCGATGGCGAACAAGCGGTTGGGGCGATGGTCAATTGTCGTGTTGAGCGTTGTGTCGCCGTCGCTGTCCACCGCCAAACTGGGAACAGTCCAGGTGTAGAGAGCGGTGGCGGCGGATTGTCCCAATCCGTTAGTGGTAATGACCGGCCCCTCGTACAGCGTGACCTTTACGCCGCTAGCGTCCGCCGTGCCCCAGTTGCGCACGGTGACGGTGACCGGGCCGCCGGTGGCTGGGTTGAGGTCGGCCTGCACATCGCCGGAGTAGATGACCAGGTCGGGCAGCACCTTGACCGGGAAATAGTCCCAGTTGTCGGCCTCGTTGACTTCAAAGATGGTGTCGCCGCTATCTACGACGGTATAGTAGGTGTACGCGCCCTCGGTCCACCCGGTGACATCCCACGTATCGGTAATCGCGACCAAGCCATAGGGTTCAAGTTCGAGTACGGTTTGTGAGTAGGCGACGGTGCCGGTGACTGTGCCCTCGCGAAACTCGACCAGGATGTTCGTGGCGGTGACAGGACCGTTGTTGGCGACGACGGCCAACGGGACGGCATCGTGCTGGTCATAGTAGTAGGTCCTGACACTGCTGACGGCCACGTCCGGCGTGGTGGTAGTGAGGGTGATGACGTTGTTCGTCTCGTCAGTCTCGGTGATCGCGCCGGATGGGTCGAGGACGGCGTAGAGGGTGTGGGGCTGCACCGGCGTGACGGGCACCGTCCAACGGATAGAGACTTGCTCCGATGCACCGCCCGCCAGTGGGCCAGAGATGACGTGGGTGCTGGTGATGAATATGCCGCCTGCGCCGGGGTCGCCGTCGTAGAAGGCGATGGTGGGGCTGACCACGGCCCAATCGCCCGCGTTTTGCACGGTGATGTTCACGTCTACGCTGTCGCCGGGCCAGGGGTTGTCAAAGTATTCGGGCAGTGAAAGGTCGGTAATGGTGAGGTCAGTGTCGGGGGTATAGTGGAGGATGTAGAGATCGGTGCGGTTATATTCAGTGACCCCCGTGATTGTCAACGTCGGCGAGATGATTCTGACGGTTTCGGTCAGGTGATCCAGTGCGTAGGCTACCATCAACTGGCCGTTGGGGTCAAAGGCGGGCGAGATTTGCTTTTCCATCGCGTTAGAGTCGGTGAGTTGGCTTTCCAGACTCCAAATAGCGGTGTCGGCGTCGTAGAGTGCATAATAGAGGTCAGCGCCTGCTTCGGACATCCCCTGCCAGATGAGCATCAGGTTATCCTCATCGTTCAACGACACTCTAAAGTTGCGGAGGGCTGCTGAATCGCTTTCGATTTGCGTGTCGGTGGGAGTAGCACTCCAATCATCACCAAGCAAGACGATTTGTCCATCTTGTAACCATACCAACTGTCGTTCCCCGGTAGAGGTGTACAGAATTGTGGGACTTTCGTCCGGCACGGTATTGGTAGTTACTTGTGTCAAGCTATTCCACGATGAACCGTTCCATTCAGTATAGAATAGCTCAATGTCACTGGTAGTTGTCAAGTAACCGTCGGTATCCAGACTCAGCACCAGTGTAGCCGAGTTGACATCCCGATAGGCCAGCCCCATACCCAATGTCCCGGTTATGTTGCTGGCAATCGTACCAAAGTTCCAGATCGCACCATCCCAGATAGCGTACTGCAACACATCGGGGGCATCAGACGTGCCAATCAACTCACCGGCGCTATTGTTCACCCACGTCACCATTGAGGTATCATCTTGTCCGGCAGATAGGTGTGGGCGATGATCCAGACCGCTGTTACTCGTGAGTAGGTTCGGCAATGTCCAGGTGTGAGTGTTCAAGTCAAAGGCAGCATAAGCCAACTCAACCTTACGGGTTATCGTGAGGTCGAATGTAGCAGTCATTGGAAGCGCAGGGTCGTTAATGCGTTCCCATACTGCCAAAGCCTGATCACTCCCTGCAAGGGCAATCTGAGGATTGAATTCGGACATTGTGTTATCAGTGATGCTGATAGGAGTAGCCCAACTGATACCATTCCACCATGTGGAGAGAATTTCCTTGCTTTGACTATCGGGAAGCGTGGTATCGTCGTGCGCCCAGACCAGTACAGCGTCGCTGCCGTGCAGGACCAGGGCCGGGTTTGCCTGGGGATACAGGTTAGTGATCAACGGCGTTTCGGTCAAACTCAAAATCTCTAACGGCGCGTGGGGAGCACGTACAGAACGATTGCCCACAAATTGCGCGTATGGTATATCCCCATAATCGGGTTGCTCGATGCGCCACTCAGTCTCTGAAACAATAATTGGTCGAGCAATCAACATTGGGGTAGCAATGGTCAAAGTGTTACTGCCTGCCATTCGTGTCGCTTGAGGCTCGTATGAATATTCCCACGTTTTTTCTGTACCGATCTCGAAACCAAGCGCCTCGAGTTTAGCGCCGACAAAGAACCCACCCGATATTTCCTTCAGATATGAAGGATTAGGGGGAGCCTGAAATTGCATACCACCTTGACCACCACCGTAAATGCTGGCATCCACTATACCAAGATCGCCCGGGTCAATACCCAATACGATGGTGACCTTGAGATCGCCGCCGCCCTCGACACCAACCCATTCCAAGTCGCTGCCATCACTGCTCGATTCAAACCCAAACCCCGCATTGATGCCTATCTGGACTTTGCCCTCAACGTAGACGGTTTTTAGTATGCCACCGATAATCGGTGTATGTGCTGCCGCAGCAATCGGGGGGAGTGCCACGAGCACAGACTCTTTGAGTTTGATGGTTCCCTCCATATCTGAATTCAAACTCCCTCCGGTCAGGACAAGATCATACGAACTGAATTGTAGGTTTCCCTCTCCTACCAGTTGCCCTTTGATCTTGTTTCCTTTGAGTTTAAACTCAGTCTCACCGATGACCTGCACCTTTCCTTTGCCGTCACTACGCATACTCAATGAAAAGCCAGCGCGTTGGGGCGGGACTCCGTTCTTTCCTCCAATGAAAGGAATGTATTCGGGCAAGTCAAATTCGGCTCCCCAAGGTTTGAAGGGAAACATTACTGTAATTTTACCTTCTGTATAATTGGGTTTACGGGTGACTTTGACTACCAGATCGCCACCGTTGACATTGAGCTTTATCAGCCACTTGGGGGCCAAGAAACGTGCAACCTGCACTGAGAATGGTTTGGACTCGATTCCCTCGGCATTGATAGCCACAATCTCCAAGTCATTGAATCCAGCCTTCAAACGCTCCGTAGGCATATCGTAGACGATGCCGCTTGTATCACCGGCCCCGGTATAAGTGTTTGTTTTTAATCTGAATTGGACGTCTCCTGGCGAACCATCGCCAGCATCAGAACCGTTCCAATCTACTTTTACAGTAATCCGATCTGTGCTTTGCTCTGCTCCAACACCGAATAGGAAGAAATCATACTGGGACTGGGCCGAGGCGATGTGCGGCACTCCTGCTTCCATCTCGGCGGTGTTACGGATAGCGTCATCGGGCAGTGCGTCGTCAATCAGGTTTTCTGATTCCTGAGCCTGCTTGCCGATCCAGGGATCGGCGTCTACGTGGTACACATCATAGGTGCAGTCGGTACCACAGCTATAGGTGCTATAGTTGATGCCATCGCCAGAGCCAAACGGGGCAGGTCCACTGATGTCACCCCACCAGTTGTACTCGGCTTTCACTGTGATATTGCTGGTATTGCCGTTATACACACCATAAGAGTCACAATCATGAATGGTGTTGTGGCGTATGAGATGATCGGCGCTTTCCACAAGCACACCAGCATTAGCACTGTAAGCTATTTCTGAGTTGGTCAAATGTAGTGTACCCCCATCTGCTACATATATTGAAGCTATGTAGTCAAAATAGTACCAAGTGGCGTACCGTAGCACTATATGATCCAAGAT
>JAAEPW010000167.1 GCA_024232355.1 Chloroflexota bacterium | reverse complement strand
GGGGGTGTCAATCCATAGGAGGGGCCTGTCAACCGGGATGGGGCCAAATGCCACAGTGCTACTACCGCAGCCAGGCCCAAACCCGATGTCGTTCCAGCACCAAGCGGTAGATCCGCCGAACAGGTACCCCATGGACCCCATTCCCAAGGTGGTAATGAGAGTGCAGACAACTGGAACCTCATCTAGATGCAGTTCAGTTCCTGAACCTAGCCTTGAGCAAATTGTACACAAGGTCAGGACTGAACGCATCGACAAGGTAGACAAGAAACACATGCATCCGGCAGTGGACAGGAATATGCACACATACCCACCCCGATCACAGGAAAAACGCGGGCCTCGGACAGAGGTCAGGGACGGACTGGCTGATCGGAGGTCGGGTCGCAAGTACACCCAGGCCGATTATGTCAAGCCTCTGTTCTCAGTGGGTAGCTTTGTTCTAGCACGAGTGCCACGAAGCCAGCGACAACCACTGAGGAACCAGGGGCGATTGCGAGTCGAACGAGCACTGGGGCGGTACGAATTCATCCTGTCGGATGGGAACCGATGGTCGGCGCGGCGTCTCGTTCGAGCCAGAAGATGGACCAACGAAATCCAGCGCCCGGGAGCCGCGGACCACTGAACCACAAGAACGACCGGAAATCATCTCCAGTCGCTCGGGCCAGAAGAGTGCGGCGTCGATCAGTTGATTTGATTGTATGCTGATCTCGCCTGAGTGAGGGGAGATGTAGTGTAGTGTATATAGTGTACATATATGCATTGCTAGAGTTCTTGTTGAGAACGCCCGTGCAGTAAAAGGGCGATTACGGTACATGTGTGTTGCATGTAGATTTATTGGTGACCTGTGTGCTTTGTTGTACTGGCAGGTCGATCTCCCAGCAAAGCGAGATCGACAGGTCATTGTTCTCGACAGCCCCCGTGGAAGAGTGTGACTAGTAAACGGGTGGCGCTTCGTCTGGACTGCATGGCCAAGTCTCCTGTGGCGTCCGGCCCAACAAGGAGCCTGATCAGCTCCACGAGGTCCGACACCACACATGGCATACATGCAACCACTAAGTGCGCTCAAACTGCCTACAGAGCTCAATGCTAAAGACAGCCACTCGCTCGCACTTTTACTGATACAATACGGGCAGGTGCCTGGAACGACGGCACCCACTGCAAAACAACAGAGTCACGTGATCAACAGCATCAATATTTTTTGGGACGATGGCGGCGGCTGGTTCAGGCTTTAATGTTGGAATGGCAACTTCGTGTGGGCTCACAGCATTGCAGCATGCATCAGCCGAGGCAGAGGCTGGCAGCCGTCCAGCTAAGGCAGAGCCAGCTAACTAGTTAGAACTAGTTCACACCAGTATTCAGCCAATCGCACTGCACGTCTCCCAGGAGTGGTCCCCACTCAATTCGATATAGCTGTAAACGCGCCACCACCTGATATACACAAATGCCTT
>JAAEPW010000166.1 GCA_024232355.1 Chloroflexota bacterium | reverse complement strand
TTCTCCGCCATTTGCGTTCCTCTCGCCGCAAGCGCCCCCTGCAACTCGTCGATGCTGCTCGCCGGTTTGCCAAACTTATCCCCGATTTGACTCCCGTCCCTGCCCTTTGTTAAGTTGACGCATATGGGGATCGCTCCTCTGTTCCAGCGGTGGCGAGCGATGGGGCAGGGTTGGGCGAGGGGGGGGGAGGTTAAGGTTGGGTTGCCACAACTGGCACCCGATGGTCAATTATCCGCATTGGGATGGGTCGCTTCCACAGATGCTGTTTGACAGTCGGGGAGAGAAAATGTACAATTTGATGAAGGAAATTCATTGTTTACCTTTCGGAATGGAAAAATTGTACTCAGATGCAGAACGGATGTAACTTTTCGGTCAGCACAGGGCCAAAAGACCCAGATCGCCCAACTGCTCGGTCAGACCGGTTACAACCAGAGTGGGGCCTTTTGGTAGTTCTGCCAGGCCGTCGCCGAGTGCCTGGTCAATGGCAGCAAGGAGAAGCAACTATTGGAAGGGATGCTGATCGGCAGGGAAACGTATGCCCATGAGAGTGCCGAGGTCATCGCTGAGGCTAAGAAGCCCAAGCCGGAACAATTGCGGTTGATTGATTAGCTCACTGGCTTGCAGATAAAATCGAGATTCAGGCAATGACAAAACCAAAGTTTCGTATTGAGCAAATTGCCCCCAACTGGCCACGGACTTGGGCGATTAGTGAATGGTTCTACTGGTGTCAGGAAGCCAACGACATCCTTAAAAAAGATGTGGATAGCGCACTGTTCAATGCCGCATACGACTCGGTGGACTGGGAAAAATATCACGAGCAGTTCAAGGATACGCCTTTCTATGGCTGGCTAGAAGAGGGCGGCATTCTGACCTTTGGCGGTCCTCGTCATATCGAGGACAATTGCTTCTTTTCTGGCATTGGGGACATATCATCGTGGGAAGGGGATTGGCTGAGAGAACACCCCGAGTTCAACAAGGTCTTGCACGACGTACACACCGAGACAGCCACGCAAATGATAGACTTTATCCTGGATCGTGCGTTGCAGAATCAGAAGCGGCGCAAGCGCCGTCGCAAAAGATCGAAAGCGAGACCGGAGAGCACGACGTTCCAGGTAGGTGATTCTGTCGTCGTCAGATCGGGAACTAGAGATCCCGACTTTGACATCGAGATCGGTGGCTGGCAGGGTCGGATTTCAGAGATCCATCCGGCGGGCAATCAAGATACGGTGATGGTCGCCTGGGATAGCGCCACGCTGCGTCATATGCCTGACTGGGTGATCGTGCAAAGCGAGGAACAGGGGTTGGATTGGACCTTGATGGGAGTCGAAATTCACGATGTCGAGTTGGCCGATCCCAGGGATACCGAGAGAGACGTTGCTCAGGCCATTGAGGCCCTTTCCCAAGAACACGCCTGGAGCTGGTTGGGCGAGGAGGGTACGCGTATCGGCGAGATCCTGACTGGTGTCGACCCCGACGACAAAATGGCTCTTTTAGACAGGTGGGAAGATCATCTACGGCGGCACCTTCGATTCCCGTTCGATGCCGAGGTCGCGGAACACCAAGAACGGGGGCCGTTGCAGTCCGGGAATCGCGTGTCCGTGCAGAGAATATTCGACATAGATGACCACTATGGCATCATTGTCCTTGTAAAGCACCGTCGCCGGCAGGTTCACTTTCCGCTCTGCGACCTGGAGGCCGTGGACGAAAGCTCGCCGAATCACGAGATTGTGATGAACTATGCCGTCTGGTTCGCCAACCGATAGATTTTAGGACGCGGATGACGCACAGGGAAACGAAAAACCTGTGCCTATCCCCGATCTACTGCAGATGAGAAAGGGGTGTCCTGGTCGAAAAGTACATCTGTTCTCCTCATCCTCGTCACCCCCAACACCACCCCCACCGCCAACTCCCCACCCCGCATTCCACCGCCCCCGGCCCAAGGAAACAAGCCAATGCACCATCTGGACAGAACAGGGGAAGACGGCGAGGGAGTGGATTGTAACCACATCGGCGGTGGAGGCAATGAGGCAGGTTGATAGATCTTGTGGCAATCTGTGAACACACTAACAGCAATCCCAATCATCACCAGCAACCGAGTGCCCACCGTCAACTCCCCCCGCCGCACTCCATCGCTCTTTGCCCAAGGCTCATTCCCAGGTTCTCTCACGGGGCAGAAAGCGCTGCCATCCGAGGGCTCGCGCCTCTGTTTCAGCGGTGGCGAGCAATGGGGCGGAGGCAAGGATCACTTAGCCACAAACCGGCAATCACCACAACAAGGCTAGCCCATCAACAGCGATCCCCCCCGCTTGTGATCACAGACCCCGCATCCCACCGCCCCCGGCCCAAGGAAACAAGCCAATGACACTACCTGGGCAGAACGGGGGGAAACGGCGAGGGAGCGGACCACACCGCCGTCGACCAGCAGGTGCGACTCAACATTCGCCTGGCCATCCTCGGCTTGAGTGCTCTCGCCAATGGGGGAACCTGGGTAGACAATGGGGCTGCGCTGCATCTCGGTGATGTTTTTGCTACAGCCTCTGCTTTGATGACCGGTCACACGCCGTAGGGCTTACGTGCTGTAGGTACGTGATTTCGCTCATCCACTTGGGAGATAAAAGTTGATGTTTCGCACGATTCGTTGTAAACTATAGTGGCATCATCGCACCCAGATGAACGCACAGTTGTCAAAGTTCTGGCAACCGATCTGCATAAAACGTTCTGCGAGTACATTTCGAGATGTCTTTGAACGCAAATGCTCTGGACGACATTTGTGTTGAGCACCAGCGACGCCAAAGCGTTTTTGAGTAGGTGCCGCGACCTGATAAATGTAGTCTTGAAAACAAAAGGAGACGTGGTGACTAAAGCAAAAAGTAACATGTCATCGATAAGAACAATGGGCACATTCCTCAAAGTCGGATCATGATCAGAAGCACTGTTGAGAGTTCTCAACCATACATTCGATCATCCGCTAAAGCTCGAGGAAAATGCCACTATGCCCTTTGCGGGCGGAATAATGCAACATGGCTACCAGTGCGGCATGATTTGGGGCGCGGCGCTTGCCGCAGGGGCACAGGCATATCGACTTTTTGGCCCCGGTCCGCAAGCTGAAACCAAGGCGATTATTGCAGCACAAAGGCTTGTCGAGTCCTTCCGTGCTCGCAACAATGATATCAATTGCCTTGAAATAACCGGTTTAGACAAGTCATCATCAACTATACAGATGATCATGTATTTCCTTATAAAAGGCGAGAGTATAGCCTGCCTTCGCAGGACTGCAAGATATGCCCCGGTAGCATTCAGTGAGATAAATGCCGCTCTTTCCGAAACACGCATAGAAGCACCTTCCCTTCCAGTAAGTTGTGCGGCAATGCTGGCAAAAAAGATGGGCCTGTCCGACATGCATATGGTAATGGTGGCGGGATTAGCCGGCGGAATCGGCTTATGCGGAGGTGCCTGTGGGGCATTGGGAGCCGCAATATGGATCATCGGAATGAACAGCATTGAGGAACAAGTCGGTAAAATTGAGTATAAAAGTCCCATAGCTTTAGATGCGATTGATAGATTCTTGAAATGCTCCGACTTTAAATTCGAGTGCTCCAAAATAGTCGGACGGAAATTTGAGAATATCAACGACCATGCTAATTATTTGCGTGACGGAGGCTGCTCGAAAATTATCCAAGTATTAGCTACAAAATGATTTGCAGGACAAGCTTTCTATAACAACGAAGGATATTTTGCATGATATCGTACCTACTTGGATGATCAATCCCAAGGTATGGGTACAGAGATGAGTGATTTTCCCAGCACCACTACCGAACCGTCAATCATTGCTACACTTTTAAACACCTCAAACACCTCCGGCGGGAGATTCACCCCGTCGAACTCAGCTAATCCAGCGAGTACTTCACCACAAGCTATACACCCTCTGCTCGGTGAACGGTTAGCCACGTACCAAACACTGTCACACCCCAACTCCCCCTCCCACCCCACCACAGCAAACAAAAGCCCCTTCCCAGGCTCGTCCCCCCGAAAGGCACAGCATCCCCATCCCAACGCCACAATCCAACTCCCCACCCCACACTCCACCGCCCCCGGCCCAAGGAAACAAAGCAACGCACCACCTGGCCAGACCAAGGGGAGACGGCGAGGGAGCGGACTGAGGCTGCGTCGGCGGTGATGGAGCAGGTCAGGTCGATAGCTCCTGTGGCAATCTGTGGACACATCTTCTCTTCCCCCTAACCCTGCCACGCACGCTCACCACACCAAAGCCCCATCCCCCCCCGCCCACCCCCCCCCCCCCCCCCACCCCCCCCCCCCCCGCCCCCGGGAAAAAAACAAAGCACCCCCCGGGGCAAACCCAGGGGGAACAACAGGGGGCGGGGGGAACC
>JAAEPW010000165.1 GCA_024232355.1 Chloroflexota bacterium | reverse complement strand
GTTTCTCGGACGTCGTGCAATGCCCTCGCTGCGGGTTCAATACCGAACGCGCCGACCGGTATTGCAACAACTGCGGCCAGGCACTCGTGAGTGGAACGCCCACCGTCCACGAGAACTGGAAATCGAGGAACGACCCGGCCACCATCAGCATCATCGTGTCCGTCGTGGGATTATTTTTCATACCCGGTATAGGGTCTATCCTGGGCCTAATCCTGGGGTACAAGGCGCTCAAGGATGCCCGTGACGGCAGCAAAGGGCCAAAGAGTGAGAAACGCGCCAAAACCGCTATCACTATCGGATGGATCGCCGTGCTCTTTGGCCTGGTACCGATATGTATAGCTGTGGGAACGCCCGGACTGCAATGGGGATGTTCTCTTTGTGCAAGTTTGTTCGACGAACTGTTCAGTGCGTTGAACCTGAACTGAATTGCATTAATTATTTTATGTTCTAGGAGGAGTGATGAAAGGTTACGACAAAGCCCTGACAAAAGATCAACTTGTGGACGAGTTGGTACAAAT
>JAAEPW010000164.1 GCA_024232355.1 Chloroflexota bacterium | reverse complement strand
AACTATCAGGTATCGCAACAGGCCGCCGAAGAACAACACTTTGAGCATGTAAACCAGGCCAAGACCGACGCCTCTAAAGCGTTGACCAGGGAATGGGGTGCACAGGAAGGGGAAGTGTTCAAGCGCAATATCGAGATGGCAAGACGTGCCGTCGTTGAGTTGGGCGGGGACGGTTTGTTTGACGAATTGCGCTCCCTGGGTGCGATTACCGACGACAACCAGGTTCTTTCCCCGGTGCTGGCTAAGGCATTTGCCGAAGTCGGCAATCAGTTGTTCGCCGAAGACGGACTGGTTGACGGTGGAGATACAGTGAGCGTTAACCCGTTCGCAGAAGACACCATGAACCTTACCGCGCAAGGCGCTCTCGTTAAATCAGACCCGGCACGCGCCCGTGCCATGATCCGCGCCGCAGGAAAGCGACCGGAGGATTACGGGCTTTCATCAAACTAGCTTTTATAAGGAGTTTTAATTATGGCTAGTACCCGCCTATCAGACGTGATTGTGCCGGAGGTATTCCACCGGTACATCGTCGAAAAGACCGCCGAGATTTCGGCGTT
>JAAEPW010000163.1 GCA_024232355.1 Chloroflexota bacterium | reverse complement strand
TGCAGGTTACAGGCGGAGTTGCAAACATCGCAGCGCGCGCACCAAGTTGATGCTGGCCGCATGGCGCAGTTCGAGGCACAGAAAATGGCGGATATGCGAGCGATGAATGCCGAGCATCACAAATTGTTGTGCGCGGCAGAGGCAACGAACGAGCAGCGGCGACTTGAACAGGCGCAGACACAGAAGGGGCTCGCGGACGATTTTATGCGCCGAATCACGGAGTTGCAGCAGGAAAAGACGGATCTGAGTGCGCAAAACGGAGTCCTGCAGCAGAGGTTGCACGTAAGTGAATCTGTTATATAGTCTAAACAGTTCTTACCGTTGCAAAGTGCTGGAAATGTGTCGCAAGTGCAAAGTAGCTTGCAAGTGTCGATGCGTGCGCCTGGGTACTGGGTACTGTCATATCATATGCCGCCTGGGTTAGCGCCGCCGGTAAATGTGCCGCTGGTGCTCCCACCGCCAGTACGCCCGCGCTTAGCGCCGCAGGATTGGAACATGCAAGTGTCTAGCATGCAGACGGCGCACCCGCTAATTCCGCCAAGTGCATCGCCACAGGTGCCAGTAGTGGACACTGAGCTGCAGCGTACCATTGCTTTGTGTACACTTGAGCACAAAGAAAAGGAAGCCGCGCGAGTGAGACAGCGAGTGCAGGAAGCCCTTGTTAGTAATTCTGGTGACTGTACGCGTCTTTTGACCAGACTAGTACCCCTTGATCGAGAGTGTACTGAGTTACAGGAAGAATTCAAGAAAAATTATGGTCCGCGCGCTGCTTTAGTCAGTGGCGCGGCCCAAACGCCGACGCTGCCGACTAATCAAGGGAGCCAGACGCTGAACGGATCGTCCGGGGCGGCGGGACCAAATTTGGACCCGACTGCAGCCAAATTTCAGCCGACAGACGGGATTTTGCCGAGCAGTGCTATGCGCTCTGCTCTGGCAAGTGTATCAGTTGTGGCTGGAGACGATCGGATCTCTATGCAGGAATACGAGGCATTGCTCGATCCCGAGTACGTAGCTGATCAACAGTGGAAGCGCGATGAACAGCAGAAAAGGGAAGATGAGCTGTTGAAGGAAAAAGAAGAGATGGCGCAAAGGATTCAGCAACTGGAGGCGGAGCAGGCCCGTGCGCAACAAGTGTCGCACGGGTCGATGCAAACCGATGGAGTGATCGAGCCGCCCTTGCAGAATTCCACTGCAATCGGTGGTGACGCTATGCCGACTGTCCGACCAGGGGTGACGCATTACAGTGCAAATGCTGTGTATGTGCCACCGATAGCCGACACCAGACAAGGAGCAGCGAAGACTGCGCAGCCGTATTCCAATCTGCACTTGGGGCCGCGCGAGCACACTGATTTGCCTGAATCTCAAGTGCCGATGATTGATGCAAAGACAGCTCAAGCCATGCACAAAGTGAGCATTAGGCCATTCATCGCCGCCTCACGAAAATGGGTATGGTGGCGCCATGACTTCCAAGTTCAGATGCTGGGGGTGGGAATCCCCGAGTCTCATTGGGTCGCCGTGTTGCCCAGTCATTTGGACGACAAGGCCAGAGATGCGTACGAAGAGCTCACTGGAGCACGCCGTGGCAAACAGACAATTGCCTGGACGGAGCTGGCGGATTTGTTCGAGTTGCGCTTTCAGGATAAAGTCAACCCGAATAATGCAATGCTGCTGTTGCAGGGGATGAAATTCGACCGAGTCAAGGACGATTTCACTGAGTTTTCGATGCACTTCTATG
>JAAEPW010000162.1 GCA_024232355.1 Chloroflexota bacterium | reverse complement strand
GGTGACGTTGTCTGTGACCACAAGCGGGGAGGTGATGGCTGCTGATGGGCTAGCCTTGTTGCGGTGATTGCCGGTTTGTGGGTGGTGACCCTTGCCTCCACCTCATTGCTCGCCACAGAAGCTATCGGCCTGACCTGCTCATTGCCCCCGCCGCCAACGCAGCCCCAGTCCGCTCCCTCGCCGTCTACTCCTGTTCTGCCCAGGTGGTGCATTGGCTTGTTTCCTTGGGCCGGGGGCGGTGGAATGCGGGGGGGGAGTTGGCGTTGGAGGCGGTGAGCGCGCGTGTCGGGGTTGGGGTGACAAGAAGAGGGGGTGCCCAGTCCTGGGTATGGGACTTGTTGTCCTGTGTTGGATGCTGTTTGGTTGTTCCCTGGGATGGGGGCGATTTATTTGCATTGGGGCGGGACGCTACCACCACTGCTATTCATGCCAAGATATCGTTCAAGCCAGAAACCAAATTCTCCTGTCCTTTTTCCGTCTTTGGACTTCACTCATTGTCCCTTATTGTTTGAATCATCATTTGGTTATTTTCTTCTGCATAACAATGTATAATTCCTCAACTTTTGTCCTTGCCCAAGGTGTCTTTCGAAGGAATTTCAGACTGGATTTCACTGATGGGTCGCTATTGAAACACCGAATATTGATGCGTTTTCCCAACTCGTTCCAGCCATAATGGTCAACTAGGCTATTCACGATCTGCTCCAGGGTAATGCCGTGCAATGGGTTATTCGCTTGTTGCTCATTCATAAATTAGAGTTAGTCCTTCTTTTGGGGGAACTGGGTTTACTGTCCTGGCCGAAAAGCACATCCGTTCGACAATCAGCCTCAATGGATGGGTTAAGTAGCCAGCACACTGGTTCTGCTGTCACCAATTGCCCATCTACCTTTGCCTTTTGTATTGGTCAACTCCCTTGATAAGAATACACCACCCCATACTTGCCTGGATAAGGGTTGTGTGTTACCGGTGTATCCAGAACGCTACAAAAGATTGATCTCCGGGTCGGGTCATCATTCCACAGCCCCTCGGCTCTCGTCAAACAGCGTCATCTCTGACAGATCAATACCAGCGCTTTCGACCAGACCATTGATGCGCAAGGCATACACGTCGGGCGGAGCAGTCTCTCGGCCTCGAACAAACATGTCGCGCGCGTAGCGTGGCTCGTCGTGAGGGTTCCAGGCCACATAGATGTTGGCGGAGGGCTTCAAAGAGTCCACCACCGCCTTGAAGGTAGCTGCAATGGCCCTCGCTCCCTCTTGCTGTGACTTTCCAATGACATCTATGCCCACCATCAGTCTGTGCGGATGCCCGGTCTCTTGTTGTTTCTGTCGCGCCCCTTTTCGTGTCATAGCGATCACCCGGCGTATGTAGGGCAGACGTCCTTTTAGAGTTTCTCCGACATCCAGGCTAATGCTCTCGTATGCTACGGCGAAACGGTAATTTGTATCATTCATATTCTTACCTCTTGCCAATCTTCTGTATCGATGAAAGGTTCAGAACAGAGACAACTGACCCACAGGAGGGGACAGGTTCTGCCCTGTTACTCCAAGTAACCGCACCGGGCGACCGCGTTGCCACGTTCGTCTCAGTAATACCAGTGCCGCCCGGTAGATCATCCGCTCGTTATCTGTTGGCACCGATAGACTCATTTGCCGTGTGAGTGTCTCAAAGTCCGAGTACCGTAGTTTGACTGCCACAGTCCCGGCTGCCAACCCTGCTTTCTGGAGATGCCGTGCCACGCCCTGGCTCAATTTCCACAATTGCCCTTTCAACGACTTGGCGTCATGCAGGTCGCGTGCAAACGTCCGTTCCTGGCCCACTGACTTTCGTTCGTGTTCTGTGATCACCGACCGCTTGTCAACTCCCCGCGCCTGCAGGGCCATCTCGCTCCCACGTTTGCCAAAACGCGCTCTCAGTTCTTCCTTGGGTTGCTGCGCCAGTTCGCTGACCGTCGTGATCCCTATCTTGGCCAGTTTCTCCGCCGTCTTTGGTCCCACACCCCACAGTGATCGCACCGGCAGCGGAGCACTTGTCCTGGACTGCCAAGTACAGGGCCAGGAAAGCAGCCTCTTCCCCAGGTTGCACCACGGTCAGTCCACCCGGCTTGTCGTGGTCCGAGGCGACCTTTGACACCAGTTTGTTCGTCGCCACGCACTGTAGTGGACTACAGTACACTGCCCAATGAGGCGGATAACCCAACATTGTCGCTGACTCGGGCTTGGAGACTTGAGGCGATCTCTACCGACTCTTCCCAGGCAGTCACCTGGTCTGTCAGATCAAGGTACGCTTCGTCGATGCTGATTTGTTCTACCAGCGGTGACGCCTGGTGCAGAATCTCCATCACTTGGCGCGAATAGTCCCGGTACAGGTTGAAGCGAGGAGGCAGCACGATGGCTTTGGGGCAACGTTCCAGCGCCTGATACATCGGCATCGCCGACCGAATGCCGAACGTGCGTGCCGGATACGATGCGGCGGCGACGACGCCTCTTTCCCGCCCGCCGATGAGCACCGGTTTGCCCGCAAGATCGGGGTTCTCCAGTACCTCGACGGCGGCGTAAAAGGCGTCCAGATCGAGGTGGACGATGGCGCGTGGGTGATTGGGCATTAGTCTTTCTTACTTTTCCTCCGAGCTATAACAAGTATACCACAAAAGACTATTGTTGCCGCCGTTGTGTTGTCACAGAACGTTTCCAGTTTTGTGATCGTACAATTTCCCCGCTTGGCTTTGTTCTTTATTTCGGCGTTGGGGGACTCCGCTGCTACGAGGAATCAGGAGTTTCGTTAGTGTGTCCACAGATTGCCGCGAAATCTATCGGCCTGACCTAGCCCATTGCCTCTGCCGCCGCCGCGATCCTAGTCCGCTCCCTCGTCGTCTCCCCCTGTTCTACCCCAGGAAGTGCATTGGCTTGTTCCCTTGGGGCAGGGGCGTTGTCTGTGGCCACAAGCGGGGAGGTGATCGTTGTTGATGGGGTGGCCTTGTTGCGGTGATTGGCGGTTTGTGGGTGGTGACCCTTGCTCACACCCCATTGCTCGCCACCGCTGAAACAGAGGCG
>JAAEPW010000161.1 GCA_024232355.1 Chloroflexota bacterium | reverse complement strand
CGTCACGGTCACAAACAGCGACGATGATGAAAACGACGATCAGAATGGTGGTGGTGTGGATTCATCCTCTTTGAAATCTTTGATTGATCGTTTGACCTCACTGAAAACTCCGATGAGTTCCGACGCGGCGTCCGATCTGATATCAACCTACGGAGAACAGCCCGTCCTTGCCTGGCTGGACGTGCTGGAGCACGACCCCTCAGTGCGGAGTGTGCCCGCACTGCTGATCCACAAATTGCGCAAGGGCGAAACGCCGCCACCAAAACCACAGCGCAGCCGTCAGAGGTCTGATGGGAACAACCAGGGGAACACCATCTCTCGCAAACCCTCGATTGATCCAGCAAACGACTATACCCCGGAGGAGATCAAAATCCGCCGGGAACAAATGCGCGAACATACGAAAAGACGACAGAAAGAAAGAGCACAAGCTGAAAGGAGGTCCAAATGATGCAAACTGCAACCGAGATCGGGCAACGGCAATTAGAAAAGCTGCGAGCGAAATACGCCCAGCAACTGCGGGTGGTACCGCTGTCACAAGAATACGCAGGGCACAATGGCAAAAATGGCAACGGTATGTCCTCGCCGCCATCGTCTCACACACAAGAACACGTGGGACACAATGGCAAAAACGGCAACGGCACAAACTGGTGGAGCCAGATCAGCACACCGATTCGTCCACAGGTCGAGGAAGAGTGTTCGCTTTGTCGAGGGTTGGGACGGGTGCGCGCCAATGTGCCCATCGGTCAACCCGGATTTGGCACGCTCGTGCCGTGTTCGTGCCAGGCTGAGGCGATCAGACAACGCGAGTTCGCCCGCTTGTCCCAGGTCTCTGGTATGTTGCCCGAAGAGTTGGCGCTGCGGTTGGACGACGTTCAGGTCGATCCTCAAGACCAGGTAGTGGCCAAGACGTTGCCGCTGGAAGCCCTAATCGAGCGCCAAGACACGGTGGCGATGCTGGAACTGGCCCACCGCTTTGTCGAACAGCCCTGGGGATTCTTGACCCTTCACGGTACATATGGCAACGCCAAGACTCTGATCTTGCAGGCGGTGGTCAACGAGTTCAGAGAACAGCACGGCCTCACCGGCGTTTACGTGAAAATGCGTGACCTATTGAACTACGTCCGAGCGGGATACGCGCCAAATGCCCAGGAAAATGCCCTGGCCCGCTACGAGCGACTCAAAGCCGTGCCGGTGCTGGCCATCGACGAGATTGACGCGGCCAAGATGACGGATTTCGCCTACGAATTCCGTGCCGCATTTCTGGACGACCGTTACCGGCTGGCGGTGGCCTGCCGGGCGCACACGCTGTTTGCGATGAACGGCGAGCCGTCCGAGTTGTCGGGCGACTTGTACGACCGGATGCGCGATGGGCGGTTCGTGGTTTTTCACAATGCGGATGCTTCGATGCGTCCGGTGATGGGGTGAGGGAGTCTCAACGCGAACGTGGGAGAGTCAGAAACAAAGCAGCACACCCGATCAAGGAATCGAGCAGCACATTCCGTGCCAGCCAGATCGACCACAAGCACCGCCGCTTGGTGGCAAAATCACTTCTCGCCCGGTGCCAAGTGGACTGCACCACGACTACTACTGGCAGACAGCGGAGAGCGTTGGACAGGAAACACATCAACCCTCCGGCTGCCTTCACTAACTCGCTTCACAGACTACCTGATAGTTCGCTCCCTCTGGCATAGAGAAAGATAGCCTCTTGGCTCCGACATCTTTTCTCCCAAGACCAGGTAGTTTGTGTGCGCTAGATGTAGGTTTTCTGGTACCAGTTTCCGCTCCCTGTCTTCACAAAGTCTCCTCCATCGACCTGTAACTGCTAACTGCCTGGATTGAGGGGATAATTTCTCGATCAAGTAACACTATCCACCCTTTCTCTGCTTTCGATACGCTCTGAGACGAATAGTTCTACTTCCACTTTGCTCGACACCCGAACGGATGTTCTTTTCGGCCAGCACAGGTGCTCGAAGCATCAGAAGCTTGTCCATCATCCAGACGTGGATGATAATACCAGCCGCCATAGTAGGTGTCCCCAGTTTCCAGTCTTTCCTGTCAGATTCAGTGGATGGAATAAGCAGCCAGAGGGCAGCTTTTACCAACCATCTCGCAGCACCAATGGAAGGAAACAGTAATGATACAGTACATTCAGTGTAACTTGTACATCGAGCGAGTTCTCAACTGGATCGTTGCTGTTAACCTTTAGCGTTGTGGTGTAGCCACCTGGCGTGACATGTGAGGTGAAGAAGAGCTCAACTTGATTGCTGTCTGATGGAAGAACTGTGCCGCTTGTTGGTTGAATGTCCAACCAGGGCGCAGGCGGTTCTTCGATCAAGTTCCAATCCAAGTCAAGCGAACCGGTGTTGCTGATGGTCAACGTATGAGTAGTCGATGTTCCAGTCACAAGTGTCACTGTCAACACGCTTGGATCTATAGAGATGTCGGATGCCAGAACATTCAGAGCGATAGGTATGTGCAGTGATCCCTGATCCGGGTCGTTAGTGATGACTGTCAGTGTTGATATGTAAACATCCGAGATGATAGGGGCAGTCAAAAAAAGTGTAATTTGGATGTTATCTGAAGGAAGAACTGTGCCGGTCGTGGGTTGGATGTCTAACCAGGGCACGGATGGTTCTTCGACCAGGCTCCATCCCAAATCGAGCGAACCGGTGTTACTGATGGTCAACGTGTGAGTGGCCGTTGTTCCGGCTGGCAGGGTTATTGTTAATGTGCTTGGATCCACAGAGATGTCGGGCGCTAGAACATCCAAGGTGATAGGTATGTAGAGCGACTCCTCATCTGGATCGTTGCTGATGATCATCAGCGTTGAGGTGTAGATGCCTGAGACGATGGGGGCAGTCAAAACAAGTGTAGCGCTGGTGCTGCCTGAGAGAAGAACCGTGCCGGTGGTGGGCTGAGTATCCAGCCAGGGTACAGGCGGTTCTTCGATTAGGCTCCAATCCAAATCGAGCGAGCCAGTGTTGCTGATGGCCAGCGTATGCGTGACTGTCGTTCCGGCTGGCAAGGTTATTGTCAGTGCGTTTGGATCCACAGAGATATCTGGCGCTAGAACATCCATACTAACAGGGATTTGGAACAACCCTTCATCCGGGTCATTGCTGATGATCGCCAGTGTTGAGGTATAGATACCCGAGGTGACGGGGGCAGTCAAAACAAGTGTAGCGCTGGTGTTCTTTGATGGAAGAACTGTGCCTGTTATTGATCGAGTACCCAACCAGGGTACAAGCGGTTCTTCGACTAGGTTCCAATCCAGATCGAGTGAACCAGTGTTGCTGATGGTCAACGAACACGAGGTTATCATTCCGGTTGCCAGAGTGATTGTCAATGCGTTTGGGTTCACAGAGATATCTGGCGCGAGAACATCCAGAGTGACGGGCACGCGGAGCGATTCCTCATCAGGATCGTTACTGATGATCGTTAGTGTTGAGGTGTAGGTGCCCAAGGCAATGGGTGAAGTCAACACAAGTGTGGCACTGGTACTGTCTGATGGGAGAATTGTACCGGTCGTGGGCTGGGTGACTAACCAGGACACGAGTGGTTCTTCGACCAGACTCCAATCCAGATCAAGCGAACCGGTGTTGCTGATAGTCAACGTGTGAGTGGTCATCATTCCAGTTGCCAGGGTAACTGTCAACGAGCTTGGGGCCACAGAGATGTCGGGGGCCAAAACATCCAGGGTGATAGGTATGTGGATCGATCCCTCATCGGGGTCGTTGCTGATGATCGTCAGTGTTGTGGTATGGATGCCCAAGGTGATGGGGGCAGTCAAAACCAGTGTCGCGCTGCTGCTACCTGATGGGAGAACTGTGCCGGTCGTGGGCCGAGTGCCCAGCCAGGGCACAGGTGGTTCCTGGACCAGGCTCCAGTCCAGATCAAGTGAACCAATGTTGTGGATGTTCAACGTGCGAGTGGTCGTCGTTCCAGCTACGATGGTCATTGTCCAGGTGCTTGGATCCACAGAGATATTGGGTACATCCAATATAGTCAGTGCCACCGGTATGCTGAGTGACCTTTCATCTGGATCGTTACTGTCGATCTCCAGTGACGTTAGGTAGGTGCCTGGGGTCATTGTCGTGGTGAAGGTAAGCACGATCTCACTCCGCACGTCGGTTGTTCCCCCGGTCGGTTGCCGATCCAACCAGTCCACCATTGGGTTTTCCTCCAGGCTCCACATTAAATCGAGAGTACCGGTATTGGTAATGGTCAACAAGCGGGTGATTGTATAGCCATAGCTTGCCTCCATTGTTAGAGCAGTTGGTTGGACGGTGATATTGGGTTCCGGCACGGGATACCGGTGGATCAAGTGGATGTTATCCGCATCGTTGCCTGCACATAGTACGCCCAAACGATCATCCGAACCATACGCCGTCAGGAAATTCGGTTGATCGTCCACGGAAAGTGGATCGGCGACCCGGGCACCCGTGGCAACGTCAAACACAAATACCAGATTGTCAGGGACTACAACTGGTATTGCAGCTAACGTTCCGTTTTCAAGGAATGAAATCGTCGCACTGCCTTGTGGAGCAATTGTCTCACCAAAGTCGGCCTCCGAGATAATTTGCATATCGGTTGGATCACTTACGTCGATGAAAGCCAACCCTCGCCACCACATAGTTGCAACTGTTGTATTGTGAATGGCTACCTGTGCCCCACTAGACTCATCGCCAAACGCAATTCCATCAGGATCGAGCAGCCTGAGATCGATGACATCGAAGGAATAGAGCACACGCTCTCGAGAAGAGAGGAAACCCGTGCGCCCATCACTGGCAAAGACGATGTTGTTGGCAGAATCAAAACTGTTGCTTCCGGGCAATTCGATCACGCCCGCCAGCGCGAGATTGGCCGGATCGCTCACATCAACGACTATGATGCGGCCATTCATGTCTACCACTGCCATTCGGTCACCTGCACGCGTGATGTGATTCAAGTCGCCGGGGAGAAACAGACCGTTACTATCTTCAAGTACCATTGTGTCGACATTGAACGAAAAGAGCCGGTCGTCGGGGAATCCCACGATATATCCTATCACACCATCATCGTCGATCTCTACATTTTGCGCCTGAATATTTGTTCTCGGAAATGGAATCAAGCCAATTTCGCGAAGATTTGTTGGATCTGAGATATCAACGACGAAAACGCCCCGGTCGGGAAACCATCCAGGGATCGCCAGACGATTGTTCGAAAATATGAAGGGATCACTTCCCAATCCAGGCAGTTTCAATCCATCCTTATCAAGTAGTTCACCGGTCAGTAACGAAAAAGACCACAGCATATCGCTGTTGAAAGCGGGAACGTAGCCAGCATTGCCATCAATAGCAAATGTCGTATCTATGTAAAAGTGCACTGGATCAGGGAATTCAACGACTATTACGTCAGTAGCACTGTAAGAGAGAGGGATTGACGCTGTTTCGGTCAGGTTATTCCGTTGATAGGTCAGGGTGAGTTCGAAGGAAATCTTGCGATCTGCAGAGGCTGTAGAAGCCAATTGAACGACGAATGGCGTTTCGTTCTCCTTGCTCTCTCCGATCAGAAAACGCTCTCCGTAACTTGCAGAGGCTTGTTGAATCGTCACATAACCATCAGAACTCGAGAGTGTGGCACTGACATACTTGGCCGAGGCCCAATCGTTTTGGATTCCGACGTAGAAATCGATCGTCTCTCCCGGTTCCCAGAGATCGTTGGGCCACGTGGCGTTGCCGTCATCTACTCTGTCAGTAAGGTAGAGCCAAGCATTGCCGCCAGAAGGCGTGTAGGTGAAAGGAATTGTTAGACTGTATGATTGGGTGTCGTATTGGTATGTAAGGAAAATCTCAAAGGGGGTCTTTTGACCTGGTGGTGCGTCTGAAGCCAGACTGACAATAAATGGCGTTTGATTCTCTTTTGTTTCGCCCGCGTCAATATCGCCATAGATTGCGGATGCCAGTGAGACCGTCACGTAGGAATTGGGGCTCGACAGCGTGGCAGTGACCGAATTGGCCTGCGCCCAACCATTCTTTAGAACAACATAAAAATCTGTGGTTTCTCCCGGCTCAAGAATGCCGTTGGAGTCGAGGGCACCGGCGTCATCTATGTCGATGCCATAGTAGGAAAGCTGAGGATGCGCCTCAGCTGCGAGGGCATTGTGGGCATTTATTCTACCCCCGGTAAGAACCTCGCCATCGAAAGATGCGATATCATCGGTGGTATACAAAATTCTGTCTTTGATCTCTCTCCAGGTTAAGGATGGGTAATGGGCTTTAACCAACGTAGCCAGCCCAGATACGTGAGGCGTGGCCATCGACGTCCCATCCTTGACCGAATAGGCGTTTCCGGGAGCTGTGCTCAGTATTGCGGCACCGGGCGCGGCAACATCGACCGACGTCTTGCCATAGTTTGAAAACCAGGCTTTGTCGTCATAACGATTGGAGGCGGCAACCGAGATGATATTTTCCAGGTCAAAGCTAGCGGGATAAGTGGGAGTTAGGTCTATGTTGCGAGACTCGTTACCTGCTGCGGCTACAAAGAGTATGCTCGCATCTCTGGCAGCCAAAACCGCATCATACAATGCCTGGCTGTAAAATATCCCTCCCCAGCTATTGCTCATAATGTGTACACCGTGGTCGATGGCGTATTGAATGGCTTCCACAGCGCCTGATATAGAGCCCAGGTCGTTACTATTGAGGAACTTGATAGCCACAAGCTGCACGTCCCAGGATACGCCGGTCACACCTACGCTATTGTTGCCCCTCGCCCCGATTGTGCCTGCGCAGTGTGTGCCATGGCCGCTGTCGTCCATTGGGTCCGAGTCGTGGTTCCAGACGTCGATGCCGTAAACATCGTCGACGTATCCGTTCCCATCGTCGTCGATCCCGTTTCCCGCCACCTCGCCGGGATTCGTCCACATGTTGGCTGTAAGATCGATGTGGTTGTAGTCAATGCCCGAGTCGATCACGGCGACTATGATGCCGCTGTCGCCGGTTTCCAAATCCCAGGCCTCTGGCGCGTCGATGTCGGCGTCCGGCGTGCCGCTGTCTTGGCCTGTGTTGTGCAAGCCCCAGAGCTGTAAAAAGTCGGGATCATTGGGGATTGTTTCGGAAGCGCTTACGATATAATCTGGTTCTATGTATTCGACCGCCGGGTGGCCCTGGTACCGGGCGATGGCGTCCTCGACCGGAATAGATATGTCCCAAACTTCTGCGCCGATGGCGTGTAGCCTTTGGTGGGATGTGACCCCCAATTGGTTCACCATCATGCTGTGGGCCGAGTTGGGCATCCTACCCTCTTTGAATTTGATGATTACGCGGTTGGGGGCGTATTCCGGGGTTTCGGTTGGTGTATCGGGACCGTGGCCTATGACGGGTGCGCTGAAGCTTGACCTGGATGCAATTGCCAAGAGGATTGTTACGATCAACCCGGTCAGTAGTGTTCGAGATTTCAAGCGTTTTTTCTCCTTAAACGTGTGTACCGTCGTTGTGTGCATAAGGGGGCATTATACCATACCAGGTCGGGAAGGACATCGGTGCCCATGAATCAAGGAATGCGTCGCGGCGAGAGAGGGCGACGTATTCCCAGCAATGCTATTTGTGGACAAAGGGGAGACGTGGTGGGGGGATTGAGTTTCTGGAGAGATATTTGACCCAGAATACGTCGCCCCTACGAAGGGTATATGGGGGGGGGGAGAGAACTGCATTGGTTATTATCCATCGCACAGTGAGAGGCGCGCAGGCCCCAACTGTTGTACCTGCGCGCCTCGTCTATTTCTCAAGGAACGGTTTTCAAGGCCGATGCCAGAGGACGCCCGGTGGTTTGGGATTTCTGCGCCAGTACTCTTCTGGCACGAGTTCATCTGGCAGTTCACACTCGACATCAACCGCTCCATCCCAACCAAGAGTGTAGAGTTTGGCTATCGTGGCGTGGTATTCACGCACGATTTCTTCTTGTTGTTCCAGATTTGCCAAGTTTGCGGCCCAATCGCAATCGGCAGGTCATCCGAATGCGTCTACTTTGTGCAAGCACATTAATCGTCACTGACGGCAATTGCTGTGAAATTGCTTGGTTGTTGTGAACGTACGCGTACCGGTTCCAGACGATGGGATTCGTCACCCCCATCAGGTTGTTAGGTTGGGTGAATTGGCCTAGTTACGGGTCGTAGAATTGGACGTTGTAACCAGATAGGCCAAGGAGTAAGCACTCAGAGGGATTGCCAACTGCTTACGAGGGTTTCCCTCGTTGCCCGTAGTTGATTCAATACACCTTGCAATTGGCTAAACCAAAATCCATCGTCGGTATCCTTCAACATATCAAGTTCGAACCGATTGATCTCTTTCGACAGAAAAGTCTCTAGATGCTCACTAATCTCTATATATCCAGGCAATGCTAAGCCAATGAGATATCCCCCTAATTGTTGCAAAACACTCTCTGGTATAGGTGCGCAGGACAGTGAGTGAAATGCTCCTGAATCTGCCCTCGCTATCTCCAACGCCATTGTCAACCAACCATTTTGCAACTCAACTGGAACAAGCCTATTACTACCTAGTTGAGCAATCAGTTGGGCGTTGAGTAGATGTGTCGTCGAAATTGCTGACAGGTAAGATCGTTCCCCAAGTTCGGAGTTAACAGTCCAGAACGTATCTTCAGTCCTTTTGATATCAAGTGCTTCGATGGATTGGAACGCTCCTCTCCACTTCATAATGAAACGAACCGTTGCAGAACTCGCCGTCCAATTAACCATTTCAAGAGCAGTATCAGTCACTTCCTGCCAAAAGTTCAACTCGGTGAATATGTCACCCCAGTAAAAATACCCGAGAATTTGTACATCCTTATAAAAAACAGGATGGTGATGCCGCCATATCTGAATATTTTGAAGGTCAACTGGCGGCATAAGACTGATTCGAGACTGGCCTAATAACTCCTGGGGGCGTCCCAATTCTTTATGACGTATGTGAATCAAGTCTATTATCCATTGCGCCAGGGGTGTCTTTTGGTTGAAAGGGGGAAGGTCACTCCATAGGAATTGAAATCTTCCCACGGATACCCATCCTTCTAAGGCATCCCAGAGATACTCCAAGTCATCACCTAGTTTGAGACGCTCTCTCCCCTTCATTTCCAAATAAAGATTGAAATGCTCAGTTTTGCCTCTCAAACGATGTAGCTCAGAGCCCAATTCGTTTAAGCGTTTCATTATGTGATGTACTTGCATATGATGCTATTCCTCCGGCTTTTCTAGAGTTAACGTGTCACAATTATCAAAGTGTTCCTCCAACCTTCGCTCGGTATATGCCTTCCAGGAGTGTACAAGTATCGGGAAGTAAGCCTAATCTTGCGTGAGCCTACTTGTGTTATGATATCGCCAGCCTCATAAAATCCTTCAAATACACTGGCACTGCCTGCTCTAAGAGTGTTAGCCAAACTTTCCGCTGTACTTAGGTTGCTAGCCACTATCAGTCTACTTTCATTTCCTAGCACCTTTTCCCCTACTTCAACCAAACCGTAATGAAAACCTGCATTAGGAGCCACAGCAAAAATGTCGGTATGGTGTAGTGGGGAGAGCTTAGCGGCGTCCCCAACAACATACTTCACATTGGATAGCTGATAACCTGCTTTTTCAAGTGTAAATTCTGTCAAAAGATCGGAGGAGGGAATTATGTCATTAACAATTACCTCATCATACTTGCTAGACAACTCGACAATTTGCTCAACACCTTGCATATCCTGTGGTAAACCACCAATCAGGTAAGCAGTCCTTCCAAGCGGGACATCGTCTATATGCCGCGCCGCATTGTCCGCAACGCCGGGCACACCTGGCACAGCCAAGGCCGCGACATCGAGGGGTACCATGTAGCACGACAGTGCATCAGAACCAAAGACGCACCGGCCAGCATCAGCCGCGAGGTCGTATGCATCCCACAGGGTGTCGATGACGTGGCCGGTGCTGTCGGTGTGGTTGACGGGATTGTTGTGAACATACGCGTACCGGTTCCAGGCGATGGGGTTCGTTGCGCCCACCACCAGGCTGTCGGGTTGGGTGAATTGGCCGATCTGTGGGTCATAGAAACGGGCGTTATAGTCGTACAATCCTATTGTACCATCCCAACGTTGGCCTGTAAAGAGCCGGTCGGTGACGGTGAGGGTCAGGGTGTTGGTGAGAACCTCGCCAAAGGGATCGTAGACGATGTGGCCTACTTCGCCGCCTGCGCTGTCTACAATGACAGAGGTGGAGCCGAGGTGGTCGGAGAGTAGATAGTAGAGAGAGTCATCCGGGGTGCGGGTGGCGATGCGCTGACCGTTGGCAAAGTAGTGTTTGACAAAGGATTTGTAGGACATAAAGAGACCGGTACTCTCACCATCCTTGTTTCCTTCCCAAACCGCTACCAGCATGCCCTTTGGCCCAACGGCAATAGTGGGGTTATCAGCACCCAGAACATCATCATCCACAATTTGTGTGTTCTCGACTGTTATAGGATGCCATTGGTCATCAGGGTCCTCCATTGTGATTGAGTATGGTATATCATTGTTATCTACTACTAGGTCATTGGCTTGCATCACAAACAAATTGCCCTGGCTGTCGATAGCCAGAACAAGGGGGGCATCGAAACTATCACCATTAATACCCACAGGCTCGGGTGAGGATACCCATGCATTGGCTTGTCGGCGGACCAAGTAGAATCCATCTTCTGGGCTAGATTCAATGTCCGCATAGACCAAATAGATGGTCCCCTCGTTGTCAGAGGCCAATGCCGGCAGCGATTGATCCCCACCGCCACCGGTTTGGTATTCATTTGTCCACGAGCCAGACATAGATCGAGCAACATGGACAGTACAGTCAGAACCATCACAACTTTGCCAGGCCAGAAAAACAGTTCCGTCAGGAGCAGACACCAAGGATGGAAAAGTCTCATCATTCGAACTATTAGCTACCAGGTTTTCGGCGCTCCAACCACCGCCAGCTAGCTGGTGGCGAGCGAGGATGTTGTAGCTAGAATTACCATACTCGTTCCAGGCCACAGTTACGTTGCGATCAGAGTCAACACTCACTACAGGCCTCACGTTCCGGCATCCATCATCAATCAAGTCGGAGATGTGACCAATAGACTCGAAAGAACTCCAGTCGCCAGTATCTGGATCACGAGTGGCAAATCGTACCTCACCAGCGTCGTCACTGGAACATTCAACCCATACTAGATAGAGCTTGCCATCATCATCGCTGACCATATTGGGGTTTAATTCGCGACCCGTTTCATTGTAAATGACGACATTATCACTCCAGGGAGCAACCTCGTAGTATCCGTTCACATAGGTTGTGCTGTCTTGGTCATTGTCGACTTCCTTGATCCGATTGCCATCTCCATCGTATACAAAGGTAGTGTCAGATAACTCAACCAGCCGATTTTCCTCATCATAGTCATACATAGTTAAATCGCCACTGCTGCTCAGACGAGTAATCCGATTACCGTTGTCATCGTATCCAAAGTCGATCATTTCGGGCTCGCCACCTTGAATCTGAATCTGGACTCGACCTGGCGCATGGGCCGGCTGGTTGCTATCCTGGGGATAGGCTTCGGTGTCATAGTTGAGAGCCAGGTCGTTCTTGGTAGTCAGGTTGCCGATGTCGTCATAGGCATAAGCACGGTCATAGACCTCGCCGCGCACGGTGCCATTCACGGTATCCAGCCAGTTTAGGGAGTTGTAGCTGTAGGTCAGGTCCAGATTGGTGGGTGAAATGGAACCGCCGATGCTCCCCGATACGTGTTCTAGGTTGCCGTCAAGATGGTATCTGTAGTCATTCAGATTGAGTAGACCGTTTACATAGATTGATTCCAGTGCAAAGGCAGGTTTGCCAGTATTATTGCTGGCATAATATCCAAAATCAACGATCACGCCTGCTCCCAGAGTGAGCGAGTCCGGCTGGCCAAGAGCAGTGTATTGGGCATCCTGGAGATAGATGTCAATGCCAGAAGCGAGATGGTTGACCTGGCCACCAGCGTCGTAGCCGTAGGTCACGATTTCGTCGTCGGGATAGGTCAGGGTGTCCAAACGATTCAAGAAATCATACGTAAAGCTGGTGGTGTAGGGAATGGCCCACCTTATGTAGCTAATCACCTTGGTCTCTTTGGCCAGACGGCCAGCTGCGTCGTATATCCAGGCTGTTCTGCCGGAGGCGTCTTCCATACCGGTGCGCCGGCCCAGGCCGGTGTTGCCGTCGGTGGTGTCATCGTAGGTGTAAGCGGCGATCAAATTGAGATTCTCACATATCTCACTACCACATTTGGCAATGAGCCGGTTGAGCGCATCATATTCGAACGTAATTATCTGATCACGAGCATCGGTCTGGGTGATCAGATTGCCGTTGGCGTCGTAGACGTACGTCCAGTAGCCTGTGTCGGTATCGCTAATGGTGAGCGTGCGACCCAGGCCATCGTAGGTCATCTCGGTGTGGTTGGAGGAAGCAGCAGCATCCCACACATCGGTCAGGTTGCCGAGGGTGTCGTACCCGTAGCGGGTCTGGGGCTCTGCCCCCGTATCATCGCGATACTGCCGCACCCAGGTGGTGCGACCAAAGGCGTCTTTCCCGTAGACGGTCTGGTGTCCCTCCTGGTTGGTAAAGGTAGTTCTCTGCCAGCCATCATAGTCAAAGCGCTGGGTGGTGGTGTCGTGGTTTGTGATCGCGCGGGGGCGTCCGAGGGCATCATATTCGGTGCGGGTTCCTAAAGAAGGGGAAGCGCCGATGTAGGGCACAGAAGTCCATACCTGGCGTCCCGTCCCGTCGTACTCGTAGTCTACAATGATGTTGCCGCTCCCACCCTCGGTTTCGGATTGGATCATTTGCCCCAGGGCGTTGTACTTGACCGAGGTCTGGTAGGCATCTAGTGTGTCATAGGCATAGGTGGTAGCAACCTCCAAACCACCGTTCTGCTCATCCTTTGCATAATCATAGCGAGTGACCGCCACCAGATCCTCGACCTCTTGCAGGCGGCCGAAAGGATCATAGCGGTACTCGGTGATATCGTCGCTGTTAAAGCCGGTCACTTGCTTGGGCGTTCCCCAGCGTGGATCGTAGGTGGTTTGGGTCTGCAGGGTGAGTCCGTCGACAGGGGGATAGGTGACGATCGAGGGGAAGACGTTGGCGCTGTCAAAGGCTGCGACGACGGTGCGATTGCCCAGGCCGTCTTGCGTCCAATCCACGTTGCCGTGGCTGTTATAGTGGACCATGCTAGTCGAGTCCACGCTGCCAGCCAAACCATGTTGGGTAGTAGTCACTCGGGCCAGGGCTTCTGTGTTGCTGCCCTGGAAGACGTAATCATAATTGGTCTGCGCGGCAACCTCCCACCCGACACCGTTTCGTCCATAGATGGTTTGAGTTCTAGGTAGAGTGGGTATCCGCCTGTCCCAGCCATTGTCAATGTAAGTCGTCACGATCCGGTGATCATCGGTAGATGTGTTAGGATCACCATGCTCGAAGGTCTCTAGAAGATTACCATACTCATTGTCATAATCATATTCAACGACAATACCACCCTCTGACCAAGCTGGAAGATAGCAAATGCCTTCTTCAAACACCGTGGTTTTTTTTGTCGGTGCCACAAAGACATTTTCGTTGGTCGAAGTAGGTAGCTCTGGGTCATACTCGTAGCAAATGGTCTGCTCAATCCTGTACGTTGAAAGATCGCGTATGGTAATGTGTTTCAATTGACCTGTCAAAGGAGGTAGCTTGGTATCGAATGGGTTCCAATCGTATTCGGTGTGGAAGGCATACTGGGTTTCCGAGTTCCCGCCTTCGTTCCAGACAGAAACACGGCGTTCTCCAGGGACGTCAATGATGTCGAATTTGCGGACAATCGGCTCCGCGTCATCCGCAAGCATACTGATTTTTTTCACCCGCTTGTTGAGAGAATAGCTAAAACTGGTCGAACCGCCATAACCATTTTCGATCTGACGCAACATTCCTTTGTATCGCCACAGGGATTCGTTAACATAGTATCCAAATGTGGTTTGGGCCTCAAATTCTTGTCCGCTTTCATCTTTGGCCGTAATGGTTTGAAGAACGGGAACTTGTTCTTCCCCCCATGGCATAGGATTGAAGTCGATGTGATCATACCCAAACTCGTAGCGCAGGAACTCGCCGCCCGGATTAACCCTCATCGACACAGCCGACAGTAGATCGCGGTAATAGGAATAGGCTGCACCAGGGAAGAAAGCTTGGGGTGAAGGCTCGTCAAGCCGGTCGTGATTGTACTCAAAGACAACCCGGCGGGTCCCATCAGCGTTGTAGTTGATGTGTGACAGGAGGATAGCAGGGTTATACGCTACCCCGTCGTCAGTCCGTCGGGTTATTCGTGTGTACCCATAGGTCACGGTGTTGCCGTAGACATCTTCTATCTCGTTCAGATAGGTTCTTTTGGGATATGACATCCATCCTGGAGAACCCCAGCCGCTGGCATCATAGCTAATTATCAGTGTCCGCAATATCTGGACGGTATTAGGTGCATCGCCGAAACGATAGATCGTTCCTTCCTTGGTTGTCACCACCCAGTATAGTTGGGGTAAAGGTTTGATCTCGTCGTCGTGGATCAGGAAGAAATCGGTTCTTTGATCATTTCCACCCCGGAAGAGTTGGACGCGCAAAAAGTTATCCTGCTGCAGGCGAAAGTCGCCGACCAGATCCGGGTTTCCTGAATCCGGGAACCAATCGTCCTGGCGTATCAATCTCGTGCGCGCGCCGTTGAGGGTCAGGTAAGCCTCGAAATCTACCCACGCGTCCACTAGGCAGCCGTTTGGGTCATAGTTGTATTGCTGTACATCAGAGGTGAGGTCTATGTCGATGAAACCTGGCTCCAGGTTAAAGCCCAGGCCGAACAGACCGCTCCTCTGAAAGTCGGTCTGCCGGGTTTCTGCCAGATGGGAGTTATAGCTAAGGGCCAAACCCGGCTGCAGGCCGTTTCGACCGGGCGGCACATGGAGTGGGTAGGACCAGGTGGCCGCGCCGGAGAACAAGTCTGATTGAGCTGCACTGACGGCGCTGGCTGGCGCACTGTTCATACCGACCGCCGTGACTGCAAAATCAGAAAAGTGACCACTTTGGAAGGTAACTGCGTTGCCGGTGGTGTCCAAGTTGGCGGGCAGACGTTCCCATTCTTTGATCGCCTCGTTCCAACTGAAACCGGCGATGGTGAATTCCAACTGCTCAGGCTCAACAGAGTTGCCATACTGAAAGTCAAAGACGACGTCTGCGTCAAAAGTCGTGACCGGTCTGCCGTCATCCAGGGTCGTAGCCGTCATATCGTAAAAGGTCAGCACCTTGGGGCCAAAGTGCGCCCATACCTTGGGAGTATGGGTGACGACGATGGTTTCAGTAACTGCTCCCGGCGGGAAGGTGATGGTCAGGCGGCCATCGGCGGAAGAGAAAGATTGGGGCACGGTTGCCTCGGCGCAGATGACGGCGACGCCGGTGGGACTCTCTCGTTCTCCCAGACTGACCGTGGCGTCGGCGGTGGCATCGAGACCAGGGACTTGGATAGCGGCGACCCAGGTGTGGATCACTGTCAAGCCTTCGTCCGTGACAGCGGTGAGGGTAACGGTGTACGCGCCGTCTGCGGCAGCGGGGCCGGGGTTGGCATAGGGGTGATTGGGCGCAAAGTCGTGGACTTCGGGCGTGCCGTCTCCAAAGTTCCAGGTATAGTTGTCGATGCCCGTAGTCGGTGTGGTCAGGTTGCTAAAACTCACGTCCAACGGGGCCAGCCCGGCGTACGTGCTGGCCGTGAAAGCCACCGTGGGGGTAAAGGTTCCGCTACCGGTGGTGGTCACGGTGGACCAGCTTGCGATATCCGGGTACAGCTCTGGCGGGTTGTCCGCAGTCGGGTGACCAGCGGACGGACGGCCGTAGTAGAGATAGTATCCGGTGTCGGTGACTGTGATGGTGGCCTGCAAGGGAAAGTAGACGGTGGTGTTGGTAGTGCCCACGTCCCCAAGGTGCCTGGGCAGCTCGCGCCAATTGCCTGCGTCCAGGTATACCACCCGCAGGTCATTCCCGTCGGGCAGCATCAGGTCGTCGGTGATCGGGGTTTGAGTATCGAGTGTCAGGGCCAGCACCTGAGTCACGTCTGACGTATATACTAGAGGAGAAGCCACGGTCAGCGTCAAGGGTTGGCGGTAGAAAAAGCCACTGTCCCACCAGGTAGTTTTGGTCGTGCTGATGGCGCAGGCTTCTTGGGAGGCGACGATCATATTGGGGACAGACTGGCTATAGGTATAACCATCGCGTATCACCGTCAGGGTTGGAGTATAGATACCGGGTTGGACGTAGGTGTGTGTCATCGAAACAGGAGCATCTGTTGCGATCTCGCCATCACCAAAGTCCCAAATTCGATCGGTGACCGGGCCACTGACAATGTCGGTAAAGGTAACCTCCAACGGAGCCAGGCCAGTCTGCGGCGAGGCGCTGAACTCTGCCCCGCGCGCAATGATAAAGGCAGGCTTGACCTCGGTATACTGGTAGCCACCATCACGCATAATGGTCAGCGTGGGGGTGTAAACACCGGCTTGGGTATAGTAGTGGGTAATAGTGACCTGGGTGGTGATCACTTCGGGTGAGCCATCGCCAAAGTTCCAGGTCCGGCTTGTGACTCGATCACTCAGGACGTCGGTAAAAGTCACCACGCGAGGAACCGCACCGATCCTGGGTGCGGCTGTAAAATCGGCACCGAGGACCTCGACGTAGGCGAAACGGGTAAACACGTCAGTGCCGCCAAGCCCGCTGACGGTCAAGCTCACGGTGTAGGCACCACCTGCGGTGACGGGACCCGGCGAGATGTACGTATGACTCTGATCGTTACAGTCGTCGTATATGGTGTTACCGTCGCCAAAATTCCAGGTGCAGGTATCATAGCTGCCACTGGAAAGATTGGCAAAGTTCACAGTCAAGGGAGCCACGCCACTGGTTGGGTTGGCGCTAAAGTCGGCCGTCACACCCTGAGAGACTGCAATATAATGGGTGCGGGTCAGCGTGTCCGAGTCACCCAGTCCGGTAACAGTAAGGGTCACGGTGTAAACGCCGGTTTGAGTGTAGGTGTGGGTGGGGTTGATAATGGTACTGGTCTGACCATCGCCAAAGTCCCACAGATAAGTCAAGCCCACAGTGGAGTGATTGACAAAGGTCACACTTAGGGGAGCCACACCACTGGTCGGATTGCCATCAAAGTCAGCCGTTGGCGGTCCGTGGACGGTGATATAGTCGGTGCGGGTCCGTGTATCCGATCCGCCTAGCCCGCTGACCGTTAGGATCACAGTGTAGATACCCGGCGAGTTATAGGTATAGTTGAAATCGTTGCAGTCATGGCTGGTGTTGCCGTTGCCAAAGTCCCAGGCGCAAGTTTCATAGTCGCCAGTGGATTGATTATCAAAACTCACGGTCAAAGAATCCATACCGCTGGTCGGGCTGCCTTCAAATTCAGCCACTACTCTTTCAGTGACAGTGATATAGTTGGTACGCGTCAGTATGTCCGAACCGCTCACTCCGCTAACCGTCAGACTTGCAGTATAAACACCAGATGAATTGTAGCGATGACGAGGATCGTTGCAGTTGTCGCTGGTATCTCCGTCGCCAAAATCCCAGGTGCAAGTTTTATAGTCGCCAGTGGTGAGATTGGTAAAGTCTACAATCAAGGGAACAGCGCCACTCGACGGTGCGGCAGTGAAACTAGCAATAGGTGGCGGTCCAGTGACAGTGATATAGTTGGTGCGGGTTAGTGTGTCCGAGCCATCTCGTCCGTAGGCAGTGAGGGTCACGGTATAGACGCCGATTTGAGTGTAGGTGTGCATCCTGGCAAGGGAACTGACCTGACGGTCGCCAAAGTTCCATCGGTGAAGCATCACCTCACCAGTGGTGAGGTTGAAGAAATTCACGGTTAGAGGTGCCGCACCACTCCGCGGCGTGGCAGTGAAATCGGCTTCTAGCGGCTGTAGTAGTAGAGTATATTCATCTGCACCAATGTCGTACCCCTCTCCTTGGGGTCGAGATTCGCCGTCAAAGTCGATGTCGAGGGTGGTGTTCGGATCCCCTTTGTCTATGCAGGGCGATTCGGAGGTCAGGTGGAAATCATCCCTCTCCGCATCCACGAACAGCGGATCGGTCGAGATGTCGTGAGAGCCGGACCTCATCTCTCCTCCATAGTAGTCGTCTGGGTCGTTCTTCCAGACGTTGTTGTAGTCTAGAGTGCTCTCACCCAATTCGTCTTGATAAATCCCGCCTCCCCTCTCAGATCGGTTAGCGACAATCACATTGTTCTGAATGATTGGGCCAGCGTCAGAGATGCTTATGCCACCACCAAACCTGTTCGCTGTGTTGCCATAGATCACATTGTTCTGGATGATTGCATCACCCCAGTCTGCGTAATTAACAGTATCACTCCAGACTGCGATACCACCACCATCATGAGCAGTGTTGTTGGAGATGACGTTGTTCTGGATCGTCGACGAGCCACCTGCAACTTGGATACCGCCACCGCCGTTATCTGTAGTATTGCCGGAGATGACGTTATTTTGGATCGTCGGCGAGCCGCCAGCGACGTAGATGCCACCGCCAGAGCCAAGTCCTTCAAGATCATTGCTTGCCGAGTTGTCGTGAATGACATTGTTCTGAATGATTGGCGAGCCATTCTTGATAAAAATGCCAGCACCAAAGCGATTTGAGCCGTTGACGATGTGGAAACCATCTACCAGTGGGCTGGCAGCGTCGATATTGAGACAACGACGGTAGCCCTGGCCGTCAATGGTAGAGACGTAGGTGTCAGGATCACGGACGGTAAAGTCATCGTTCCACCCGCCGAGCAGGTCAATGTCCCTGCCAGTGCCAATCATGACCACGTTGGCCCCAATGCTGGTATACGTCCCCTGAGCCACGAGCACCGCGTCATAATTGACCTCGATGAGCACATCGCCCACCGCCGCCTGGATGGTATCGAAGCAGGGGATGTTGCCGGAACAGTCGCCGTCATCGTCCACGTATATGCTGTTCTGGTGGATGGTGATGGCGCGCGCCCGCACGTCCGTACCGGTTACTCCGGTCGCAGTGAAGACCACGGTGTACACACCGGGGGCTGTGTAGGCGTGTACGGGGTTCTCCTCGGCGCTTGTCGTGCCGTCACCCAGGTCCCATAAATAGCCTGTCGTTCCACTGGCAGTGAGACTGTTAAAAACCACCATCTGTGGCTCTTGGCTGCTCGACGAAGAGATTCCAAAGTCGGCCACCGGCGGCGTGACGGTGATATAGTCGGTGCGGGTCCGCGTGTCCGAGCCACCCAGTCCGCTGATCGTCAGACTCACGGTGTATGCGCCACCTGCGGTGGCGGGACCCGGTGAATCGTAGAGGTGGCTGGGATCGTTGCAGTCGGGACTGGTGGCTCCGTCGCCGAAATCCCAAACACAGGTGTCATAGTCGCCGGTGGATTGGTTGACAAAATTCACAGTCAAAGAGCCTACACCGCTGGTCGGGCTGCCTTCAAATTCAGCCACTACCCCCTCGTAGACGGTTATATAGTTGGTACGGGTCCGTGTGTCCGAGCCGCCCGGCCCGCTGACCGTCAGAATCACGGTGTATGCGCCACCTGCGGTGGCGGGACCCGGTGAATCGTAGAGGTGGCTGGGATCGTTGCAGTCAGGACTGGTGTTGCCGTCACCAAAGTCCCAGATGCAAGTGTCATAGTCGCCGGTGGATTGGTTGTCAAAATTCACGGTCAAAGAGCCCACACCGCTGGTCGGGCTGCCTTCAAAGCCAGCTACTACTCCTTCGTAGACGGTGATATAGTTGGTACGGGTCCGTGTGTCCGAGCCGCCCGGCCCGCTGACCGTCAGGATCACGGTGTAGATACCCGGTGAATCGTAGAGGTGGCTGGGATCGTTGCAGTCAGGACTGGTGTTGCCGTCACCAAAGCCCCAGATGCAAGTGTCATAGTTGCCGGTGGATTGGTTGACAAAATTCACGGTCAAAGAGTCCATATCGCTGATCGGGCTGCCTTCAAATTCGGCCACTACTCCTTCGTAGACGGTGATGCAACCAGTGCGGGTCCGTGTGTCTGAACCACCCGGACCGGTGGCGGTAAGGCTCACTGTATAGGCGCCACCTGCGGTGGCGGGGCCCGCCGAGGCATAGGTGTGGGTGTGAGTGGCAGTAGACGCGGTGCTGGTGATACCGTCGCCATAGTTCCACACATAGTTGGTGACGTCTCCAATAGTGTTGTTGGTGAATACCACCGTCAGTGGCGCGATGCCACTCGAGGGTATGGCCGCGAAATCGGCGCTGGGCGGATTGGGCGACATCAGTGAGTGTATCTCGGCTTGACTCAGGACTCGGTCGTACACGCGCCATTCGTCCAGCACCCCGTCAAAGTACTGGGTCACACTGCCGTTTTGCATATTGGCTCCCAGCATAAAGGGCGCGGTGCTCGAATTGATGTGATCATAGTTCACCGACCGGGAACTTGCCAGTTCGCCATCCAGGTAGATGGATAAAGTCTGCATCTGGGCATCAAAGACACCGGCCACGTGATACCAGGTGCCCGGAACGAGGCCCGCGTTGGCCACCAGGCTGTAGTCGCTGCTGGTCTGACCGTTTGGTGAGATGATCAACGCCATCTGCCCGGTGGGCCGCACATCAAAGCGATATGCCCGGTTGTCCACTCCCCACTCGTACTTGGCAGCCATGATCATGTACTGATCAACGATTTCCGGCTTGATCCACCCGACCAACGTCAGGCTGCCGGTGATGTTCAATCCGTTCTGGACCGAGTGGTCGATAGAGAGACGCTCAGAGTTACTGCGCTCAAAGTCCCCCGCCAGGCCCACTTGTCCCATCGTCGAACCGACGGTGTTGTGATCGGTCAGATTGTTGCTGTGGGACGAGTTATCGTAGCGTGTCCCACTTTCCTCGTCCAGCCGCCAGTGACCCTGCAGACCCTGGTCCAGGGCCGTTG
>JAAEPW010000160.1 GCA_024232355.1 Chloroflexota bacterium | reverse complement strand
TGGCTGGCGATCCAGAATCTTGCGCACACTTCTATGACTCAGGGAATAGATGCCCCGACGCTTCAATTCGGCACTGATTCGATGTTGTCCCCATCCATATTTCAATCGAAACAGCACCACCAACCCTTGGATGTGCAACGGAATCTGCTAATGAATCGTTTTAGGCCGCTTCGACTTTGGAACCAACGCTTTCAGGCCTCCTGTCCGATACAGACTGTCCCAGCGACGCAGTGTGCTGGGCGATGTTTTGTGCTTCCACGCCGCTTCTCGCTCTGTGGGCATCACCTGCTTCAAGTGCCGATAGTCACTCACTGCCTGACGCCGTACTACTGCCACTTCTCTTGGCGTTGCCTTGTGAGACTCTCGCCGCTGTTTGTTCCGCTCCAGGTCTGCTTGTCGGCGTGCTGCCAACGTCTTGAACCGCGACGTTTTCGGTACTCGCTTGGCCATTCGTTCTCCTTTCCTGTCTCCAGTGGAGGATATTCTTCTCGTTCCTCCTATTATGCCACACAAGAGAACTTGAGGCCACTCCTGATCTCGACTTATTTAGATGTTAAAGATCTTTCGTTTCAATCATTTTCTCATATGTCAGGTTACTCAACACTGCTAGGGCCTATTTGGGCCTCCTCAGTCCCAGTATCTTTGACTCCCTACATTGCATCTTTCCGACGATCAATCGTCACTCCCCGCGCCGAGGATCCCCTCGCCGATGTCATGCGCGATCTGAAAAAGCACATGGGCGTGAACCGCTGAATCGATCGACCGAGTTCACGATCGATCGCGTAACTGTATTTGACAATGCTGGACTATTGGCGTATAGTATTGTCGCCATTGCAAGAGCCAAAAAGTTGTCATAACTGTTGTCTCGACGAATCACTCAATTAGTAGAGTCACTATGGGCAAACACAGCGACAATTCTTCCCAGGCTGCACAGCACCAATCCGATGCCGACGTCCCCTCAACTGCTACGCTGCTCGTTCCTGCGAGCTCGTCGTACCTGTCTCTCATCGGCGCGATGGTCAAGTGGTTTGGCCGTCCGGCAGGTCTGAGCGAGGAGCAAACCAGTGAGTTGGAGGTGGCCGTAGACGAAGCTTGCACCAATGTCATTCGTTATGCTTTTCCCAATGGCGCCAAAGGAGAGATAACGGTCGTCTGCTCGCCTATAGCCAACGGTTTGCTGGTGAGGATTCTGGACCAGGGCAAGCCATTCGACCCTCGGCAAGGCGACGAGATTGCAATGGCAAAGCGGTTGCAGGATCCCGCCTCAGGGGGACTAGGATTAAGTTTGATCCGTCAACTGGTCGATGACGTCCAGTATCAATGGGATAAACGAGAGGGCAATCAACTTGTACTCATCAAGCACAAGAACGAAAAATAAGGAGGAATACGGATGGCCGTTGAGGTATGCACAAGCGAATTGAATGCGGATGTAAAAGTAGTCCAACTGTCCGGGCGACTGGACATGGCAACCGCGGATGCGGATTCCCCCGTGGTAATGCAGGCCTTGGAAGATAGCGCGGCCGGGGTGATCTGTGACCTGGCAGGAGTCGATTTCATCAGTAGCGCGGGTATCCGCGTGCTCATTGCCGCAAGCCAACGCGCCCAGGCGGCAAGCAAGCAGATCGCGCTCATTTGCGCGCAGCCCAAAGTGTACAAGATATTCAAGATCGCGTCGCTCGACCAGATGTTTCGTTTCTTCAAGAGCGAGTCGGAGGCCGTCGAGACGCTTTGGACGTAAGCAACTGATCTCTCGATTCCGTTGGATCTGGCAGTGAGGAGTGTGTCAATGGGCGGTGAGGTGGCTGTCGAGAAAAGGATTTCCGATCTGGAGGCCGTGCTCGAGATATCAAAGGTGATGGCCGTCGAGAAGAATCTCGATGCGCTACTCGACTTGATTATCGAAAAAACGGTCAAAGTTATGGATGCAGAGCGCACATCACTCTATCTGGTGGACCACGAGAAGAACGAGTTATGGACCCGCACAGCTGAGGGGCTCGACGACAGTGTCATCCGAGTGCCTATCGGCTCTGGAATCGCCGGGAGAGTCGCGGCGACGAAACAACTGCTGAACATTGCTGACCCGTATAGCGATCCTGCGTTTGATCGGAGTTGGGACGAAAAAACGCGCTTCCAGACGCGTAGTATTCTCTGCGCGCCGCTCATTACGCATGAGGACAAGGTTGTTGGTGTAGTACAAGTGCTCAACAAGAAGGGACGTCAATTTATAGAGTATGACGAATCGCTACTGCTGGCGTTGGCCAGCCATGCGGCCATCGCACTGGATCAGGCCGAACTCGTCCAACATTATGTCGAGAAAAAACAGATGGCCGCCGCGCTCAGGTTTGCACGCGATATCCAGGCGAATGTGCTACCTGCAGAGTGCCCCTCAGTGGAAGGCTTTGACATCCACGGCCATTGCTGGCCGTGCGACGAGACGGGGGGAGACTATTACGACTTTATCAAGCTACAAGACGAGCGCCTCGGCATCACAGTTGGCGACGTGACAGGCCACGGAGTAGGTCCCGCTCTATTGATGATGGAAGGACGCTCGTTGCTCCGGGCTCTCGTCAGCCTGCAATCTGACGTAAGAGAGACCGTTGCGGGCGTAAACGAACTGCTCGCCGAGGACATCCAGGAAGGCATGTTTATCACGCTCTTTTACGCTGTACTTGACCCCCAGGCTAGAACCCTTTCTTATATCTCGGCCGGACACGAGCCTGTGTTTCTGTATCGCGGCCAGACAGGAGAGGTCGAGCAGATCGAGAGTAAGGTTATGCCGGTGGGCATCCTGGCAGGCATAAACTTTCCCGAGCCTGAAAGCGTGTTGCTGGATCGTGGCGACGTGCTGTTGTTATACACGGACGGCGCGATCGACGGGAGAAACGGCCAAGACGAAATGTTCAATCGGCAGCGCTTGCAGGAGGCTCTGGTAGCCAATGCGCAACAGTCTGCCAAGGAGATCGTGACCTGTGTATACGATACAATACGCGAGTTCTGCGAGGACGAGGCATTGGATGATGATCTTACTTTGGTGGTGGTGAAAGCAATATAAGGAGTTGGCGAATGACAAAGAAACCAGTCGCTCAGATCGAGCGCGATGTAGAGACAACGTTGACCGACGTGGCAAATGAGCTAGTGTCGCAAGCTCATGAAGCCGCAGCGATCTTTACGCAGTATAGCCAGCAGGAGGTGGATCGCATCGTAGATGCTGCGGCCAGAGCAGGCGCGGCCCGGCATATCGAGTTAGCCCGAAAAGCCGTCGACGAGACGGGAATGGGGGTGTTTGAGGACAAGGTCATCAAGAACCTGTTCGCCACAGAATATGTGTACAATGACATTCGTGATGTCAAGACCGTGGGGCTCGTGAACGACAGTCTTGAAACAGGGATCATGGAATTTGCCGAACCGATGGGCGTCATTTTGGGGATTGCACCCGTCACCAACCCCACATCGACCGCGATGTTCAAGTGTCTCATAGCTCTCAAGACGCGCAACGCGATTATCATTAGCCCTTCGCGCAATGCGCTCGATTGCAGTATTGATGCAGCGCGGACGATATACGAGGCGGCGCTGGCCGCTGGCGCTCCCGACTATGTGATCCGCTGGATCGAACAACCATCCCGTGAGTTCGCTCGCGCTCTCATGACCCATCCCGACGTGTCTTTGATTCTTGCGACCGGTGGAATGGGGCTGGTCCAGGCCGCTTACTCGTCAGGCACGCCAGCTATCGGCGTCGGCCCGGGCAATGTCCCCGCCTATATCGAGGAAAGCGCCGACATCAACTCGGCTGTCAATGACATCTTGTTGAGCAAGACCTTTGACAACGGCACGATTTGTGCGTCCGAGCAAGCCATAGTCGTCGATGAAAAGATCGAGGATGCTGTCGTGGGACGACTCAAATCCCAGGGAGCGTACTTTTTAACGCCTGAGCAAGTGACCAAGGTTGAGGCTATCGCGATCGACCCGCAGAGGCAGAGCATGTCGCCGCAGGTCGTGGGCCAGAGCCCGCAGCGTATCGCGAAACTCGCAGGCATCACTATCCCCGAGAACGCGCGCGTCTTGATCGCGCGACTTGAGGGTGTGGGTGTCGAATATCCGCTTTCTCGAGAAAAACTGTGCCCGATCCTCGGCTTTTACGTCGTGCGCACTCTTGAGGAAGGGGTCAACTTGTGCATGGACCTGATGCACTTTGGTGGATTGGGCCACACTGCGTCGATCTTTTCTCAGAACCCCAAAGTTGTGCGACAGTTCAGCGAGACGATCAATGCCGGACGTATCATTGTCAATTCACCTTCCACCCACGGCGCCATTGGAGATCTGTACAATCGCATCCACCCCTCTCTCACCCTGGGCTGTGGCGCAGGCGGACGGAATATCACCACCGACAATGTGACCGTTTCCCATTTATTGAATATCAAGAGAGTGACAAAGAGGATGGTTGACATGAGATGGTTTCGAGTGCCGCCGAGGATCTATTTTGAACCCGGTTCGATGGATACGTTCTTCAAGCACGAGATCAAACAGATGGGCGTGCAACGCGCCTTTATCGTGTGTTCGGGCTCGGCGGTGCGGCTCGGCACGAC
>JAAEPW010000159.1 GCA_024232355.1 Chloroflexota bacterium | reverse complement strand
TTCAGTTGGGTGGGATTTCTGGATAATAATCCAATTGTGACTCAAAAAGGGATTTGTAGCCGAGGTTTCCATACCTCGCAGAGCCTCACGCGCTATGGAAAGCGCGGCTACATTGTAATCCCATTCAACTGAACCAGTGCCGGCATTTATTTAGTCGTTATATTCAAGCGGCCTCGATGATTAAATAGTTAGGCTGCGGGAGCCTGGTGCGGAAGTTCTTTTTAAAGGATTGGTAGAAAGGGGTATTCGATTGATATGTCAAAGTGAAGCAAGGAGGAGATTGCTGTGAGATATGTAAAAGAACCCACCTACAAAAGGCTAATCACGGGAGGTCTGGAACGTTTTGATGACCGCAACACGGCATTCAGTCGAGGACACGTCGAGGGCAACAAGTATACGGTTATGCACGAGCAATGCCTCAGCAATGTCGAAAAAACCAGCCCCGGGAAAACTCTTGTGGATCATGCCACTTGGGTGGCGGGTGCCACGGTGGATTACGTGGTCCGAGGGAACCTTTTGGGCAGGGAGACAAAGCCCATATACAACACGGTATATCGGTTCAAAAATCCGGACCCTGCGGCACTGACAAAAATCATCAAGGAAAAGGCGTTATGGATCGGCGCGGATATGGTCGGGGTGGCAGAACTCGATCCCACGTGGATATATACCCATTGGGGGAATCAGAACGTCAGGTATTCACATGCCGCTGAGGTAGGCGACCCCATCGAGATTCCGGCAGAATTCAATCGGGTCATTGTGATGATTCACGAGATGGGCTATGAGGCTATCCAACGGTCCCCTGGCATCGAATACGATACCGACATCGCTTATTCCAAAGGCGCATGGTGTGCCAGCTCTCTTGCCACGTTCATTGCCGAACTTGGCTATAGGGCGATCCCTTCTGTGAATGAATTGGGCATCAACATCGCCATGGCGGTGGATGCCGGGTTGGGAGAGATGGGGCGAAACGGCATGCTGATCACCAGGGATTATGGTCCGAGGGTTCGAATAAGCAAGGTTTTCACGAATCTCCCCTTGATTCCTGATACCCCGATAGATATTGGTGTTGGGAAATTCTGCGAAAAATGTGTGCTTTGCGCAAAACATTGCCCTAGCCGCGCTCTCGTGTCGGGCGATAGGATTGATACGGGTTGGAACGAACACAATGTGCCGGGAATGATGAAATGGCCGATACGGGCTATGAATTGCTTGGACTGGTGGGTCAAGAATGGAAACCATTGTTCTATCTGTATCAGGGTTTGTCCTTGGAATAAACCTTCCACCCTGTTTCACAAAGCAGTTCGAGTTCTGGCGGAACGTAACATCTTGACAGATCAGCTTGTTTCTATGGATCAGGCTTTCGGCTATGGAAAACAGGTCATAGAGAAACATTCGCTTCAAGACCCTTCAGTGGTCAGGGTGTGAAAAAAGTAGCCAGGTTGGCGGGATGCAAAAGTAATGCAACAGTCTATTGTCCACGTGGCCCTAGTCGTTCGCGATTACGACGAGGCAATTGAGTTTTACACGCAGAAACTCCACTTTACCCTGGTCGAGGACACATACCAACCCGAACAGGACAAGCGTTGGGTGTTGGTCGCACCTCCAGGCTCAACCGGCACGACCTTGCTGCTGGCGAGAGCCTCGACTCCTGAGCAACAAGCTTTTATTGGTAACCAGACCGGTGGTCGGGTGTTTCTGTTTCTCAAGACAGATGATTTCTGGCGTGATTACGACGAGATGGTTTCACGCGGGATACATTTCGTGAGGGAACCAAAAACCGCGCCTTATGGCACAGTAGCGGTTTTCGAGGATTTGTATGGGAATTTGTGGGACTTGGTAGAGTTCAAGTAGCATAGCCCCTTGTGGGCGGGCAAAACGGGCACAAGGCCCTATGCTACGTTTCGATTGCGTATTCGTGTGGGAGGTTTGTCATTATGATTCATAAAGAGAGAACAGCCGAGCAAGCTTTGCAACTAATGGACCTGCTCGACATCGCGCTTGCGGATCAAAGCCTGGAGGAACTTGCAGATGGTGTTCTCCCTGGCATAGCCAGAACGATGCACGCGGACTCGGTTTTCCTTTACATGGCTGATTCCCGACTGCCCAAGTCACATTTTTCTCAACAAGGGATGCAACCTGAAACAGCGTCCAAGATAGAGAATTTGTGTACTGAACAATTCGACCATCTATCAAGTCTGGACAAAGTTCCAGACACCAATCTTAGATTGTACCCATTGCGAACCCAAGGAGGATGCGTCGGTTTGGTCGGTCTGGAAGCCTCGGAAGATGTGCCTTTCAACGAGCGATTTTTCCGCCCGTTCGCTCAGATAATTGACCGTCTGATCGAGTGTGAAAAATCCACACAGCAACTTGCGCACCTGAATACGTATCTGACCATCAGCTCGATGCTTTCTCAGCCGTTGGACCTGCACGAATTGTTGGAAACCACTTTGTACTGTTGTATGGAAGCAGTCTCAGCGGAAGCGGCCTCAGTCCTTCTCCTTGATGACGAGAAGAAGAATTTTGGCTTTTACAACATCGAAGGGCCTGCCAAACCGGTACTAAAAGCCGCCACGTTTCCGGCAGACAAAGGGCTTGCGGGTTCCATCTTGCAGATGCAGCAATCAGAGGTCATCAACGATGTGCATGACGACCCGCGATTCTACGAACAGGTCGATTCGGAATCCGGTTTTCAGACGAGGAACATGATCGCCGTCCCGCTCACGGCTGGCGAGGAGCAGGTTGGCGTGCTTGAGGTTTTGAACAAAGCTGGCGAGGGTTCTTTCACGGACGAAGAGCACATGTTGCTGCTCTCCATCGCGGAGGAAATCGCCTTTGCCATCCGAAACGCCAAAGTGTTTGAATATGTGGTGAACAGTTACTGCAAACAGCGCCAAGGGCAGGCTTCGTGCAGAGGGTGCGATAGGCCGTTGGGCTCGTGGACGCCGTGTATAAAGTATCGAGAGGTAGTTGTGTGACATCTAATCCATTCAGCAAAAAAAGATTCAGCCTAATTCCTGAGGTGCATTTGATCTTGATAGTAAAAGAGGAAATACTACTTTTACGACGTTTCAATACCGGATATCAGGATGGAAATTATAGTCTGGTAGCAGGTCATATGGATGGCAATGAACCAGCAACTCGGGCGATGGCGAGAGAAGCACAAGAAGAGGTTGGCATTACCATTAGCCCAGATAATCTGAGGTTGGTACATCTTTTGCACAGAAAAGCCGATGATGAGCGGATATCATTCTTTTTCACAGCGAGTGAGTGGTTGGGTGAGGTACAAAATATGGAATTGGATAAATGTGATGATCTAGGATGGTTTCCAATCAGTGAACTGCCAGAGAATCTAGTTCCGTATGTAAAAGTTGCCATAACGAATTATCGTCGAGGTATTTATTATTCAGAATTTGGTTGGAATTGACTTTTCAGGGTGTAATTATTCCGCTAGAAAGAAAGGAGAAATATTGATGACTATCAAAAAAGTAGGCGTAATAAACAAAGTTGGCGTAATAGGATGTGGGTTGATGGGCGCCGGCATCGCCCAGGTTGCAGCGCAGGCGGGTTATGAGACCGTCGTCCGCGAGTTGAACGAAGAACTGCTGGAAAAAGGACTGGGCCGCATCAGCGCCTTTTTGGACAAGGGCGTGGCGAAGAAAAAGATGTCCCAGGCCAAGCGGGATGGTACCTGGGCAAGAGTCAGCGGCACCACCGACTTGGCCGACCTGGCCGACTGCGACCTGGTGATCGAGGTCATCATTGAGAATATGGAGATCAAGCAAGGGCTGTTCAAAGAGTTGGACGGCATCTGCCACGAGGGCACCATCTTTGCCAGCAACACTTCCTCGTTCTCCATCGCCGAGATGGCGTCAGCTACCAATCGGCCAGACAGAGTAGCGGGGCTGCACTACTTTTTCCCCGCCGTCATCAACCAACTGCTTGAGGTTATCGCCACCGACCAGACCTCGCCGGAGGTGATGGAGGCGCTGATGGCCTATGCCCGCGTCACGGGCAAGATACCCATCGTTGCCAAGGACGCGCCGGGTTTTGCCGTCAATCGCTTTTTCGTCCCGTGGCTGAACGAGGCTGCTCGACTGTTGGGTGAGGGGGTGGCAAACATCCCCACTATCGATGAGGCCGCCCGCGAGACTTTTCGCATTGGGTTGGGGCCGTTCGCGTTGATGAACGCTACCGGTGTCCCCATCGCCTACCACTCGACCAGCTCGCTGGCCGAATCGATCGGTGAATTTCACGCGCCCGCCGACGCACTGACTGCCCAGTTTGAGTCCGGGGAGGAGTGGGACCTGGGAGGCGAGGTAGACGCAGCGGCCAAGACAGCAGTTGGTGATCGTTTGCTGGGCGTCGTATTTGGTGTGGCGGCACAATTGGTGGAGGAGGGTGTAGCCACCATCGAGGACACCGACCGGGGCGCGCTGGTCGGGCTGCGCTGGTCCAAGGGGCCGTTCGGGATGATGAACAGGTTGGGAGTGGATAAAGCGCTAGAACTGGTAGAGCAAGTGGCTGCTCATCACGATTCCTTCAACGTGCCGGAACTGTTGCAAAAGCAGGCTCAGTCTGGCGAACCCTTTATATTGCGAGACGTCAAACTGGAGGTCAAGGGGCACGTCGCCACCATCACGATGAGCCGGCCCGAAGCGATGAACGCTCTCAACGAAAAAGTGTTGCGCGAGCTAAAAGATGTGGTCGCGCAGGTGCGGGACGACGCCAATGTGCGCGCCGTGATCATTACCGGCGAGGGACCGGCTTTTGTCGCCGGGGCCGACATCCGCACGATGATGTCCAAGAGCAAGGCCGAGGTGCGAGAGTTTACGGCGTTTGGCCAGGGCGTGCTGACCGACATCGAACAGATGGAAAAGCCCGTCATCGCTGCCATCAATGGTTTTGCGCTGGGCGGCGGGCTGGAACTGGCGTTGGCCTGCGATATTCGCTTGGCCGCCACCGACGCCCGCATGGGCTTCCCAGAGGTGGGATTGGGCATCTTTCCCGGCCTGGGCGGCACGCAGCGTTCGGCTCGTCTGATTGGCAAAGGGCGCGCGTGTGAGTTGATCTTTGCCGGTGGGCAGATCGGAGCCGAGGAAGCGGAGCGCATCGGGTTGATCAACCGAGCGGTGCCGCTCCAGCAATTGTTACCAGAAGCGGAGCGGCTGGCCAAGCGCATCTCCAGGCAAGGCCCCATCGCCGTGGGCAAGGCCAAGACAGCCATCAATCAGGCGCTGCAATTGAGCCTGGAGGATGGTCTCGCGGCTGAACTGGATGGCGTGATGGAGACCTTTGGCACGGAGGATCAAAAAGAGGGAATGACGGCTTTTGTGGAGCGAAGAAGGCCAAAATTCAAGGGGAAATAAAGAATTAGGACGTACTTCATCTCAGTAGTCGCGCTTTCCATACCGCGCGCTATGGAAAGCGCGGCTACTTGACTCGTTTGAAATGCGCCCAATGGATCAATTGTACTCTCCCGTAGGTTTGATCGCGATCTGCGGGCGGAGTAATCTAGCAGTTACTTAGGAGGGTACTTGTGGCAGAGGAAAAAAAGGTGGTTTTGAAGAGGTTGGAGGCTGGCCGTACGCAGCGCAAGTTTATGGCCGACTATTATGTCGAACTCGATCAGGCTTCCAAGAGCGGTGAAAAAAAGATCGCGTGGTGCACGAGTGTGGGTCCGGCTGAGCTTTTGAGGGGAATGGGTTTTTTGGTCTATTTCCCAGAGACTCTCTCGGCGGCGCTGGGCACTACCCGCAAGGCGACAGAGTACATCCCCTATGCCAACGCCTTGGGCTATTCGCCAGAGATGTGCTCGTACATGACGACGGATATCGGAGCCTACACGCAGGGGTACACGCCCTTTGAGCCGTTGGGCATCGAGGGGCCGCCCAAGGCCGACGTGTTGGTGTTTAACACCAACCAATGCCGGGACGTTCAAGACTGGTTCGCCTGGTATGCCAGGGAGTTTGATGCGCCGTTGGTTGGCGTCCACTCGTACCGGGGAATCGGCGAGGTCACCGACGACCACGTGTTTTCGATGACCAAACAGATGGAGAATCTGGTCGAGCCCTTGGAGGAGGTGGTCGGGCACAAGTTTGATATGGACGAATTCAAGGACGTGGTAGCGCTTTCTCGCAGGTGCTCTGATATATGGCAAGAGGTGCTGTATTCTGCTTCCAATATGCCGGCACCGTTGACGTTCTTTGACGGTACCACGTTGATGGGGCCTGCGGTGGTGGCGAGAGGGACGCAGGGAGCCCTCGACTTTTACGAAGAATTGCTGGCCGAGCTGAATGATCGAGTCGAGAACGGCGTGGGTGCTGTGGACAACGAGCAATTCCGAATCTATTGGGACGGCATGCCCGTCTGGGGCAGGCTGCGGGCCCACTCTGAGTTGTTCGCGGGCCTGGGGGCGAACGTGCTGGCCTCTACCTATTGCAACAGTTGGATTTTCTCCGACCTTGATTCTAATGATCCATTCAAGAGTATGGCGATGGCGTACACCAAGCAGTTTATCGCCCGGTCGGACGACGTCAAGGAAGAGTACATCAAGTGGATGTTTGATTTCTTCAAGATCGATGGCGTCATTTACCACAATGCCCGGACGTGCCCCAACAACTCGAACTGCAACTATGGCATGCCGCAGCGGCTCACGGAGGAGAGCGGAATCCCCAACCTGGTCATCGACGGAGACCTGAACGACCTGCGCTGCCTGTCCGACGAACAGACGAACACAAACATCGAAGCCTTTATCGAGCAACTGGCGGAGCGGAGGTAGTATGTTAGACACATTGTTCAATCCAAAAGCGGTAGCCGTCATCGGCGCGTCTACCAAAGAACTGGCTATTGGCAACCGGATTATCAAAAACTTGATTGACTTTGGGTACAAGGGAGCGATCTACCCGATCAACCCCAAAGCGGACGAGATTCGGGGCATCAAAGCCTACGGGTCTATCCTGGACGTGCCGACGGACGTGGACGTGGTACACGTGGTCATCCCCGCCAAGTTTGTGCCAATGGCGATTGACGATTGCGGGAAAAAGAACGTAAAGTTTGTGATCCTTAACGGCGGCGGCTTTGCGGAGGTTGGGCCGGAGGGCGCGGCCATCCAGGCGGATTGCATGGCCAATGCCGAGGCGCACGGCATTCGCATATTCGGCCCCAATTGTCAGGGCGTCATCAACTCGGACTCTGACGTGCGCGCCTATTGCAACTTTACGTTCACCAAACCCGATCCGGGACATATCTCTATCGTTGCGCTGAGCGGCGGTGTGGCCGAGACGATTCACCAGGCCTTTGCCGAGATGGGCGTTGGGACGCGGATGTACGCCTCCAACGGGAACGCGTGCGACGTGACCATCCCCGAAATCCTCAAGTATTACGGCGACGACGAGGAGACGCGGGTAATCGTGCTGTACGTCGAGGGCCTCAGGGACCCCACCACGTTCCTGGAGGTCGCCAGGGAGGTGGCGGCGAAAAAGCCGATCCTGGCGATGAAGGCCGGGCGCACGGCAGAAGGCGCAAAAGCGGCCGCGTCTCACACCGGGGGGTTGGCCAAAGAGGATCTGGCTACCGACCTCATTTTCGAAAAGACGGGTGTGCTTTCCTTCCACGACGAGGGCGAGCTGTGCCAGGCTGCAGTGGCATTTGCATCGCAACCGATTTCGCGAGGCAACCGGGTGGGCATGATCGCAAACACTGGCGGCCCCGCCGTCATTGCGACCGACGTGCTTGTGAACGCCGGTCTGACGATTCCGCCCCTTTCTGAAGAAGCCATCGCGTTCCTCAAGACCAAGCTGCACCCCGCGGCCACGTTCAGCAATCCGACGGACGTGCTCGCTACCGCAGGAGGGGAGCAGTGGCGGGCCGCACTGGACACAATGATGGACGAGGACCAGATCGACTGTGTGTACATCAACTTTGTCACACCGTTCTTTGTGGATAACGAAAGCATCGCTCAAGAAATCGTCGAGGTCAGCAAGCAGGGCAAAAAGCCTATCGTTTGCAATCTGATGACGGACAAGCGTCAGTGGACAGAGACCGTGAGGATCTTGCAGGATGGGGGCGTGCCGTGTTACAGTTTTCCTGGGACGGCGGCGCGGGCGCTGGTCGCGTTGGCCCAGTATAATGAAATTCGGTCTCGCGAGATCGGTGAGGTACGCGTATTTGACGACGTGGACAAGGCGGGCGCGGAAGAGATCATCCAAGGCGCAAAAGATGCCGGGCGAGAGATTCTGTCTGCCGCCGAGGTATACGGGCTGCTGGGGGCCTATGGCATCCCTGTCGCGGGATGGCGGGTGGCCGAGAACACCGAGGAGGCAGGACAAGCCGCCGCTGCGGTCGGCTACCCAGTGGTGATCAAGGCTGATTCCGAATCCGTCGTACACAAGAGCGACGTTGGCGGCGTGGTGGTGAATTTGAGAGATGGTGAGGCCGTCCGCGCCGCGGTCGAAGGGATGGAACGGACGATTGACAGTGAGGATTTAAAGTTCTTTATCCAAGAGTATCTGCCTGGCGGAATGGAGGTCATCGTTGGGACCAAGGCCGAGGAAGGATTGGGACACTTGGTGATGTTTGGTATGGGCGGCATCTACGTCGAGGTGTTAAAGGACGTGATTTTCAAGCTCTCGCCGGTCACCGAGGTCGAGGCCGAGGAAATGCTCTCTTCTATCAAGATGGCCCCTTTGCTGGAGGGGGTGCGGGGTGAGAAGGGCGTAGACCAGGAGAAACTGATCGAGGTCATTCAGCGCGTTTCTCAACTAGTGACCGACCTGCCGATGATTCAAGAGATGGATCTGAATCCCCTCATCGCTTACGAGGATCGCGTCTTTGCCGTGGATGCTCGGATCAGCATATAGAGAAAGGTTGATATCATTGTAAAGGTGAAGAAAGAAACCTGGTTTATCGCAAAGATGCGTTAGGAGGCTAATATGGCTCACTGGATGAATTTAGGCCAGATACTCGAGGTAAACGCGAAAAAGTTTCCTGATACTGTGGCGTTAAAGGATAGGGAAAGAGGCTTTACGTATCCAGAGCTAAACACGCGGGTCAACAAGCTGGCGCACAGCCTCGTCTCTCTGGGATTGAACAAGGGAGATAAGGTGGCCGTTCTGCTGGAAAACTGCATCGAGATCGTCGAGGTCTACCTGGCGACGGCGAAAACGGGGCTCGTCATCGTGCCCATCAACTTTCGCTTGATTGGCCCGGATATAGCCTATATCGTGAACGACTCGGACGCTCAGGCGTTCATCGTGCACGACGAGTTCGCGTCAACCGTGGACGGCATCAAACCGAATCTGAAGAGTGTAGGAGTGGACAACTATGTCGTCGTGGGCCAAGAGACGGAGGGCTATAAGCAGTACGAGGCGTTTATGCGCGCCGCTCCCGACAGTGAGCCGGAGGCGCAAGTGGCGCCGGAGGACACTTGGATCCTCATCTATACGTCAGGCACCACCGGGAAACCCAAGGGGGTTGTGCGCTCCCACGAATCTCACATCGCCTTTTACCTCATCAACGCCATCGACTTTGGCTTTGACGAGCACGACGTTTGCCTGAACGTGATGCCGCTGTGCCACATCAACTCGACCTTTTTCACCTTTACCTTTACGTATATTGGTGCCACGGCCTACATCCACCCGGCGCGATCCTTCCGTGGTGAGGAGATTCTAGAGATCATCGAGCGGGAAAAGATCACGTTCATCTCGCTCATTCCCACGCATTATAGCATTATCCTGAGCGTGCCGGAGGAGGCCAAGGGGCGTGATGTGAGTTCGATCAAAAAGTTGCTCTGTTCCTCGGCTCCGGCGCGGAAAGAGATGAAGCTGGCGGTGATGGATTTCTTCCCCGGTGTCGAACTGTACGAGGCGTACGGCTCCACCGAGGCCGGGATCGTCACTGTGCTCAAGCCCTACGATCAGATGCGCAAGTTGGGCTCTATTGGTTTCGAGTCGTTGGGCACGGATTTGATCAAAATTCTGGACGAGGACGGGAACGAGGTGCCGGTGGGAGAGATCGGTGAGTTGTACTCGCGGGGACCGATGCTGTTTGACGAGTACTACAAGCTGCCGGAAAAGACAACGGCTTCGTTCTGTGGGGAGTGGTTCAGCGCAGGCGATATGGCGCGGCGGGATGAGGATGGTTTTTTCGAGATCGTGGATCGTAAGAATAACATGATCATCACTGGCGGCGAGCACGTTTATCCCAGTGAGGTAGAAAAGGTGCTCGGCGCTCACCCTGGCGTGTTCGACGCAGCTATCATCGGTCTGCCCCACGAAAAATGGGGAGAGGCAGTGACGGCGGTTGTTATTCCGCAAGATACTGATGCTGTACCTACAGAAGAAGAGATTTTCGCTTTTTGCAAGGACAAGCTGGCCGGATACAAGCGGCCCAAGCGTGTACATTTTATCGCGCAAGATGAGATGCCAAGAACCGGATCGGGCAAGATCATCCATCGCGTGCTGCGCGAGCGTTACGAGGATATTGATTAGGCTTTGTTCGGAAACAACGTAGAAAGGAGGTAGAAACCGTATGACAGTTGAACCCAAGGTTGCTATTATTGGAGCTGGACCGGTTGGCGGAATTCTGGGCGCGCACCTGGCCAACGCTGGACATTACGTCGTGTTCTGCGACATTCAAAAACCTCACCTGGACGCGATCAAGGAGAGGGGTGTATCTATCACGGGATTCTTAGAGATGACGGCCGAGTGCGAGCGGGTGGCGTATAGCATCTCTGAACTATCCAATTTCCCCGCCGTAAACACGATCATCATTGCTACCAAATCGGCCATACTCCCCCGCATTCTGCCCGAAATCGAAAAGGTGGCCCAGCCGGGAACAAAGTTTGTCAGTTGTCAGAATGGGCTGGACAATGAGGAATACTTGGCTGAAACCTTTGATGCTGACAATGTGATGCGCATTGTGGTTAACTATGGTGGCAGCCAGATGGGCGATGGACATTTTGCCATGTCCTTTTTCAATCCGCCCAACTATATCGGCGCGATGACGCCTGAGAGTGAGGCGGTGGCCCGCCGCCTGGCAGAGATGGCGACAGAGAGCACTCTTATTACCGCGTTCACGACCGAGATCAAAAAGTACGAATGGGAAAAAGTCATCCTCAACTCGGCCCTCAACCCGGTGTGCGCTCTGACACGCAAGCCGATGAAGGACATGATGGACTTTGAACTCACCGAGTCGCTGGCCGAGGCTATTCTTCGCGAAGGTGTCAAAGTGGCTGGGGCTGCGGGCATCACGTTCGATGAGGGATTTGTAGAGCACGGCGTCCGGTATCTCAAGGGAGCGGGCTATCACAGAACCTCTATGCACCAGGATATTATCCGGAATATCCCCAGTGAGATCGATTGGATCAGTTGCAAGATCGTCGAGTGGGGACGCAGATACAACGTCGAGACGCCGTACAATCACACCATCGCGGCGCTCGTCAAGGGACTAGAGATAAAGTCTGCCGCTCCCAATGAACACTAGAGTGATTAGATGAGTGATAAAACCTTTGCCGGTATTGACGTAGGCACGACGACGACCAAGGCCGTAATCATTGATGATGACGGAAACATCCTTGGCCGTTTTGTTCGGCGTTCGGGGACACATCTGGCCGCGGCGGCAACGGCGGCGTTCGAGGAAGCGATGGCCCAGGCCCAGGTTGATCGGGATACGGTCCAGGCGATTGTGGCGACGGGCTATGGCCGTAAAAATGTCCCCTTTGACAAGCTCATGACAAAGACCTTTGCCCACGATACCAAGACCGAGATCGGCTGTCACGGGTTGGGATGTTATCATTATTTTCCCCAGGCGATCACGGTTGTGGATATTGGCGGCCAGGATAACAAGATCATCAAGCTGGATGCACAAGGCAAGCGCGTTGGCTTTAAAATGAATCGTAAATGTGCTGCCGGCACGGGCGCTTTCCTGGAAGAGATGGCCTACAAACTGGACATTCCCGCCGGTGATCTCAATGACCTGGCCCAGGGAACCAACGAGGCTGCCCAGATCGGCAGTTACTGCACCGTCTTTGCCGCTACAGAGGTGTTGGAACGGATCAGGGATGGCGAGGGGGTAGACGGCATCGTCCGGGGACTGTTCGACTCGGTCGCCAAGCGGATCATAGAGATGGACACATTGGCCGGTCGGGTGATCATGACGGGGGGCGTCGTCGCATTCAACGGCATCGTGGCGAAACTCCTGAGTGCCCGAGCGGGCGTCGAGGTGGAGGTTGCCCCTCACCCGCAAGAGATGGGAGCGTTTGGGGCAGCGTTGTTTGCAAAAAAATTGTCTTGAGCTTTTGTAGAACGATCTTGCATAAATGGGCATCTGCCCCGATAATATATCGGATTGCTGATTGCTCAACGTGAGAGCGGAAATGGACGCAGAGGAAGGTAGATTTTGTTGATCTGCGTCTCGGTAAAGATTTGTTAGTCAATCAGATCGGATTGATTGACTTGTTGATGAGGAGGTTTCAATGCTAGTAAAAGACCGTATGACCCCCAACCCGGTGACGATCACCACGCACACATCCTTTCCCGAGGCCTATCGCTTGATGCGCGAGAACAAGATTCGCCACTTGCCGGTATTGGATGAAGATGAAAAGCTGGTCGGCATCGTCACCAGGACAGACCTATTGCACGCCGCTCCTTCGTCGGCCACGACGTTCAGTGTTTTTGAGGTGAATTATCTGCTGGCCAATCTGCATGTGAGTGAGGTAATGAAAAGCCCTCCCATCACGGTGCCAGAAGACATCCCTCTGGAAGAGGCTGCCAAGGTCATGGTGAAAAAGAAGATTGGGTGCCTTCCTGTAATGAACAATGGCACGCTGGTCGGCTTGATCACCGAGACCGATGTCTTTGAGACCTTTGTAGAGATCTTGGGTGGCGAGGATGCGTCGCTGCGCATCACGGTGCGTGTGCCCGATGTGCAGGGGGCGCTAACTCGGGTGGCCGGAGTGATTGCTCAGCAAGGTGGTAACATTTGCTCTGTAGCCCGCTTTGGAGGTGACGATCCAGAGTATTGTTTTATCACTTTTCGCACAGAGGGTGTGGAGGAAGATGTCCTTGTTGCTGCATTGGCAGAGACGGCGGAAATTGTCCACGCCTGTTGTGCGGCCTAGTTGTTGGCGAGACGTAGCCTAGCCCCTTGTGGGCGGTTCCAAAACGGGCACAAGGCCCTATGCTACAGTTTGGTCATCTGTCGGAGAGACGTAGTTTAGCCCCTTGTGGGCGTTGTTATTGAAAGGAGTTGACAATGTTTTTTCAAAAGGCGTACATTCCCTACAAAGGATATTGGAGCACGCCGTTCTGCCGGTGGCAGGAGAATTTTTCACATCTCAATGCCGTTCGCTTTGCCGCTGACGTTGCCAAGCGAGTTCTGGATGAGCGGGATATTTCCCCCCAGGTGTTTGACAGTTTGTTTCTGGGCCTCACCGTGCCCCAAAAGCACTCGTTTTATGGCGGACCGTGGCTGGCGGGTATGATTGGGGCTGCAGCAACTACCGGACCCGTCATCGGGCAGGCTTGCGCGACCGGCGCCAAAGTGGTGGCGCTCGCCGGTTTTGAGTTGGAGGCTGGGGATGAGGAACGGGCGATCCTGACCGTCACCGCCGACCGCTGCTCCAACGGCCCGCATATCTATTATCCCAACCCATTGGGGCCAGGCGGCACGGGCGCCAAGGAAGACTGGGTGATGGACAACTTTGGCTTTGACCCGCACGCCCGCAACGCCATGATCGACACGGCGGAGAACGTGGCCCAGGAGGCCGGTATCACCCGGGAAGAGCAGGAGGAGATGACGCTTTTGCGCCATCAGCAGTACGGCGATGCACTCAAGGACGACTCGGCCTTTCATCGCCGGTACATGGTGCTGCCTATCGAGGTCAAGGACGCGCGGGGGCGCAAGACCCTGTCCACCGTCGAGGGCGACGTGGGCGTGTTCCCCACCACGGCCGAGGGCTTGGCCAAGCTCAGGCCCGTCACCAAAGAAGGTACGGTCACTTTTGGCTGTCAGACCCATCCCGCCGACGGCAACTGCGGCGTCATTGTCACCACGCGGGAAAAGGCGCGCGAGTTGAGCAGTGACTCGAACGTTGAGATACAGCTGCTCTCTTATGCTGAGGCGCGAGTCAAAAAGGGATATATGGCGATGGCCGTCGTCCCGGCGGCGCAAAAGGCGCTCTCGCGGGCGGGCGTCTCGGTCGAGGATGTCAAGGTGATCAAGACGCACAATCCCTTTGCGGTGAACGATATCTATTTTTGCCGCGAGATGGGTATCAAGCCTGAGGCGATGAACAACTATGGTTCATCTTTGATCTATGGGCATCCACAGGCTCCCACCGGCCACCGGTTGATCATCGAGATGATCGAGGAATTGGTTCTCGTCGGTGGTGGGTATGGGTTGTTCGTCGGCTGCGCGGCTGGCGATACGGGCGCTGGTGTGGTAGTCAAAGTTACCGCTTGACGTAAACAAGGTGCAGGACGGGTTTGCTGCCTGCCATTTTGGGCAATACAACGCGAGAGGCGATTAGTAAAATCGCTATTATACTGGTCGAAGAATTTTAGGAGGAAATGATGGCAAAGGATAAAGAGAAGGGGGGACGTGTCGGGCAGGTGCGATGTCAGAACTGCTTTGAGCGGTTCCGGCCTGCGTTGGGCACAGACAAGGCGACTTGTCCCCATTGTAATTGGGAATGGTACATCTCCTGGGCTGGCAAACTGGCCAAGATCAGAAAGCCGGTCTGGGAAAGCTGGGAGCGACTGCTGGCTGAGACGCAGCAGTCAGCAGAGTAAGGGGGAATTTAATGGCACTGAATCGCAAGATCGCATACATAGACCTTTCTACCGGCGAGATCGAGACCGCGCCGATTCCCATCGAGATGCGCAAACTGTATCTGGGTGGGCGCGGGCTGGACATGTATTTGTTGTACAATCACCTCAAGCCGGGCGTCGATCCGCTGGGGCCTGACAACGTGCTTACCGTCAGCGCCGGGTTGTTGGTCGGCACACTGTCCTCGGCCTCGGCCCGGACGCACATTGGGGCCAAGTCGCCGTTGACGGGCTTTGTCGGCAGTTCTAATATGGGCGGCTTTTTTGCCCCAGAGCTGCGGTGGGCCGGGTTCGACCACCTGGTGGTCAAAGGCAAGGCTGAAAACCCCGTCTATATCTGGATTCACGACGGCGAGATCGAGATTCGCGACGCTTCTGATCTCTGGGGTGAGGATGTCCCCACCACGCAACTGCTCATCCAGGAAGAGTTGGACGATCTGGAGGTCAAGTCACTGACCATTGGCGTGGGCGGAGAGAACATGGTGCGCTTTGCCAACGTGATGACGGGCGTCAAGAACGCTGCCGGCCGCTCGGGGATGGGCGCGGTGATGGGGTCCAAGAACCTCAAGGCCATCGCAGTCCGGGGTACGCAGGACATCGAAATCCGCTTCCCCGACAAGGCGCTGGAGTATAACGCCGAACTGCTCGATCACATCGGCTCGACAAAGTTCGCCCAGATCATGCAAAAATGGGGCACGGCCTTTATCTATGGCGTCACCAACACCACCGGGCTGGTGCGCGTGCAGAACTTTCAACTGAACCAGCAAGTGGGGGGCAACATTGAGACCGAGTACATCGAAGACTATTCCCTGGGCACGGAAGGGTGCTATGGCTGTATCATTCACTGCCGGCACAAGTACCAGCTTCGGGAGGGAGAGTACGCCGGAGTCTATGCCGAGGGGCCCGAGTACACTAGCCAGGGCGCGTTCGGTATGGAGGTCGGTTGCAACAACTTTGAGACGGTCCTGATCGGCAATCACCTAGTCAACAAGTACGGGATAGACACGCTCGAGACCGGCAGTCTCATTTCCTGGGCGATGGAGCTGTACGAAAAGGGCATCCTGACCGACGAGGACACGGACGGCCTGAAACTGGAATGGGGCAACGACGAGGTGGTGCTAGAGATGATCAAGCGCATCGGCGAGCGCGAGGGCCTGGGCGACATCCTGGCCGAAGGTCCGCTGCGGGCTGCTGAAAAGATCGGCAAAGATTCGCTCAAGTACTGCATCCAGGTCAAGGGGATGAGCAATCTGCATTCGGACGAGCGGCCCACGCCGTCACTGGCGTTGGGCATCGCCACAGGCTCGCGAGGTTCCGACCACCTGCGCAGCCGGCCGGCCATCGACCTCTACCATTTGCCTGAGTCGCTGCTGCGCAAGATCTATGGCGGGCCCAAACCCTACGACGGTCCGCTCTCGTCCGACTATACTTCGTACGAAGGAAAGCCGCGCATGGTGCAGTGGCACGAGATGATGTACGAGGCGATCGACTGCACTGGCGTCTGCAAGTTCCACACCATCTTTCTCAGCCCCAACCTGATCGGCTTTGAAGAGCTTTCCAAGCTGATCTATAATAATACCGGGCTAGAGTTTACACCGGAAGAGATCTGGGATATTGCCGACCGGGCCTACACTGTCGAGCGCTTGTTCAATATCCGTGAGGGGCTGACGCGGGCCGACGATTGGTTGGTGGATCGCTATTTTGACGAGCCAACGCCCATCGGCCTGCCGATTACGCGAGGTAAAACCATAGACCGTGAAAAGCTCACACAGATGATCGACGAGTATTACGAGATGCACGGTTGGGACGAGAATGGTGTGCCTCGGCCCGAAACACTTGAAGAGCTGGGGCTGGACAACGAGCCCTCGCACATGTTGTAGGAGATGGCAATGGAAAAGATACTAGTAGTAGACCACGAAAAATGCACCGGCTGCCGACTATGTGAGATGGTCTGCTCGGTGAAGCATACTGGCGTCAACAATCCTGCCCGCTCCCGCATACACATCATCAAGTGGCAGTGGGAGGGATTCGAGTTGCCGATGGTGTGCCAACAGTGTGAGGATGCTCCTTGCGTCGCTGTTTGTCCCAAGGATGCTCTGTCCCGCGACCACGATCTGGGGCGGGTGGTGTTGAATTACGATTTGTGTATTGGCTGCAAGATGTGCGTGACTGCCTGCCCGTTTGGAGGCATGGGGATCGACGTCGTCGCCCGACAGGTGATCAAGTGCGACCTGTGCGATGGTGAACCGACCTGCGTTCGCTTTTGTGACCCTGGCGCGCTCAAATTTGTTCCTTCTACTTCTGTGAATGTCCTGAAAAAACGGGATGCTGGAAAGAGACTTTCGGAAGTGATGAAAAAGTCGTTTTCTCGCTAGATAAGGTAACCTTGCGAAGGTTCTGACAACCTTCGCAAGGTTAGGTAGGAACCTTGAACGGATCAGACAAGGTCGTCTCGCTCGGCGAGGCTGTGCGCAGCTTTATACATGACGGCGCACATATCTCGTTTGGAGGGTTCACGGTCAATCGTGCTCCAGTGGCCGTTGTCTATGAAATGATTCGTCAGAGGATCGAGGGCTTGCATGTCTACATGCACTCGGGCGGGCAAGCCCTCGATCCCCTCATTGGGGCGGGATGTGTGCGGGCGGTAGAGATCGCCTACGGGGCCAATGGCCGCTTTGCACCGACGTGTGTGCGCTTTCGCAAGGCCGTGGAACGCGGCGAAATCCTGATCGAAGATTACACCAACTACCAGATGACGCTGCGCTTTCAGGCCGGTGCGACGGGCGTGCCGTTTCTGCCGGTGCGGTCGGGGATGGAGACGGACATTGTCAAGCGGTGGGGTTTCGATACCGAAATGCGCCAGCGGGACCCACGGGTGCCAAATCTCAAGCTGGTGGTGATGGATGATCCCTTTGCCGAGGGCGACCCGGAGCCGGTGGTGCTGGTGCCCGCCATCAACCCCGACGTGACGGTGATCCACGTCCAACAAGCGGATACCCAGGGCACCGTGCGCATCACCGGGCTGACCTTTGCCGACGTGGAACAAGCGCGAGCGGCACGCCACGTCATTGTCACATGCGAAGAGTTGGTAGGGCCAGAGGTGCTGCGCGCCGAGCCTGATCGCAACCAGATTCCGTTCTTTGTCGTGGACGCGGTGGTGCACGTGCCGTATGGCGCGCATCCTACCGCTTGCTATGGGTTTTATGACTATGATGCGCAGCACCTTAACAACTATTATTCGCTGGCTGCGGACGATGCACAGTTCGCAGCCTACCTGGACGAGTACGTGACTGGCGTGAGCGATCACGCCGAGTACCTGGAAAAAATCGGCGCGGAGGCTCTAGCGGGTATCCGGGCGGTTCCGCCTTTTGGATACGCGCCGGGATTGGCAAGGGGATGAAAACGTTCTCGGAGCTTTGGCCACGAATTTCACAAATTATCACGAATATGAACAGGGTGGCAAAATTAGTGAAATTCGTGGCGAAAAATGCTCGGTAACAAATGTAGAGTAACTGTATGAAGATTTTGGCCATTGAGAAAGAGATACCCGGTATCGCCGAGGACGAGTTTGCGCCACATCTTGACGCGGAGGCAGCCAGGGCGTGGGAACTTTATCAAGAGGGCGTGTTCCGTGAAATGTACTTTCGCCAGGACTGGCCTGGCGCAGTGCTGGTGCTTGAGTGTGCAGACGTCAAAGAGGCCACCCAAGTGCTGAACACGTTGCCGTTGGTTCAAGAGGGGTTGATCGCTTTTGACGTCATTCCCCTGGTGGCTTATCCTGGCTTTTCCAGGCTGTTTGCCAAAGAAGCGTAGGTAGGTTTTGTGATGAGCAAGTGCAAGATTACGGTTCTAAAAAGAACCATCCACTTTTAGCCCGGCGGTTTAGCACCGGGCGTCCGCGGCTTTACGAGAGGGACTAGCTACAAGTCATTATGGAATACACAGCCCGCGAGTTGATGGCCATCGTCGCCGCGCGTGAGATCCACGATGGTGAGATCGTCTTTTGCGGCACCGGCGTCTCACTGCTGGCGGCGATGGCGGCCAAGCGCATCCACGCACCCGGAGCCATCATCTTTTTCGAGACCGGCGCGATCGACCCGGACCTGCGTGAGATCCCACTGACCGTCGCTGACTCGCGGGTGATGTACGGGACCTGCCTCAATGCAGGATTGGCCGAAGCCTTTGCTACGATGCAGAATCGATTCCTGGGACCGCGCGTGGTCGGCATCCTGGGCGCGGCGCAGGTGGACCGCTACGGCAATCTGAACTCGACCTGCGTGGGCAACTATGCCCAACCAACCGTACGCTTTCCCGGCTCGGGCGGCGCGTGCGACGTGGGCAGCTTTGTGGGGCGTACCATCGTCTTTATCCAGCACGAGCGGCGACGCTTTGTCCAACGGTTGGACTACCTGACCACGCCGGGCTACTTGGATGGCCCCGGCGGGCGAGAGCGGGCGGGCTACCGGCACGGCGGCCCAGCCTGTGTGATCTCGGACAAGGCCCTGTTGCGTTTTGACGAGGTGAGCAAGAAAATGTACCTGGACCGGTGTTATCCGGGCATCACACCGGAGGAGATTCAGGCGCATACCGATTTTGCGCTCGATCTCTCACGCGCCACGCCGCTCGACCCACCCACTGCGGATGAGTTATACATTCTACGCCAGGAGGTAGACCCTCAACGGCTCATTCTTGGATGATGGTCGAGGCGACTGCTCGTTGTCCAGGCTCTATTGTGCTACGGACTCGGCAGGTATGCGCGGTCGAGTATGTGGATCAGATCGGGATGAAAGGAGTTTCAAGATAATCGCGTGTTCGGCAAACTGGAGGAATAGTGTATGGAAACAATGAAACATGTTGTTGCTGTCAACGGATCACCGCGGAAAGCCGCCACGCATAGATTGTTGATTGAGGCTGCAGATTTACTCAAGGCCCAGCAAATCCAAGTGACTATGATCAACCTGGGTGATTATCAAATCGATGATTGTACAGGATGTGAGATTTGCATTCGCAAAACATCGCAATGTTTCCATAAAGACGATTCGCAAGCAATTTTGTCGCAGATTGTAGGCTCTGATGGCGTAATTCTTGCCTCACCGGTCTATGTGATGAATATTTCGGGCAGACTCAAGAGCTTGATTGACAAGACGGCCAGTTGGATTCACCGTCCGCCGATGGTGGGAAAGCCCATGCTGTCAGTGGCTACAACTGCGGGCGCTGGGTTAAAAAAAGTGCTGGACTATCTTGATAAAGTCGCCATCCAGTGGGGGATGCATCCCACAGACAAAATTGGACGTTCGGTGATGAACCAAAGCCCGCTCTCCCAGGCCGCAGTTGGTGACTTTGTTTGGCACTTGAGCAACCCGACAAGCGCGTATACGCCAAGTCTGGCCCAGGTGATGCAATATCAAGTTCAAAAGGTGTTGGCATTAAAGGTGTCAGCGGTTGATCGCGAGTATTGGGGCGAACGAGGGTGGGACAAGCAACTGTACTATTATCCGTGTCATATTTCGATGGGTAAACGTTGTGTCGCGTGGGGTCTATACCGGCTTTTGTACTATCGAGTACGTCCGGTGGATTCGTTTTAGTGCGTATGGTTTGTATTTGAGGGGATTAGTAACTTGCCGATTAGGGGCACTGTCAGGTGCCGGACCCTGGCTTGAGGGTTTCACACTTTGTGGGGAGGAGGTTGCACATGCTAATCGAACATCGGGGCAAAGCGCCCCGCATTCACGAATCTGTCTACATCGCACCAACGGCGACCGTGCGTGGAGACGTCGTCATTGGAGAGAACAGCCGCGTGTTGTTCGGGGCCGTCATTGTGGCCGAGGGGGGAACCGTTGAGATTGGCGCAAACTGCATCGTTATGGAAACCGCCGTCATCCGGGGGACTCGCCACTATCCTACTCGTCTCGGTGACCACGTCCTGGTGGGACCGCGCGCCTATTTGACCGGCTGTACTGTGGACGACAACGTCTTTCTCGCCACAGGCGCTACGATCTTTAACGGGGCTTATATTGGCCCACGGGCCGAGGTGCGCATCAACGGTTTGGTACACCTCAAGACCACACTTCCTCCAGATGCCACAGTACCTATTGGATGGATCGCCATCGGTAACCCGGTTCAGATTCTTCCTCCCCACGAGCACGAGAAAATCTGGACTATTCAAGAGCCTTTGAACTTTCCGCGCGCGGTGTTTGGTCTCGAACGGCCTGCTGCTGGAGAGACGATCATGCCAGAAATGACGCGCCGTTACGCGCGTGCCTTGGGATTGCACCGGGAAGACAAGATCATTCAGGAGGATACGGACAAGTAAGAAAGGAGGGATGCTCATGAACGCGAAAAAGCCACTTTGGCAGCCCGATGAGGTACGCAAGGCCCAGGCCAACATGACGCGCTTTATTGGCTTTGTCAACGAGGAATATGGTCTTGAGATCAATTCGTATACCCAACTGCACGATTGGTCCGTTGAAAATATATCGGACTTTTGGGCGGCCATGTGGGAGTTTTGCGAGATCAAGGCTTCCCAAAACTATACCGAGGTAGTTGATGAGGCCGCTTTGCTGACAGGCCAGTTTGTGGGCGTCAAGTGGTTCCAAGGTGCCAGATTAAATTTTGCCGAGAACCTCTTGAGGCACAGAGACGATCATTTGGCTTTTATATTCAGGGGAGAAACTCAAAAATCGACCGTAATGACCTATGCAGAACTTTGCGACACGGTAGCGCGCGTGGCCAAATCGCTGCGTGAGATGGGCGTTGGCCCGGGAGATCGGGTAGTCGCTTATATGCCCAACTTGACAGAGACAGCCGTCGCCATGCTGGCTGCTACCAGCATCGGCGCTACGTGGGCCTCCTGTGCGACCGATCTTGGCCCCACGGCAGCGTTGGATCGTCTCGGTCAGACAGAGCCAAAGGTTCTTTTTACCGTAGACGGCTACTTTTACAAAAACAAGCTCTTTAACACCTTGGGAAACGCCGCACAAGTGGTGAGGGAAATTCCTTCGCTGGAAAAGGTTGTCGTGGTGTCCTATGCCACGGAAAAACCTGACATCAGTCCGATCTCCAACGCCGTACATTACGAGGATTTCCTGGCCAATGAGGACTATTTTCCGATCCAATTTGAACAATTGCCTTTCGACCATCCCGTGTATATCATGTTCTCCTCTGGGACTACGGGCAAACCCAAGTGCATGGTGCAGAGCGCGGGAGTCCTGATCAACCACCTGAAAGAGCTTTTGCTGCACACCGACTTGAAGCGTCAAGACCGGATTATGTACATCACCACTTGCAGTTGGATGATGTGGAATTGGCTGCTGAGTTCCTTGGGGGTTGGGGCCACCGTGGTTCTGTACGACGGCAATCCCAATTACCCGGATACGGGTGCGATGTGGCAACTGATCCAGGATGAAAAGATAACCGTTTTCGGCACCAGCGCGACCTATATCCAATATATGCAAAAACAGGGCGTCAAACCCGGTCAGGATTATGATCTGTCGTCGTTGACACAGATATCGCAGACTGGATCAGCCCTTTCTGCCGAGGGCTTTGAATACGTATACCGGGAGATCAAACAGGACTTGCACTTTAACTCGATATCGGGTGGCACAGATATCAATGGCTGCTTTGCCGGGGGGAATCCCATCAGCCCGGTGTACGCTGGCGAGTTGCAGGGACCGGCTCTAGCGATGAAGGTCAAGGCGTATGACGAAGCGGGTAACGCTGTTTTCGATCAACAAGGAGAACTGGTCTGTGAGGCTCCTGCTCCCTCGATGCCGCTCTACTTTTGGAACGATCCGGATAACGGCAAGTACAAAAGTGCTTATTTTGATTACTACCCCGACGTGAACGTATGGCGTCACGGAGACTATATTGTGAATCACAGCGGCACGGGCGGTATCAGCTTTTACGGTCGCTCCGACGCCGTTTTGAAGCCTGCTGGCGTGCGCATCGGTACGGCCGAAATATACAACATTGTGGAAGAAATAGAAGAGGTTGCAGACAGTGTGGCTATCGGGCAGGCTTGGCAGGGGGATCAGCGCATCATTCTTTTTGTCAAAGTTACGGAGGGCTTTGGTCTGACGGAGGAACTGAAAACCAAGATCAAAAAAGCGCTGAGGAAAAATGCCTCCCCCCGGCATGTTCCGGCTATGATCGTAGATGTGCCGGATGTGCCTTATACCTTTAGCATGAAAAAGGTCGAAAGTGCTATCACAAACATTGTCAATGGCAGGCCGGTACTTAATAGGGACGCTTTGATAAATCCAGAGTCTCTGGATTACTATGAGCAGATCCTTCCCAAGTTAGGGGGCTAGTTCCCCAAATTATTTCAAAAAAGGAGTATGTTATGACACGGATATTTGCGTCCGATTATCGCGATCACAATTCCAAGCACCCAGACCCATTTCCGGTCTGGGACCTCAAACGGGTCGACCGACCCACGACGGTGATTCACGAGGACCAAGTTGCTCGTGTGGACGAGCGCGCGGGGGGGTTTCACCGGTCGGGCCAGGGAGATTTTGGCCCATTTCTGCAAAAAGAGTACCGGCGCTTTGTGCCCAAACACCCCCTGTCTGGCGCGCTATCGGCGATGGCAGGTGCAATGGGGGGGCTAGTCGAAGGACCTGTCGGACCCAACCCTGCCCCTCTGACCAATGATCCGGTGGCAAATGCCCGCCACATCAAAGAGACGGCTTATTATCTCCGGGCGGATATGGTCGGTATCGGCAAATTGCCGCCCTACGCGGTCTTTAGCCACGACCGGTGGACCGAAGATCCGATTGTACTCGATCACAAGTACGCCATCGGTATTTTAATCGACCAGGATTGGAGGACTGCCGCGGCCTTTACGGGGCATGACTGGATCAGCAACTCGATGAGCTTTTTGTCCTACTCTACCTCGGGTTTTGTGGCCTGCATCTTGGCCGATTATATTCGTCGGCTGGGCTATCCGGCCAGGGCCCACCACGCGACGAATTATCAGGTAGTGGTTCCGCCTATTCTGTTATGGGCGGGGTTGGGAGAAGTGTGTCGTATTGGCGATATGATACTCAATCCATTTCTGGGCCCTCGTTTCAAGGCTGCCGTGGTCACCACCGATATGCCCCTGGCCATAGACAAGCCGATCGATTTCGGGCTTCAGGACTTTTGCAACAAGTGTGGCAAATGTGCCGAAGAGTGCCCGTCACAGGCGATCAGTCACGGAGACAAGGTGATGTACAACGGCTACGAGCGATGGCCCCTCGACATCGAAAAGTGCACCGGTATGCGAGTAGGTAACCAGCGCGGAGCCGGGTGTGGCACTTGTGTCAAGGTCTGTCCCTGGAACAAGCCGAACACCCCGTTACACAGGATGGTCAATTGGACCGTGCGGCACGTGCCTCTCAGCCGGAACATTGTTGTCAAGGCGGACGATTGGATGGGGTATGGGAAACCGAAACCAGAGTGGAAGTGGTGGCTCGACCTTGAGGATGTGGACGGCGTGCTTATAGATGCATCAAAGAAACGAGAAAAGAAAGAGTAGGGTGGGGGCGTCGTATGAAAGTCATTGTGGATCTTTGCTTGGTGCCTATCGGGGTGGGCGTCTCCGTATCCCAATACGTCGTTGCCTGCGAGCGCGTTCTTACGGAGGCTGGCTTGATTCCCCAGCTTCACGCGTATGGCACGAATGTCGAAGGGGAGTGGGATGAGGTTATGGCCGCGGTCAAACGCTGTCACGAGGTGGTCCACGAGATGGGGGCACCCCGCATCACCACGACGATCAAGCTGGGCACGCGGGTGGACCGGGATCAGACGATGGATGACAAGATCAAAAGCGTTCAGTCCAAGTTGACTGAGGAATGAGGATTTTTGCCACGAATTCACACTAATTTTAGTTTCTATTTGTAGCGAGAGAAAAATGTTCGGTAGTGAAATGGATAATTGGAGACAAAAAATGCACGGTTGGGCAGGGCAGATACTGCGAGTGGATTTGACCACAGGGGATATCGTCAAAGAGCCGATGGACCCGACGTTTGCGCGGATGTTTCTGGGTGGTCGGGGACTCAATTCCAAGATTCTGTACGACGAGTTTGACTCCACGGTCACTGACCCTGATGACCCCGGTAACATTGTCTGCATCGGGACTGGCCCGTTGAGTGGGACGTTGGCTCCCGGTTCGGGATGGGCCACCATCTCGGTGGCTCGCTCTCCCGTTACGGGTTTCGCTGGCAACGACAATGTCGAGGGCCACTTGAGCGCGGAACTCAAGTACGCTGGCTATGATATCATTGTCGTCAAGGGTCGCTCGGAAACATCGGTCTACCTGCACATCCACAACGACTGGGTGGAATTGCGGGACGCCGGTCATGTTTTGGGCGGGGACGTGGGGGAGATAAATGATAGCCTGCGGGTAGAAGTAGGGGATTCGGCGGCGCAGGTTTTCGCCGTTGGCCCTGCTGATGAGAGTGGCAGCAGCACGGTGCTAAACTCTAAAAACCTCAAAGCGATTGTGATGCACGGCACCAGGGGCGTCAAAATTGCCCATCCTGAAGCGTTTATGGCGGCTTGTGAAGAATATCACAAGCAGTGTGACAATATCAATGCCCCAGATACGCCACCATCTCAAAATCAAGATGTGGTCTCGGATGCCATGGGCTTGTGCAAATTCGCCATCGCCGGGCAAATCGGCCTCGAACGTATGGCTCTTTTGCTCTCCACGGCTACTGGCGTCGAGTACGATCAGCAGAATTTGTTGGAATGCGGTGAACGGATTTACAGTTTGGAGCAAAAGTTAAAATCTCGTTAAAGGTAGCCACTATGACAAAAACAGAGAGACAAATGCCTCATCTACCCGTGTGGTTCATGATGCCCGATCCACAGCCCAAGCGCGCGCGGGCGGCTGAACGATTGACCAGTCCGCATCAGGCGGCCCCACCTCTAGACGAAGATGCTTTGTGCGAGCGTTTGCGCGCCACCCGCCTCGACACGGTCGAACACTTGGACGAGTTGCTGGACCAATTGACTAACACGTTGCAAGAGCGGTACGGCGTGACATCACTGGATGCGACAACGGCGCAGGAAGCGGCGGACGAGATCGCGCGGCTGGCCGGTTCATCCCGCCGCGTGTTGGTCAACCGCTCGACCACTGTGGCCGAACTGCGCCCTCACCTGGAGGCACACGGCCTGGAGGTGGTGGATACGTATGACGAGCAGTTCATCCATCCAGACCAGGGCGTGGAGCGGTACTGGCAGATCGAACTTTCCTCACCCCAGGCCGCCTGGGATGCCTTTCGCCCTCAATCGATCACCCCGTCGGTCCAGCGCACCGCCGATATCGGCGTGCTGGGCGTCAATGTGATCTCTGCCGAGGACGGGACCGTCTTTTTCGTCCAGCACCTGTTCAACATATCCGAGATACTGGGGCGGGCGAGCAAGGTGGTGCTGGTGATCGGTGTGGAGCGTGTGACGCGAAATAGGGACGATGCGGCATTCACAGCTCGATCTCAGGCCCGCTATGGCGCGCTCGGCGTGGCGTTGGGCGTTCCCCGCCGGGGGGGCAGCAGCAAAGGTGAGATCCCCGCCGGGCGGGCGCTCACTCCCGCATCCCCTGTGCAGGATGCTGTGCGTGCGCCGATGCACGTCATTCTGCTCGACAATGGCCGGCGCGCATGGCTGAGCGATCCCCGCTACCGGGATCTGTTTTTATGCATTGGATGTCGGAATTGCCTGGTCGAGTGTCCGACCCAACCCTATTATGGGCGGGAGACGGGATGGACGCCCCGCGACTATTTGATGGCTTTTCTGCGGAGCGACAATGATTCGCTGCAAGATTGTATCACCTGCGGGCGCTGCGGAGCACGTTGCCCGCTCGACATTAATCTGCCCGCTATGATCTCGGAGGCCAAGGCGGAGGCAGGCGCTACCCGGTGGCAGGATCAGTTCTACTGTCGCATCGGCACGCTGTTCCACGCTTCCAGCCTGACCGCTCCGTTGAGCAACTGGCTGTTCAGTTGGCCGTGGACCCGCCTGCCGATGGAGTGGGTTTCAGAGATGGACCGGGAGCGCAAGCTGCCTCCCTTTCACCGCGACACATTCTTGAAACAATATCACCGCCGGTCGTCTCGTCCCGCTTTGGACCGTACTGTGGTTTACTACCCTGGTTGCTATGCCAACTTTACCGATCCAGAACAGGGTTGGGCGGTTATAGGTATCCTGGAGCGCAACGGCTTCCAGGTGTTGGTCCCAAAGCACCAGTGCTGTGGTGTGGCTTGCTTTCCCTACGGGGCCAAGAAACTGGCCCAGCAGTACGCTCAACGGACCTTGCGGATATTTGGACCGCTGGCGCGGGAGGGATACACGATTCTGGTCAGTTGCCCCAGTTGTGGGTCGTCGTTGGAGCACGATATGCCCTATCTGCTGCCAGACAGCGACGATGTGCGGCTGGTCGCGCAACAGACCGAGGACGTCAGCGACTTTTTGTGGGCGTTGCACCAACAGGGTGAATTGGACACTGATTTTGCCCCAGTGAATCTGCGGGCGGGGTATCACACACCCTGTCACTTGCGGGTGCGTGACCTGGGTCCGGAGAATTTAAAATTGCTCGATCTGGTTCCGGGAATGGAGCCGGTCAACGTCGACCGGGGATGCTGTGGGATGGCGGGTTCTTTCGGGATGCGTCGCACGCACCGGAAAGAGTCGCGTGAGATTGGGCGCTATCTGTTTCAGGAATTAGAGTCGCCTGACTTTGACTTGGGCATCACCAACTGTCCTGGCTGCGCGATGCAGATGCAGGCCGGGTCGGGCCGGGACGTGGTCCACCCACTCAAATTGTTGTGGCGAGCCTATTCCCAGGAGCCGAAATGATGAACAAGATACTCGTCGTAGACTATGAAAAGTGCACCGGCTGCCGGTATTGTGAAGTGGCTTGCTCGTTGTCTCACGTACAGGAATGCAACCCGGCCAAGTCGGCGGTGCGAATCGTTATGCAGGAAAGGGGCGGAGTAGACGTGCCCATCATCTGCCAGCAGTGCGAGGAACCGGCGTGTGCCAACATCTGCCCAGTGCAGGCCATCTCCCGCAACGCGGATACAGATGCGCTGGTCGTAGACTATGACCTCTGTGTGGGCTGCCGGATGTGTACGGTGGCCTGTCCCTTTGGCGCGGCCACCTTTGACGTAGACCGGCGGCAGTCCATCAAATGCGACCTGTGTGGCGGCGTCGAGCCTTGGTGTGTGCGCTTTTGTGAACCTGGGGCGCTTACCTACAAGGCTCCGGCGATGGTCAGTATGGACAAAAAGCGGGTGGCAGGTCGCTGTCTGCTAGAGACGTTGAGCGCTCGACGAATTTCCAAATAGTGGAGAACGTGGTAGATCGGATGAGGGAAGAGGACTGATGAAGGTACATTTAAAGATCTTTTTGCCGGTGTTGCCCGAAGCTATTGGTCGCCGGGAGTTAGAGGTAGAGTTTGCGGGAGAAACGGTCAACGATTTGATCGAACATCTGGTCGTGCGGTATGGCCGCAAAGCTAAACAGGCGCTGTACGATGTAACAGGCAAACTGGACCCCGTGGTCCAGATACTGCTCAATGGAGAAAAGTGGGTCACACGCGATCAACTTGACACGCTCCTGCAAGATGGTGACAACGTGATGCTGGCGGTAATGATGGCAGGAGGATAGCTGAAATCAAAAGCCTCGCTCGCTGATGCCGTTGTCGTCAGTCATTCCTTGAGCCAGTGCCACACAATATGCTTTACCAATTGGACGAGATCACCCGTAAGAAACCAGATCATGTCGCTCTGTTTGTAGACAAAATCTGGTTTCTCTCTATTTCTGTGGCATGGGAAAAAGTGGTGAAAGGGGAAAAATAGTGTAGAATGCAGGGCAGGAGAAAAAAAAGAGCCTGGGAGAAAATTGCCAGGGCAGTAATCGCGATAGGAGGAAGAAAAGTGAAAAGGATCGAGACTGTACTTTGGCTGTTGGTGCTGCTAACAATGGTAGCCGCATGTGGAGGGGGTACCGAACCAGTACCCACAGAGGAGGAACCTGTTGCACCCGCTGCGACGGATGTCCTACCAACGAATGTTCCCTCGCCCCCAGAGCTACCGTTCGCGGGAACTCTTACCGTCGGCCTGTCTGCGGATCCAGAGAGTATGGACCCGTTCTATGTCAATCAAGCGGCTGGTTGGTCTGTTGTGCAAGCTCTCTTTGATCACTTGATCGATCGGGACTTTGACGGTAATTTGGTGCCTGGCCTGGCGCTATCCTGGACGGCAGTGGGAACTAGTACGCTAGAGTTCGAGCTACGCCAGGGCGTGACGTTTCATAACGGCGAGACCTTTGACGCCGAGTCGGTCAAGTTCTCGGTGGAGCGTATCCTGATGGAGGAGGAGGCTCCCAATCGCAGCAAGTTCACGGCGATTGACTCGGTGGAGGTCGTGGATGATTATACTATTCGTCTATTGCTCAACCAGCTGGACGGGACGCTTTTTGACAGCTTGACCAGCCGTCTGGCCATGCTCCCGCCCGCGTATTTTAAAGAGGTGGGGGCGGAGGGATTCGTTGCTGCTCCCGTGGGCACCGGCCCCTTTAAATTTGTTGAGTGGATGCCCGACGATCACATCACTCTGACTGCTAACGAGGTTTATTGGGAAGGCAGCTACAAGGGTATGCCCAAGGTAGAGACGGTGACCTTTCGCGCGATTCCTGAGGCCGCCACCCGCCTGGCCGAACTGGAGACCGGCGGCATCGATGTGATGCAAGACCTGTCCACGGACCAAATCGCCGCTGTCGAGTCTGCTGGAATGACAATCGTGGCCGACGAGGCGTTCCAGATTGCGTATGTCTTTTTTATCGCGGACGATGAGAGTTTTCCGACGCACGATGTCCGAGTGCGACAGGCCCTCAACTATGCGGTGGACGTGGACGCCATCATCGAGAATTTGCTGGGAGGCTATGGTTCCCGCATCGCCAGTCCCATCGGGCCGGGATACTTGGGCTACAATCCTGATGTGGAACCATACCAGTACGATCCTGGCAAAGCGCTGGAATTGCTGGCCGAAGCGGGCTATGCAGACGGTTTTGAGACAATGTTGGACGCCACCACCGCTGGCCGTACTGATGTGATCGAGGCTGTGGCTGGTTACTTGAGTGAAGTTGGAGTCCAAGCGACGGTTCAAGAGTTCGAGTTGGGTCAGTTCAATCAAAACTGGATGGACGGCACGCAAAGTATGTTGTGGGCGGCCCGTTGGGGAAACACTCCCGACCCACAAAGCATCGGGTTGTTTGCCTCCTGCACGGGCTGGATCACTCGGTACTGCAACGAAGACGTCACGGTACTGCTTGATGGCGCGCAGTCGACGTTGGACCAGGACGAGCGGGTCAGGCTCTACGCCAAAGCAAGTCAACTGATGCACGATGATCCACTTGCCATCTATCTTTCTACATCGACGCAGGTCTATGGGCTGGGCACGCGCGTCCAAGGCTTTCAGCCATCACCACTCTTGGCGATCATCGTGTCTGGCATCTCGGTCTCAGAGTAAAGGGGTTTGAGAATTCTTGCGTGGTAGGTAGCTTGGAACACGCCCGTAGGGGACGTGCCATCCTCGTATGTGGGTTCAGTTTGTACACTACCCACATACGTGAAAAGTGGACGGCACGTCCGCTTAGAGCACCATGTGCAATCCCCGGGTCATAGTGACGGGCACAGGGCCAGAAATCTTTTTATGGGCAAATACATTCTACAACGTGCCTTTCATGGTGCAATCGTCATCGTCGGGGTTTCCGTCGTTGTCTTTTTGCTCATGCACCTGGGCGGTGACCCGGTGGCGGTACTTTTGCCTCTCGACACGCCTCCAGAGGATATCGCCTCCTTTCGTCACGAGATGGGGTTTGATCGCCCACTTCCGGTCCAATACGTTTATTTTCTTTCCCGCGCGGTGAGAGGCGATTTTGGCTATTCGTATCACTATCGCACCGACGCACTGTCTCTAGTTCTGGAGCGGATGCCGGCCACGATAAAACTCACGGCAGCTGCGCTTTTTGTCACGCTGATCTTTTCGTTGCCTGCTGGAATCAGTGCTGCGCTCAAGAAAGATTCCCTGTTTGATCTTTGTGTCCGGGTATTCGTTCTCGTGGGGCAGGCTGTGCCCGGGTTCTGGTTGGCTCTGGTTCTGATTATGGTTTTCGCGGTCCGGCTGCGGTGGCTGCCCGTCTCAGGGGCCCAGGGATGGCAGAGCTTGGTCTTGCCAGCCATCACTGCGGGCTCTTTTTCTGTGGCGACTGTGACGCGCTTGCTTCGCTCCAGCCTGCTGGAGGTGTTGGACGAAAACTATATCTACACCGCGCGTGGCAAAGGATTGCCTCCGCGACTGGTGATGCGTCACGCCCTGAAAAATGCCGCCATTCCAGTGGTGACCATTATTGGAATACAGGTGAGTTGGTTGTTGGGGGGAGCCGTGATCTCTGAAGTAGTCTTTGCATATCCGGGTATGGGGCGTTTGGCAGTGACCGCTATTTCTTACCGGGATATCCCCGTGATTCAATCTTTTGTGTTCATCACGTCTTTGATCGTTGTGCTCATCAATCTGTTTATGGATATTCTGTATAGCTGGCTCGACCCCAGGATTCGGTTGTATGACTGACGACCAGCCTCTGCAATTTGTGATTCTCAAGCATCTCCGGCGCAACCCTGCAGGATTGGTGGGCTTGCTGATTGTTTTGTTTGCGGTTGTTGTTGCTGTTCTGGCTCCCTGGATCAGCCCCCACGACCCGGCCAAGCAGCAGATCGCCCAACGTTTGACGCCGCCTGCTTGGGTCCAGGATGGTGATCCAGAACATTTCTTGGGTACCGACAGCCTGGGTCGCGATGTTCTCAGTCGCATCATTCATGGTTCACGCATTTCTTTGATCATTGGCTTGTCAGCCGCTTTTCTGTCGGGAGCTATTGGTGTGTTTCTCGGTCTCGTCGCCGGTTACTTTGGGGGCGGGCTGGACACGCTCATCTCGCGGATAAGCGATGTTCAACAGGCCATTCCGTTTCTTGTCCTGGCGATTGCGGTGGTGGCGATGCTGGGTCCGGGCTTGTTCAATCTTATTGTCGTCCTGGCTGTCACTACCTGGGTCAACTATTTTAGAGTTGTGCGTGGTAATGTGCTTTCGGTGCGTGAGGAACAATACGTCTGGGCCGCTCGTTCCATTGGATGTTCTAGCTCGCGCATCGTCTTGCGCCACGTCTTGCCCAATGTGGCTGCTTCCATCATTGTCATTGTCACTTTGTTGGTGGCCAATATGATTATTTTTGAGGCTTCTCTCAGTTTCTTGGGTCTGGGTGTTCCATCCTCTATTCCGACGTGGGGCCGAATCGTTTCTGATGGTCGAGAACACGTCGCCAGCGCTTGGTGGATCGCGCTCTTTCCCGGACTAGCGATCCTGTTTGCCGTGATGGGTATAAACCTTCTCGGTGATTGGTTGCAGGAAAGATTGGATCCCAAAGGAAGGGGCAGGTAAATATCATCAAATTAGGGGATAAGAACCAGACTTGTCAGGTTTTATGAGACACTTTTGAGTGAAAAATATTGTTAGCCGCAGGGAGTCTATGGCAAGTGCAGAGTAGTGGTGTGACGAGGGTAAGGGTACTGCAGAAAACAACACGAAACATCATCTCGGTTCTAGGCTATTTGATTCTGCTGTCCATAGCGATGGGACTATGTGTTTTTTACATCAGTCTTGTCAGTAGATATTATGCTTTCTATGATATTGGTGTCAATGCCGCCGCTAATAGTTGGGGGTTGGTTTTCTTCAGAATGCCAATAGCGTTTGCTCTGTTTTTGGGATCTGGTTGGTTTGTCTATCACAAGCTACAGGGATGCGATCGATCTCCAAGACGGGCATTTGCGCTTAGCATAGGAGCGATGATGTTTACGTTGCTGGGGGCACTTCTGATAGAGATCATTCGATGGGCCAATTATCCAAAGCATCCACGAGGCAGCGAGGGAGATTTCCTACGGTACTTTTGGACAGATTGGAGCAGTTATTGGACAAGCGGAGATATTGGGACAGAAGTTGGTGGACAAGTAGCTTACACATTGATTGTAGTTTTTGTTTTGCTCTTGGCTTGCGCAGGTGGATATGCTCTACAGAAAAGTGCAAAGAAACGTGAAAGCAGACAGGGGATAGAGGAGTGTTAGCTAGGGAATATGTCGAATGAAGCAGATTTGTCACAGGTCGGAGGTTGGCAGATCTGAACTGATAAAGGAGAAAACCTATGGCTACGTCGAAAACACATCGTTGGCATCACATCTTTCGTGATGACGGCAAGGCCCTCATCGTCGCGATGGATCACGCTGCTGTGTTTGGCAACATAGAGGGTCTGGAAAAACCAGGCGAGGTCATTTGCCAGGTGCGTGCCGGTGGGGCCGACGCTATCCTTAGCACGTATGGCGTTTGCACACGTTTCGCCGAGGATATCGGCGGTATGGGCGTTGTTCTGCGCGTGGACGGAGGGACTTCACTGCTGGCCCAAAAGCGCGGCCCGATGCAATTGGTATACAATGTCTACGACGCACTGCGCGTCGGTGCCGATGCTGTGGGATGCATGGGCTTTCCGGGTTCCCAGTTTGAGGCCGTGACATTGCCGTACCTGTCCGAACTGGTTGGGCAGTGTGTCGAGTGGAACGTGCCCGTGATGGCCGAGATGTTGCCAGCGGGGTTCGAGAATCCCGCCGAGTGGTGGACGCCGGAAAACATCGGCCACGCGTGTCGCATCGGTGCCGAGCTGGGGGTAGATTTTATCAAGACCACCTATACCGGCGTCGTGGAGAGTTTTCGTTGCATCGTCGAGCAGGTGCCCGTGCCCATCGTCGTGCTGGGGGGAGGTAAATCCAAAGAACCTCGCGATTTGCTGAACGGTATCCACGGCGCGATGCAAGCCGGTGCCAGTGGGGTCGCGATGGGGCGGAACATCTATCGCTTCCCCGAACCGGACAAGCTGACGGCTGCTATCGCTGCCATTATTCACGATGGCGCAACGGTGGACAATGCGCTAGAATATCTCAAATAAGGCGTTGTTTAGAAACAACGTCGCACTTTTTATCCGATTTCACTCGGAAAATACGTATCAAAACAAAGTTATTTTTGAATGCCCCATAAGGAGTCAATGATGACAGAGACGTACAAGCGAGCGGTGTTCGTCGGCCCCCGGCAGATTCGCTTTGACGAGTTGCCTATCCCAGAACCTGGCCCTCGCCAAGCATTGGTAAAAGTGAAAGCGTGCGCATTATGTACGTGGGAACAACGCTCGTACACTGGTGAAGAGTCTTTTTATCCCCTTGCCAGTGGGCACGAGGTAGCGGGCGAATTGGTCAAATTTGGTGACCAGGTCTATGCTGGTGTGCAAATCGGCGACCGGGTGGCTGCTTTGACGCGGACCCGTTGCGGCTATTGCGAGCCATGCCAGCGCGGGATGGACAATATCTGTGACAATGCGCGCAAGCGTTTCCGCGACAGCGACGTGATCGGGCCGGCTGGGTTGTCAGAGTACGTGCTAATCGAGGACTATCAGCTATACCGGGCCAGCAGCAAGGCCTCGTTCGAAGAGATTTGCCTCTCCGAGCCTTTGGCCTGCGTGCTCCGCAGCGTGCGCAAATCGCGGGTTGAGCGAACCGACGTCGCCGTGGTGGTGGGCGCGGGCATTATGGGACTTTTACACGTGATGCTGCTCAAGCAAGTCGGGGCACGGGTGATCGTCAGTGAGATCGACTCTGACCGGGCCGCGTTCGCTCAACAGATGGGTGCCGACGCGATCATAGACTCTAATCACGATTCTTTCGTGGAACGAGTCAGAGACTTTACCGGCGGGCGTGGCGCGGACGTGATCTTTTGCGCGGTCAGCGTTGCAGCGGCGGCAGAGCAAGCGATCGAGGCTGTGACCAAGGGAGGGCGCGTGCACGTCTTTTCCAGTGTTCACCCGCGTGGCACCAAGATTTCGGTGGACCCCAATCTTTTCCACGGCAAAGAGATCGTGCTTTCCGGTACGATGAGCCAGAACAGAAATGATGCGCGTCAGGCTGTAGGGATGATTTCTGAAGGGGCGGTCGATCTCAAGCCACTCATCTCGGCAGTGCTGCCTCTCGAAAGGTTGGAGGAGGCGCTACAGACAGCGCTGCGACCTGATACGTACCGGGTGATTGTGACTCCATAACCTGCGGGGTGCGAAAACAAAGTTCTATCCCAAGGTCCTCTGAATATGGGTGAAAATTGTTGCTTTGGAGGCACAACTGGGTTCTCAAGTTGTGCGCAAAGGGTCAATTTCATCCCTTCCCAAACCGCTGATCAAATAACAAGTTCTGCTCCAAGCTTATTGGTTACTACTCAGGCTGCTGCAAAATTGGATGTTTTAGGCTCGTAGCCCTCGCCCCGAGGGCTGTTCTGGCAAAAGTGTCACATTTTGAGCAATTATTTACCGCACAAGCCGTCCCCGGGACGGGGACTAGGAGCATTGGCTGAGCAGTAACGCTTATTGATGATATCTGTATCAGAATGGACATATTTTTCGACTATGACAGGTTCAGCTCAACAGATGTTTGTTCGGAATTAGAGAGCAAGAAACGGATAGCTTTTTGGGGCGCACAAGCCTTATAATGAGTGTAAATTTCAATTAGGAGGTTTGTATGCGTTCTTCAGCGAATGTCAAAACGATGGGGTCGGTGGAATGGTTTTTATTGGTTGTCTTGTCTGTGTTGTGGGGTGGCTCATTTTTCTTTAGCAAGGTGGCTTTGGCAGAGCTTGCTCCGTTTACGCTTGTGCTTGGGCGGGTCAGCGTTGCTGCTGTCGTGCTCAATGTGATGGTTCGGGCAACGGGGCAGCGGATGCCAGCTTCTCCGAAATTGTGGGGATTCTTTCTCGTAATGGGATTGCTGAACAATTTCTTTCCTTTCAGCTTGATCTTTTGGGGGCAAACTCAAATTCCCAGCGCGTTAGCATCCATCCTCAACGCCACTACTCCTTTGTGGACAGTTGTACTGGCCCACTTTTTCACCGCAGATGAACGCCTTACACCCAACCGATTGAGCGGCGTCATATTTGGACTGGTGGGCGTGGTGGTGGTGATTGGCCCAGACGTGTTGATGGGACTGGGGCTAAATGTGCTGGCGCAACTGGCTGTGGTTGGAGCAGCGATTTCGTATGCTTTTGCCGGTATCTATGGCAAACGTTTCAAGGGAATCTCTCCGATAGTGACCGCAGCGGGACAGCTGACTTGTACCACGTTGATGGTGATCCCCGTGACGCTATTTGTAGACCGCCCCTGGCTGTTGCCGATGCCAACTCTGAAAACGTGGGGAGCGTTGTTGGCGTTGGCTCTGCTCAGCACTGCTGTGGCCTATGTCATTTACTTTCGCTTGCTGTCTACCGCCGGTGCGACCAATTTATTATTGGTCACATTTCTCATTCCTGCGAGTGCCCTAATCCTGGGAACGACTTTTCTCGGTGAGCAACTGAATCCACGCGTGCTTGTGGGTATGGGATTGATCGGGTTGGGGTTGGTGACAATGGATGGTCGCCTGCTACGAATAGTGCGGGCGCGATTCTCTTTCCAGAGAATGTCCTGACAACGTTTAACCAATGACAGAACATTTTAGAGGTGTATGATGAAACATACTTTATCATTTTCAACTGAACTGATGCGCTGGGAGGCAGTGGAGCAACGATCCCCCCAAGCTAATGGATTTTTTGTATACGGCGTTTCGACTACGGGTATTTATTGTCGCCCGGTGTGTCCTTCACGACGACCCAAACGGGAGAATGTAGAGTTTTTCGAAACCTGGCATGCGGCTGAACAGGCCGGCTTTCGACCGTGCAAACGCTGCACCCCACAATCATCCGATGAGGTGGATGAGTCGGTCAAGATGATTATGCACGCTTGCCAGATCATCGAGGAAGCGGAACAGGTGCCTACTTTGCAGCAACTGGCCGATGCCGTCGGGTTGAGCCAGTCCTATTTCCATCGACTGTTCAAACGCATCGTGGGCGTGACGCCCAAGCAGTATGCGGCCGAAAAACGTCTGGACCGGGTGCGCGCTCAACTGGAAGAAGGGGCAACTGTGACAGACGCGATCTATAATGCCGGGTTTGAGTCAAGCAGCCGCTTTTATGAGACATCTACATCATCCTTGGGTATGAAACCAAAGGAATACCGTAGTGGTGGGCAAGGTGTGTCTATCTGCTATACCGTTGTGCAGTCCTATTTGGGCTGGGTGCTGGTGGCCGCTACCGACCGAGGCATTTGCAGGATTGAATTTGGCGATGCACCAGAAGCCCTGCGCGCGCGTCTAAAGACCAGTTTTCCCCAAGCCGAGTTGCAGGCCAACGACCCGAATTTTCAAGAACTTGTAGTCCAAGTGTTGGGCTTTTTGGAAAAACCTGAACAGGGGTTGGGGCTTCCATTGGATATTCAAGGCACCGCCTTTCAGCGGCGCGTGTGGACCGCTTTGCAAGATATCCCGGCTGGCACTACCGTCAGTTATGGAGATATAGCGGACCAGATCGGCAATCCAAAAGCGGCGCGAGCTGTCGCGCAGGCATGTGGTTCAAATAACATTGCCGTTGCTATCCCGTGTCATCGTGTGGTGCGCAGTGATGGCGGGTTGGGTGGGTATCGGTGGGGCATTGAACGCAAACGAACGATTCTTGAGAGAGAATCAAATGAACAGTGATACTTGTTTGCCCTCGCGCCTAATCCACTTCAAACAAAGCGATTTCATCCCTAATACGCCCCCGAGACGGAGGCTGGGAGCCATCCCGAGCGAATCTGAAAATAAGTGCAATTGCCCTAGCTATCTGGCTAGACCATACGCCCAATACATAAACCCTGCCGAACAACACCAAAGCAGTGCAATCATCCCCGCTTGCTGATACTTGGCGAAACTCGTTCTCCGAATTAAATAAATACTCGTGTACAATGGCACAAAGATGCCTATCTCTATCAGCAAATTGCGATACATATAGTAATTGGTGAGGTAATAGCCCGGTGCGCTGGGCAATAGCCCAAAGGGCAACTTGAAAGTTTGCTTCGTAAAGGGCCACAGCAACGGATTGGCAATCACACCTACCAACAAATCAAGTATGATATGTGATAATCCGGCTATACATACTTGAGTGCTTTTGCCAAGCAATTGGCTTTGCCTATAGCCCGCTATTGAAAGAAAAATGATCGTCAAAATTGGGAGAACAAGACTGCCCGTAATTGAATGTGTAATTCGCAAGTCGTCATATAGATTGCGATTCAAGGCTGGAATTACATAGTCCAGATCGGGGGCTATTGCAATGAATATCAGCCATAGCCCCCAGATCGCAGATGAAACAGTTATTTTCTTTGTTTTCTTGGATATGGCGAAAATCCCTGCACCTGTGAGGGCATGTCCGACAATTGAAGACAATACTTTTTCTCCTGGAGCAAAATACAGATTCCTAATCCACCGTCAGCGTCTTGCTCAGATTGCGTGGGAAATCAGGATCGTACCCCCGCGCCACGCTGAGTCGGTAGGACAGCAATTGCAATGGCAACGTCGCCAGCAGCGGGTTGAGGATCGGGTTGACCTTGGGGAGTGTGATTAGATCGTGGGCGTTGCCCCTCAGCCGAGGATCCTCTTCGCCGATGGCAATCGCTCGCGCCCCCCGGCACGTCGTCTCGTTGATTCCGCTCACCAGTAGTGGCACGTCCTTTGGTCCCGCCACAAAGATCACCGGATACCCCTCATACACCGCCGAAAGCGGCCCGTGCTTGAACTCGGTCGACAGCATCCCCTCGCAGTGGGCGTAGGTGATCTCTTTCAGCTTGAGCGCTCCCTCCAGTGCGATCGGGTACGTCATTCCATAACCCAAACAGTACATATCATCCTGATCCACCAGCGCCAGTTCCAGCTTTGCAATCTGCGGCTCTACCGCCGCTATCGTCTCTTCGAATAGATCGGGCAATCGTGCCAATTCATCGGTGGGGTGCCCGCCCATCCGCAGGGCCAGGTACAAGAATGCAATGGCCTGGTTCATAAATGTCTTGGTCGCCGGGACACTGATCTCATAGCCGCAGGCCAATGGAAGATAGTAGAGGCTCTCGTTCATCAACGTCGAGCCGAGTACATTGACCAACCCTAGAATCTCGGTTTCCCGCTCTCGTGCCACTTTTATCGCGTTCAGCACGTCCTTGGTTTCCCCGCTCTGGCTGACGAACACGCCCACATCCTCCGGCCCCAGTGCCGGACCGTACTGGGCAATGAACTGCGGAGCCAGAATCGGCATAGCGGGCCGCCCGGCCAATCGAGCGAGGTAAACGGATCCCAACATGCAGGCGTGGTAGCTGGTCCCACAGCCGACCAGGTACAGATGCCGCGCCGACGCCATTCGTTCGATCATCGGTTCAATATGGGACGAGGCATCCAAAAGGTGAAGCAATTCCCGTGCCACCTGCGATTGCTCGTGGATTTCTTTGAGCATAAAGTGCGGGTAGCCGCCCTTTTCCGCGACCTCCATGCTCTCTGTGATCTCTTCTACCTCCCGCTCAATCACGCTCCCATCATCGACTCGCCGCAGTTCTGCCCGGTTGTGCCACAGGGTCACGATCTCATCATCCTGCACTCGCAGGACGCGCCGGGTGATCGGCAGTACAGAGGGCAGGTCTGAGGAGACGCAAGTTGCATCCTCGGCCAGGCCCACAACCAAGCCGGAGCCTTTTTTCATAGCGTACAGCCGGTCCTCACCCACTTTGCCAATGACAAAGGCATAATCTCCCTGCAGGTCATCGTAGGCGCGGCGGATTGCCTCGACCATATCGTGTCCCTGGTTCACGTACCGCTCCACGGCGTGCACGCAAGACTCGCCATCGTTGGTCGAGCGCACTATCATTCCTTCGGCGATGAACGCCTCCCGCAGTTCCACATTGTTCACCACGTTTCCATTGTGCGCTCCTACCAGATCGCCATCCGAGTCTAGGTGGGGTTGCGCGTTGACTTGCGAAGGCTTGCCAAAGGTAGCCCAGCGCAGTTGGGTGATCCCCCGTTTTCCAGCCATCTCGGCGAACCTGAGCCGATTTGCTACCTCGTCCACTTTGCCCATATCCTTGCGCAGGTCGATGGTGCCGTCCTCGTGTATCGTGGCGCAGCCCACCGAGTCGTATCCACGGTATGAAAGCCGCTGCCCGGCCTCGGTCAGGATATCACCTAAAAGTCGTTCCTGTTCTACAACGATGCCAAAAATACCACACATATTTCTCCTATTTTGTTTGAAAAGATTGCGAGTTAGACTTGTACTGGACGTACCCAGAGCGGGTAGATGACTATTGGTTTGCTGTTGGTCTTTCCAGGTAACCAGTATTGTCAACTGGCATTATACACAACTTTGCGGATTGTGGTCGGTAGTGTTGGTGCGTGCCCGATGTTTTGATCTAGTTTTGTGGGCACTGGTTCAGTTGAATGGGATTACGATGTAGCCGCGCTTTCCATAGCGCGTAAGGTGTTGAGTAACCTGACATTTGAGAAAATGATTGAAACGAAAGATCGTTAACATCTAAATAAGTCGAGCTCAGGAGTGGCCTCAAGTTCTCTTGTGTGGCATAATAGGAGGAACGAGAAGAATGTCCTCCACTGGAGACAGGAAAGGAGAACGAATGGCCAAGCGAGTACCGAAAACGTCGCGGTTCAAGACGTTGGCAGCACGCCGACAAGCAGACCTGGAGCGGAGCAAACAGCGGCGAGAGTCTCACAAGGCAACGCCAAGAGAAGTGGCAGTAGAACGGCGTCAGGCAGTGAGTGACTATCGGCACTTGAAGCAGGTGATGCCCACAGAGCGAGAAGCGGCAGAGGAAGCGGCGTGGAAGCACAAAACATCACCCAGCACGCTGCGCCGCTGGGATCGTCTGTATCGGACAGGAGGCCTGAAAGCGTTGGTTCCAAAGTCGAAGCGGCCTAAAACGATTCATTGGCAGATACCGTTGCACATCCAAGGGTTGGTGGTGCTGTTTCGATTGAAATATGGATGGGGACAACATCGAATCAGTGCCGAATTGAAGCGTCGGGGCATCTATTCCCTGAGTCATAGAAGTGTGCGCAAGATTCTGGATCGCCAGCCA
>JAAEPW010000158.1 GCA_024232355.1 Chloroflexota bacterium | reverse complement strand
GCAACTGGTACAAAGAGCTGAAGCCGTTCGCTCCGACTGTTGAGTACTCCGGCCCGTAGCAACAGTGGTTTTCCGTCGACCGCGCTGGTGGCTCACAAGAACACTCCTTGGCAAACCACCACTGCCACTCGACGACACTACTCAACAATCCATCCCCATCGCCAATTCCCTTGCCCGAGAAATTCCCCTGCCCCAATCTCTCTCTCAAATCCGTGTTTCATCCGTGTTTCATCCGTGGCCCAATTCCCCCATCCACCCCCTCAGCGGACAGGTTTCTGCAACTCCCCCTTGCCGACGGACGCCCACTTACGCCCACGACCTCAGGCGTAAACACAACAGGCACAAACACTTCTCGTCACCCACGAAGCCCGACCCTTTTCGCAACACCGCCAATACGGCGCAAAACCCGGCCACAACCATCCTTCCACGCCTCCAGAAAATCCGCCGAAGTGTCCAATTCTTGTATTGACTTGCACGGCCATGAATGTATACTGCTGTACACCTTCCTGCATGTGCTCGTGATGCCCACGCTTTGGTAATTCCCTTGTCGTCCATTCCCATGTCGAATACCTTGACCTCGTACCAGCGACACTTT
>JAAEPW010000157.1 GCA_024232355.1 Chloroflexota bacterium | reverse complement strand
AGGCTGGCGCGCAACGGTTTTGAGGTCACAGACGTGCGCGCCAGCGACGAGGCGTATGAGCATTCGATAGTCTTGGACTTTACGAGCACCAGCAAGGGCAGCCCACTGTCGCTGCTGCAACGCCTGTTCGACGCCGCTTCCGCGCACCCTGGGGTCGAAGAGCAGAGCAGTGTCCCGTTCCGCCTCATCGTCGGCGCCGACTATCAGCCCTGCTCGTGGCCCGTGGGCGCCAGTTGGGCGCCCGCCCTGCCCACCCCCACGCCGAGGCCGACTCCAGAGCCATAGTCATCTTGGGTGCGAGGCACTTTCTCAAGTGCCTTGCACCTGACTGAGCACCACAGGTAATAGATCAGAACAACTCCAACCACGCTTTGCTAGCAGGACAATCCATCATCAAACAGCCCTGATCAAGAAAATCGTGCATACCCAAAACGATAGGCATTTCGCTGATTCGTGTCATTCGTGATCAAAACTGTCTGGTGGCTAGAGTTACTTTTGAGAAACCCTGCCTAAAACTTGACAGGCGCTAGACGAACGGTTACAATCATCAACATGCCATAACGCTCAAAAACATCTTGACACCCCCCTCTTGAGCGTTGTCCCTCATTGTCCGCCTACTCTACAGACCGTCAAAACTCGAGGGCGAGCCGGGTTGGGTGATGCTCCTGACGCTGACCGGATAGGTCAACGACTTGTTCATCCAACCAACGATAAAAAACTGATGGGGAGGAAAATGTCCCAGGGAACCATCCTGGCCGTGGATGATACCCCGGCCAACTTGTTTTTGTTGTCGCAGATGTTGGTGCAATACGGATACAAGGTTCGAGCTGCAAGCAACGGGGCGCGCGCCCTGGCATCTATAGAGTCCAGGCCTCCTGATTTGATCTTGCTCGACATCATGATGCCAGAGATGAGCGGCTATGAGGTCTGCAAGCGCCTGAAAGCCGATGAACGCACCCGCGACATCCCCGTCATCTTTATCAGCGCCCTGGATGCGACGGCAGACAAGATCCGGGCCTTTATGGTTGGGGGGGTGGACTATGTTACCAAGCCCTTTCAAACCAAAGAGGTTTTGGCCCGTGTCCAGACACACCTGAGCTTGCGAAATCTGCAAAAGAGCCTCCAGCAAGAGATCGTCAAACGCGACAAGCTGATCGCAGAATTGGACGCTTATGCCCATACCGTGGCCCACGATCTCAGGAACCCATTGTCCGCGGTCATTGGCTTGAGCAATGTGTTGAGAGACAAAGCTGGTGAAATATCGGACCAGGCACGGCACGACTTTATGACCACGATTGAGCAGAGTGGGATCAGGATGCAAAATATCATCAACGAGCTGCTCTTGCTGGCCAGCGTGCGTGAGATGAAAGAGATCAAGGTGCAAGCGTTGGATATGGCGCGCATCGTGGTCGAGGTGCGAGAACGTCTGGCTTATTTGATCGAGGAGCACCAGGCCGACGTCATATTGCCCCGCCAGGAGAGTTGGCCGACGGCGTTGGGCTATGGTCCGTGGGTCGAAGAGGTGTGGGCGAATTATGTGAGCAATGCCATCAAGTATGGTGGCAAGCTGCCGCGCGTAGAGTTGGGTTTTGATAGAGTGGATAACGCCCCCTGCCCATTGATCCGT
>JAAEPW010000156.1 GCA_024232355.1 Chloroflexota bacterium | reverse complement strand
AGGCTGACTGATTTGCGGCCCGGCAATTACCATGATATAATTACAGTCGGTGAAGTCTTTGAGACTGCATCGGAGTGGCATACACTCACACCTTTACAAAGAAAAGAACGGTCGCGATTTATTTTCACGACCGTTCTCATTCGAGGGACAAGGCTCGTGGCTGGCAAACCTACAGAAGCCTCTTATGCCCTCATCCAACTCTCGGTTGGTCTACGATGTGATTCTTCTTATATAGAATACCATCGTAGCTACGGGAGCGACGGGGATCAACCTCGTCAATGCCTAATCGCTCCATTTATATTAGGTTTACAACCCAAGGTAACCTAATAATACCATATTCCCCAAAAATCCACAAGTCACCCCTTTGAATTGCTGACATACACTTATCTATGGAGGTGTGTGTCTCATGTTCATCACCGTTTCAGCCATTTTCACATATGTCGTTATCAGAGCACCTTTACAATGCCAGGGGTGCTCCAATGACTGAACAATCCGGAGTCGACGAACGGCAACGCGGATTTTTCTGGGGGCCCAACGAATTAATTCGATATTGGGTACCCCTAATTGGTCTCGACGGTGTAGGGTTGCTCAACTCGTATGACGTTTGGTGTGACCGCCGTAAAAAATCTGAAACAATCGGTTTTGCTTTGCCCACGCGGGATCAGGAACGCCGATTCTATGGCATATCCAAAAGCGACTTGTATGTAATTACCTCAATCCTCGAAACGATCGGCTGGTTACACGTAGAGGTGAAATGGCAAATTACTGGGCATGGCCGTGGTAATGGCGGTGCTACCAAAACTCGTAAAAACTTCTACAGGATCATCAACCGTGATTGGAATCTAGCTCTGGATGACGTGATTGCCGTTCTCCAACTCGCTGACGAGGATAATCGCATTTTCAGGCGCATTGAGCATATCTTCAACCCCAATTTTGCTCCGATCGATAAAACGAACAATCCTTGGGCCACACTCTTACCTCAGTTGCATCAGAATCCAATATGGCAAAAACTTGCTGAACGTGCACACACGCGACGCACCAATAGACGCAAACGTGTCAAACAAGACAAATCGAACGATCCCAACCAACAGTCACTACCAGAGACCACTGTTTGGGATCCTCCTGGCAACCAACAGTCTTTGCCAGTGACCACCGGTAAACCGGTGGAACCGATAGTCTCTACCAGTGACGGAAAGCATGTTGTTGATGCTGATGCTGAGAAATATATAGATCCAATACAGCATTTTGCATCGTTATCCGGCCAGAGCAACTACCGCGTGAGCCAGCGTGACCGAGACGGACTGGCTGCTCTGTACGCCACCGGCTACTCGATAGCCGAAATTGTCTCTGGCATCGACCGTGCTGTCACCGCTGCCATCGCTCACAACACTCCCCCCCGGCGTTTCACATATTGCCTTGGCTCCATTCGCGATATACCTCCTGTCCATCCTGTCTCCGCCACTCGCGCTACCTCTCCATCCGGACAACCGACTCCTGCCACGGAGCAGACTGCCACGTCTGTGGTCGCTACACCATCGGTCGCCCCGTCCAGAGCACTGGCTGCCATGCCAGATTCGATGCGCGATGCCTGCCGACAGATTGGTGAATTAGCTCACCAGCGGAGTTTAGACCTGAGCAATGAGGTGATTCGTGACCTAGCACGCCTAGCTCTAGATTATGATGTAGCTGCTCAACGACAGCACAGTTCTGGGATCGAATGGACATTGTGGGCGCTACGTCTAGTTGACAGCTCCGTCGATGCACCTGCCCGATACGTCCGCAAGATCCTAATCGGGTGGAAAACCCATGGTTGTGATGAACATCGAGCAGAACCGACCTCGAACGCCCCCCTATCGCCGCCAGATTTAGGGGAGGTCATAGTACCGCAACCAGCTAGTCGTCCACTGTGCTCGCTCTCTGATTCCCACAAAAAGCTTTGGGAACAGGTACTAGGCGAACTCGAGTTACAAATGACCCAGGCGACTTTTGATACTTGGCTGCGGGGCACATGCCTACTTGAACTGCGTAACGGGGACAGCGGATCTATTTGGATCATCCAGGTTTTAAATCAATTTGCTCTGGACTGGTTGGAGAATCGATTGTTTTCAACTATCCAGCGCACGTTAATTCGTGTGAGCAGCAAACCCGCAGACATACAATTCGTTGTATCGTCATGATGAAATCAGAATGGAGGTACTATGTGTTCTAAAAAAACCGAATTACTCACTACAGATCAGATTGCAGAGATGTTCCACGTTTCTCCCCGAACCGTTTTCAGGTGGCTCGCATCGGGAAAACTCAAGGGGATCCGCATCGGCAATATTACCCGTGTTCGGCGCGAGGATCTGGAGGATTTCCTTCAGGATCATCTCACCACCAAAACCAAGGGAAATTCTCAGCGGACAGAATCGCAATGATCACACCTGGCATTTCATCGCCACTACGTCCCATCATCGCGGCATTCTACGAGACAGCCCATCAGGTAGAACCTGGCTGGGGAGCAAAGGATTGCAGTCATACACTGCGTCAAATATTGGTATCCAACGGTTTACTCGCTGAGATGCCATCGTCATCTGGCCTGGACATGATCGTAAACCAGCGAATCGGTGTGACTATTCTTCCATCCGCCACGTTACTGACCGACGACACCCGGCGCCGTGTTCGGCAGATGATGTCCGGCACTGGAGCACTTCGCGTGGTCCTGATTATGGCCTTCTTACCTTATCCCCGGCTGGCACGGGTGGACGCGCCCCGTAATCCGGGAAAAGAGGTCAAATCACGAGACGCACCGTCTCAAATCGAGCAAAAGGAGGTCGAACAATGATTGACCAACTGCCCATCGAGGTCATTGTTATTCTCTTGGGTACAGGAACTGTCGCTCTTCTCTGGCTGACGATGCGCTTCAGCAAAGTAATCGGCCTCGGTTTCCTCGTCATCGGTATTCTCGCCGTTGCCATCATTGGTGCGGCCTCGTTGACGACCCAGGCCGCTGCCAACTACCAAACGGCAAGAGCCACAACGAAAGCCGTAGAGGCCGTCAAGGCCTCCGCCGTTGGACAATCGGTGAGCACTGTGCTCATCGTCCTGGGTGCGGGAGTGGTTCTCGGGCTAATGGGAATGATCACGACAGGAGCAGTCGGCGTGACCGGGTACGTTCTGTTACGTTGGAAACTCACTAATCGTCACCCGCTCACCGCTGGACAGCCTCGACATGTGCTCCCCGAAGCAGTGCAAGCCGGACAAATGATCTACGTTGTAGACGAAACTGAGGAGGTTCCCATAGACCTCGCAGGGCTTGACCTAACCAAATGGGGGTGGTGAGATGAACGTCAGACAACTTGCAGTCAGCGTCACGATGGCAATTGCCATACTCTCATTGTCCGCCTGCGCGGAATGGGAAAACTATACCCCCAGTGCCGCTGATCTCACCCGCATCACCGAGGAAATCCCACCCGGCCCGACACGTGACATGATTCAGGGTACGGCCATCGCTCGATACGTCGCCGCAGCAGAGGCTGAGGAAACTATCACTGCTGCCCACGCAGCCGAAAGCGCCGCCCGTGCCGAACTCGAACATCACACCGTAGCGCTCACTGCCGAGGCCCAATCAACCATCACTGCCCGGGAAAATGCCGCCTATGCCACCACCCAGGCTCTTGATGCCCGCGCCACCACTCAGGCTCTGGATGTCCTGGCTACCGCCCAGGCACAGTCTGCCCAGGCTACCACTACTGCCGAGAGTCGAGATGCCACTGCGACGGCGACGGCCGCAATTGCCCAGGCCACCGCCACAGCCGAGGAAAAGGCAGTCCGAGCCACCGCAGAAATGGCTACCGCCACGATGCAGGCTGCCACAGACAGTGTGGAAAAGACCCGCCAGGCTTCCCAGGCCGTTATCCTAGAAGCCACTGCCAACGCCGTCAAACGCCAGGATGAGATGGATGAAGCAGTCCAGGGTGTTCGCACCGTTGCTCCGTGGGTAGGGTTGGTGACCACTGTGAGCATCATCCTCGGCCTGATCCTTTACTTTGCCCCGGTCATCAAAGCCAGGACCTCGATTGTCCCCCGCAAAAACGATGTAGCCGAGCTATATTTCGTTACAACTAGCCAGATCGCCGCTATGGCCCGGCTCTTCAATCCACTCCTTGATCTCATCACTCAGAGCACGCCCCAACTTGCCCCTCTAGAGCTTCAAGATCGCACCAACGCTCGCGCTCAACTCGCCAATGTTATCAGAGCGGCTCGGGGAACCAGCAGACAGATGGCCAAACGTCGCACACAAGCACCTGGCATAATTACTCCCTCCGCGATCCGCGTTGTCGAACCCAACACGATCCGGCCATGGATCGAGGATGCAAGGAGTCAACTGATCGAACAGGAGATGTCCGATGGAAATATCTAAACGTCATGTCTTGGTATCAAAAACTGTTACACGACGACTGCCTGGCGTCCTCCAGGCCCGCGGCCTCGACGCCGACGCTCTCGAGGGTTGGTATCTCACCACCGAACGCGGCGAGGTCTGGCTGTTTGCTAAAATGAACACCCGCCGCATCAAGCGACTGGAACAGTACACGGCCAACGCACTCATCCACCAAATCTCCACCGTATGCGACGGTGTCCCTGTTGTCATTTCCAACACCTCCGGTCTGAGATACTGCATTCTTCTGTCCCAACGCCCCCGCCTTCCCCGTTCCGTCAGTTTTCCCGGCTGCGAACGTGGAATTGTGCGGCTGGGTATCGGTCAGTTTGGCCTGCCGGTGGCCACGCGCTGGAAAAATCTGGGCCACCTACTCGTCGCCGGGGATGTGCGGATGGGCAAGAGCAACTTTCTCAGGCTCATCGCCCATCAAGCAATAGCCGAAGGTGCCCAACTGCTTCTCTCTGACCTCAGCCGCACAACCTTCTCCATACTTGCCAATCATCCTGCTCTACTCGCCAATGTCGCGGATACTCCAGAGACAGCTCACGCTATCGTGTCTCAGGCACTCGCCGAATGTGATCATCGTTCCATTCTCTTTGGCGCAACTCACGGCTTTCCTGACAAGTTGGAAGAATACAACACTCAGGTCACCAAAGTCAATGGTAATCCACTTCCCCGCATCCTGGTCATCCTCGACGAATACAACGCCACAGTCATGTCCAACAACGGTCATCGGGGCCAGTTCGTCCAGGATGTAGCTTCTCTCTGCTGGCAAGCGCCCAAATTTGGCATCAATGTCATCGTTGCTGCCCAAGATTTTGAGAAAAAGATCGTTGGCCGGATGCGTGATCAAACCAGCGCCATTTGCTTCCGCGTCACCTCACGCGAACTCGCACGAGCCGTCAATTGCGCCGGGGCCGACAAGATCCAACCCCAGCAAAAAGGACGAGCTATCGCCAGCCGGTGGGGATTGCTCCAGGTCTACCAATTCGACAAAACGATGCTCGCTGACCCGATTGTTCCTCTCACCACCGCAGAACACGCAATGGTTACATGGGCGAGGCAAAGCAACAATGGTTACCTCTCTCTGGCAGATATTCAGGGGCACGCCCAGATCACGTCACACGCCGCTCGCGCACTCGGCGATGACTGGCAACGCCGAGGTTGGCTCGAAAAGGATGTCACTGTAGGTAACAAGCGGCGCGTCACAGACAAATTGGCCTTATTGGTCAACATTCCACAAACCGCGCAAACCGCGCAAACCAGAGCAAAAAACGACATACCGGCCGCAAACCGGCCGCAAACTGAAAAAGGAGAAAAGCAATGAACACCCAACCACAAACTAACTCGGGAGACACTCTCGTCAAAACCCTGGCCTTTGACCCCGGTTTCGGGGGTATCAAACTGTACGGTCCCAAAGGTGGCCTGACTCTCCAGTCTGCAGTGTCCATCAATGGCAATCAGACCGTCCGTCGTATGGATGGCCTGCGCACTGCCCGTCCGCCCCTCTGCATCGAGACCGCCGCCGGTTCCTTTTACGTCGGCGACAACGCTCACGATTGGGGCCGCCCGGTGGAGAATCTCGATTTCGAGCGCCTGAACGGATCGCCAGAGATGTTAGCCCTGTTCCTTGGCGCGATGACACGCTACGAGACCAACGGTGCCATCAACCTGATCGTCGGCCTCCCCATCGCCGCGCTGTCCGGTGACGATGCCGCTGCCACTCGCCGCACCGTCCGCAGCTTTTTGCGCGGCTCCCACACCTGGCTGGCCGACGGTGTCGAACACACTTTGACCGTCGAGAACGCCACCGTCACTTCTCAGCCCGTCGGCGCACTGTTCGACTATTTGCTCACCGACGATGGCACAATGCCACCGGAGAAACGGATACTGTTCACAAAGCGCGAGTTGGGCGTTCTCGGCATCGGAATGAACACCGTTGACCTGCTCGTCATTCGCGACCGCAAGCCCGTGCAGCGATTCACTGCCGGCAAGACGGCCGGGGTACGCCGGTTGCTCGAACTGCTCAACCAAGACGGACTCTATTCCATGGCCGAACTCGATGCCCTACTGCGCCGCAAAGCGCTTGATGTAAGCCAAAAACTTCCCGTCTGGGAACGCGAGGTTTTGGGCATCGTCGAGCGCCAGTGGGGACGGACCTTTCGCCGCTTTGCCAATGTCGTGGTCGTCGGTGGCGGCGCGATCTTGCTCCGCAACACCTTGTTGACCCGTTTCGGTACCAAAGCCTTTGTGCCTGACGACCCCGTCATCGCCACGGCCCGTGGACTATTCAAGTACGTCATGATGAAAGCAAATCAGAGCAAGTAACGATGGCGAAACGAGGACGTCCACGCCTGGAGCAACCACCCATCGTCGTTAACCTCAAACTGCGGCTCTACGTGGGGATGGATGACGATCTGATTGCCTTCTTTGACGCGATCCCGCCCGGATTCCGCGCCGGGAAGGTCAAACAGGCACTCCAGTCCGGGGCAACGACGGTGGATCTGGCCGATTTACCCGACGACGACGAGATCACCGATGCACTAGACGCACTAGTATTCTAATTTTCAGGACGCCATTAAATGCGCCATATTCCGGCGTCCAGAAATTCCAGTGGACAACAATCACGTGAGGTCTAAAATGGAAAACAACAAACTGGAACTTGTTTTCGCAGTCGAAAAGGACACCAAGAACACACGGCGCTACAAAGAAAAGACCACCGACGGCCCGCCCGTTATCGGTACGCTCTACGTGCAGCAGTGGGCACATGTCCTGTACCAGACAGGTACAGGGCGCTGCCCAAACTCAACGGCAGCAGGCTCCCCAACCGCGTGCGGGTGACGGTGACCGACGAAGAGTGAAGCAATCCAATCACACTCAAAAACAAACTGTGTACTGCAAAATCTGCCGCCGGCCTCTTGTGCCCGGTGGTCACTCGCCGTGCAAAAGGCCGGATCAAGAATCGCACTCGATGACGCGCTGGGCATACTATGGAATCGTAGACCACTTTATGCACTCACTACTGTCCCAATGGGACAAATCAAACCGATGACGCAGGAATCCCACAGTCTGGCCTCACGGTGGTGGAAATATTTCCACCACCGTGAGTAATACATCCTGCACCCACGCCATCGATCTCGCCACATCAATCCTCGCTTGCCCTCTGTGCAAACTTGCACTATACTCAAGTTGTCTGAAACAAATACAAAAACCTCGGCCCTCCCAATGCCAGGAGGCCGAGGCACGTCCAGGACGTAGGCGCGCCCTGGCCTCCCTAATTTACCACAAAGGGCCGCCTGACACAAGAGGCGGTCTTTCGTTTTGGTTTCCATCAACCACTATGTGGAAAAAATGATAGCCAGGTAATCTGCTTTGATCAGCGAGTGAATCCAATGAGAGAGACAATCTACCTTGCAGCAGGCATTCCCACCTTTTTGTGGGGAGCGTTGGTCATTCTCGGTGTTCTGCGAAATGCACCGAGAATTATCAGAATAATCGTAAAACGTGCCCCAGAATACGAGGTTCAGACACCAATGTCTTTCACGGTTCTGGCAGTGGCTTTCAGCGTTCTTGCTTTTGGCTTTGGCCTTTTATTTGGGGGAGGAATGATGATCGTGGGAGTGACGTGGTTCGACGTCAAACTGCGAGTGTTGGGACTGTATTCGACGTTCGGCGAGTGCCCCTTTGTTGCTCTAGTGCTGTACCCTCTGGGAGTGGGATCATTTTGTCTATTTCAACTATTGGCCGCTTATTTGTGGTGGGATGTGGATAACAAGGCCGCACGAGCCTGGACGATTTTGATGTATTATTTGATGGGTGTGGCAATTGTGAATATAATTGTACAAGATGCCCAACCACTGTTCTGTCTCAACGCTTGGTTGCTTGGCGCCGTCATCGGAGCTCTGATCACTGCATCACGTCCAGAGAACTGGATAGCAGCTGCAAAATAGATTGTTGCCCCGAGGAGATTGCTTGGTTGCCTTGAATTGCACCTGCTTTTTGCCCCATAATATCAAAGAGAGAAAAAAGATATGATACCCATCCCACAAGAACTCTTGGAACAAACCGAATCCGGAAACGTCCTGCTCTTTATCGGCGAGCGCATCCTTCGCGATGCTGAGGGCAAAGCCGTAATCGACACCCTAACATCCCAACTAGCCGCCCGCTGCGACATTGCCACTGAAGCCCCCCTCTCCTTCCCGGAAGCAACCCAAGCCTACGAGGACGAAAAGGGGCGCCAGGTGCTGGTTCAATTTCTGCGCGACCAGTTGGACGAACAAGGCGACGCCCTCCAACAGGCCCACCACCTCATCGCTGGGCTGACCAACTGCCGCTTACTGGTCACCACCTGCCTCGACCGACGGCTGGAGCGCGCCTTTGAGCAAGCGGGGCGACCCCTCGACGTCATCACCGGTAACGTCGATGTAGCTTTCGAGGACGAGCGCAACGCCCAATTATACAAGCTGCGCGGCTCACTGGACCGGCCCGAATCCTTGGTCCTGACCGAGGACGATTATGAAACCTTTTTCGAAGACCAAGCTAGTATCTCGGTGGTGTTGCAAGGGTACCTAGCTCGCAAGACGATCCTGTTCGTGGATTACGATCTGGTCGATCCTCACTTTAAGCGCCTCTACCGCAAGGTAACCACCCCCTTGGATGACTATGCCCGCCGTGCCTACGCTTTTGGAGAATCGCCATCACCCAAAGTGTACCGCTGGTGCGAGCGTCACGGCGTGGAGATGATCGAAGCCGACGCTACCGCCTTCTTGGAATCACTAAGTGAACAGTTGACTACCCGTGACTGGTCTGCGCCCGTCATGTCACCGCAACCAACCAGGGAGTTTGCTACCCTCTTACCCAAACGTCCCTACAAACTGCTCGATTATTACGAAGCCCAGGACGCCACCATCTTTTTCGGGCGACGGAACGAGATTCAACATCTAACTTCGCTGATCCATGCCCATCGCTTGGTGCTGCTCTACGGTGCTTCGGGGACGGGCAAGACCTCACTCCTCTTAGCTGGGGTCGCGTCCCGGCTGGAGCGCGCCGACCCGCCCTACGAGACCATCTACGTCCGAGCGCTGGAGGATCCGTCTACTGTCATCCGCCGTGCTGTGCGGCGCAAATTGCCCGATGCCGGGTTGCCCGCCGACGGTGACCTGGTCGACTTTGTCGCCGCCGCGACTCAGGCCCTGGGTCGCACCCTCGTCATCGTCCTCGATCAGTTCGAAGAGTTCTTCATCCGGCTGAGCGTCGAGTTCCAACAGGCTTTTATCGCTGATCTAAGTGCGCTCTACAATGCTCTTGATGTGCCGGTCAAGGTAGTGTTGAGTTTGCGCGAGGATTGGCTGGCCTCGGTAAGCGAGATCGAAGAGCATATTCCCGAAGTCTTTCGTACCAAATCACGTCTGCTCCCTTTGACCCGTGACCAGGCTCATCAAGCTATCACCGCGCCGGTGGCACGTCTGGGCACGAACTACGAACCGGCCCTAATCGAACAGTTGTTGGATGACTTGACCCAAGGCCAAGGCCTGACGAGCAAGGTTCGTCCAAGCCATTCTGGCAGAACCGGAACGGCCGTGATGCCTCCCCAGTTACAATTGGTATGTAGCGCCTTGTACAACAGCTTGGAAGCCAACGAGCATACGATCACATTGACAGCCTACGGACAGCTGGGTGGCGCGCGCGGTGTTCTGCTCAAATACCTGGACGACGAAATAGCCCGGTTCAATGGCAATGAACAGACGCTAGCCCGCGACGCGTTGGAGGAACTGGTCACTTCGGAGCGCACCAAGGCGGTCAAGACCGGATCTGAACTGGCCCTGGCACTGGGTGTGGACAGAGCAAAGCTTGTGCCGGTGCTAGAAAAGATGGTGAGGGCACGACTACTGCGCCCAGTAGTACATATGGAATCGGGTATTGAGTCTGCACACACCTATGAACTGGCCCACGAATACCTGATCGCCGAAATCACCCTGAGCCCGGAGGCGGTGGCTCGCAAGCAAGCTGAGGAACTTCTGCATCAAGGTGTGGATAACTGGCAGGTCTTCAGCGCGCTGCTCCCAGTTGAGACCTTTGATTTAATTGATGCCCAACGTGATCGTCTGAGAATGGACGCTGAGGCTCAAGAATTGATGCTGCGCAGTGGATTACGCCACGGAACCTCAGTGGCCTACTGGCTGACACGAGTAGAGGATGACGAAAAGGCTCTGAAACTTGCTCAGGAAACACTCCTGACGCCCCAATCTGAACCAGCTCGACAAAGTTTGAGTGCTGTAGCAAACAATGTTGAACCCAAGAGATTGCGCGCCTTGGTAGATCGGCTGACTGTTAATTGGCGGCAGTCGCGGGGCACAGAGCGTGCCTGCGCCTCTGACGCCTTGTGGGCGTTACGCACATATATGCCATACCTGCTCCGCATACAGATGCTGCTCTATCGTTCACCGCGCCTGATGATGCGTGCGGCTCCGCTAGCGGCCGGTGTCTTTTTGACTGGAGCTTTTGTTATTGGCTTGATAATCTGGGGGCCACGCTGGCTAACCCCCAAGCCCAAGATTGAGTGGGTGGATGTACCTGCCGGTGAGTTCCAGATGGGTTCTGACCCACAGATAGATTCTGATGCACACGATGATGAGCAGCCTCAACACACGGTCTCCCTAGATGCCTTTCACATCAGCAAGTACGAGATTACCAATGTTCAGTATGCTCAGTGCATACGTGCTACAGTTTGCACTGAGATAGAAGAGGTTACGTATTATCAAAATTCTGACTCTGCCAATCACCCGGTTACTAACGTCTCTTGGTCAGATGCGAAGACATTCTGTACCTGGATAGGGGGCAAGTTGCCGACGGAGGCAGAGTGGGAATACGCGGCGCGGGGGCCAGAGGAACATATCTATCCTTGGGGAAATGATTTCGATTGCTCTTACGGCAACTTTGATGACGAGTTGCAATCCGATAACTATGTGGTGCCGGGAGGAGAGGGTTGTGATGGACATATAAAGATAGCTCCAGTGGGAAGTTTCCCAGCTGGAGAGAGTTGGTGCGGAGCACTGGATATGACCGGCAATGTGTGGGAGTGGGTGGATGATTGGTATGGTGATTATCCCTTCGGAACACAGATAAATCCTACGGGGCCAGCAATAGGAGACTACAAGGTAATGCGTGGGGGGGGGTGGTCCGACCATCATATATATATTCGTGCGGCCGCTCGCGTCGGTGTTACACCGGACGATCGGTTCAACGTTGTAGGGTTTCGGTGTACAAGTACACCGTAAATCAAGGAGAACGTGCCAATGTCATCAACAAAGCGACTAGCTCTTGCGATAACGCTGGTAATCATTTTGGTAATCATTGTCATAGCAGGTTGTAGCAAAGGACAACTAATTCTATCAGACGAACTTGAGGCAGACCTATACCAAAACAACTTCCTAGACTCGATCACCCCTGAGGCACGTCTCGACAACTTGGCAGGCTTGTTCAAATTGAATGGATACGAGGACGTGGCTTGTGATCTCTTTTTCGATCTAAACTCTGACCAGCAAATGACGCTGTTCGAGGAACTGGAAAATCCACAACAGGTAGGGCAGGACGTGCTAATAGTTGTAAAGGGAGTGTACCAAGATTATCGCCTGGAGGATAATGTGACGCAAGATCAACTCTTGCAAACAATGGCGAGAGTGTTACACCAGGTGGAGGAAAAGGACGCACCTGGGGCACAAGTGACAGCAATAGAAATAGACCATTGGGTAGAGGGACATGAACGAGCAGATAAGAACGACTTTGCTGGTGCTGTGGAACAGTACACTCTGTCGTTGAAGAAAAACAGAGGGAACGCAGCGGTTCTCCTTGATCGGGGGCAAGGCTACATTGCGTTGGGTGAATACGAAGCTGCTTTGATTGATCTACAAAATGTGGTCGAGTTGAATCCAGCGCGAGAAGAAAGGGTCCGACAGATCATCTATCAAGATCATGGCCTTTTCACCTATGTAGGACTACATCGTCAAGAGTATCAAGGCTTTGCCACCTGGTTTCCCACACTTACCCCCACCTCACCCCCTACCAATATACCAACACCTACAACTAACAGACCGACGCCTACTACTCACACACCGTCACCCATTACTACGCCTACAAAAACGTCCAGCCCGACACCTACACCAGAACCAAAGGGGATTGTAACTTCTCAAATACTCAATGTGCGCGCTGGTCCAGGGATACACTACGAAGTAGTAGGACAGTTGAAACAAGGGGATTCCATCACAATTGTGGCCCGGACTTTTGATGCCGACTGGCTCCAAATCAGATACGAGGAAGAGTTAAGGTGGGTAATTGCCAGTTCAGTCGATACGAATGACAGTCTTGATAGTATTCCAGTTACAGATGATATTCCACCTACTCCAATTTTACCAGATTTGGATGGCACTTGGATGGGAAGTACCTCACACGGTGGGACAATAATGTTTGTTGTTTCGGGTAGGCAAGTGACAATTATCGAGTCCACATATCCCCCAGATGTAAGCCGCGAACTCGTAGGCGACTGTGCTGGAGTAACCCCATGCTTTGGTGGCTTTTCAAGAATTACGTTGCTTCACATTTCCATTGGTGCTGATGGATCTTTCGTAGCAAGAAATATCCAGGTGCGAAATGTAGATCGGACCCTCGTAGAGTTCAGTGGTGTCTTGCAATCAGATGGTACGGGGTATGGACAACTCCAAGAAGATCGCCCCGATTTCCAAGTTCCTACATGTATACATAGATCACTTTTCGAGTGGAGTGTCACACGGCAATAACAACTATGCTCGAAGGGATTGTAGTACGCAAAAATGGTGGTGATAGAGGAGTAATATAGTTATCATTACCTTTGAACGCACTTTAAAAATTACATAACTAGAACTTGACATCTGAGCCAGATGTTGTATCCTTGGGCAGTTCACAACCTAGTATCGGAGGAGTAGAAATGGACTATCCAGAGGCAGTGACGGAAAAAGCCAAGT
>JAAEPW010000155.1 GCA_024232355.1 Chloroflexota bacterium | reverse complement strand
TCACCGTCACGGCAGCCGAGGACCTGGCACGAAATCCTCTTGACGGTGCACCAGTTACCTGGTCGTTCACAACGTCCAACATCGACACAGCTTTACCAAAGATAGTGGGTGTCTTCCCACCCAACGGGACGAGTGAGGTAACAGTGGACACAAGTATCGTCATCACCTTTAACGAAGCGGTTAGCATTGGCACATTCAGCTACTTTGTGTCGCCTAATCCTGGTGGATGGGTTGAGAATTGGGATAGCACGAACAATGTGGTGGCGCTCACACACAACGCCTTTATGACGAGCACGCGCTACACTGTCACTGTCACAGCAGCCGACGACCTGGCGGGCAACCCGCTCGATAGAGCACCGGTGACATGGTCGTTCACAACATTTGCCCCTGATACGGTTGCGCCAGAGTTGTTGGGTACAGTTCCCAGCAACGACGCGAGCGAGGTAACGGTGGATGCAAACATCGTCATCACCTTTAGCGAGGCAATCAACACCGGTACGTTCAGTTACTCGGTATCACCTGATCCCGGTGGATGGACGGCGAGTTGGAACGTTATGACTGATGTGGTCACGCTCACGCACAACACCTTTATGACGAGCACACGCTACACAATCACTGTCACGGCAGCCGACGACCTGGCGGGCAATCCCCTCGACGGGGCACCGGTGACATGGTTTTTTACAACAGCCGCAATCGATACAGCCGCACCAAAGATGTTGGGCAAATCTCCAACCAATGGAGCAAGTGAGGTCGTGGTAGATGCGAATATCATCATCACCTTTAGCGAGGCGATCAATACCGGTATGTTCAGTTACTCTGTATCGCCTGACCCCGGTGGATGGACGGAGAATTGGAATAGCATGAACAATGTGGTTACGCTCACACATAACGCCTTTATGACAGGAACGCACTACACCGTCACCGTCACCGCAGCCGACGACCTGGCAGGCAATCCTCTTGATGACGCGCCAGTGACCTGGTCATTCACGACGTTTGCTCCAGATGCAATAGCACCCGAGATATTGGGCACATCGCCCGTTAGTAGCGTGAGCGAGGCAGCGGTGGATGCAAACATCGTCATCACCTTTAGCGAGGCGATCAGCACCGGCACGTTTAGCTACTCTATATCGCCTGATCCTGGCGGATGGGCGGCGAGTTGGAATGGGACAAGCAATGTGGTGACGCTCACGCACAACACCTTTATGACGGGCACGCGCTACACCGTCACCGTTACAGCAGCCGATGATCTGGCGGGCAATCCTCTCGACGGAGCACCAGTGACCTGGTCATTCACAACAGCCGCTATAGACACGGTTGCACCAAAGATACTCGGTACTTTGCCGCTGGATGGAGCGAGTGGGGTGCCAGCAAATGCAGACATTGTGATCACTTTTAGTGAAGCAATTAGCACCAACACGCTCATCTATTCCGTCTTTCCTGATCCTGGTGGATGGGCAGCGAGTTGGAATGAGACAAATAGTGCGGCAACGCTCACGCACAATGCCTTTATGGCAGGAACACAATACACTGTCACCGTCACCGAGGCCAAGGACCTGGCAAACAATTCTCTCAACGGCACACCAGCAACATGGTCGTTCACAACTTTGTCTCAAACATATCTACCCGTAGTATTCAGGCACGCTGAGTGATAGCGCCGCAAACAACAATTCAAGGAGAATTCCCAATGAAATGCACAAACTGCAACACCCAACTACCCCCAAACGCCAAATTCTGCCCTGAGTGCGGCAGGCCTGCACCCACCGGTGCCAACATCGAGGTCCGCCAAGACATCGGCACCGTCCAGGGTGGTGAGGTCGTAGGCGCTATGCTGGGCGATGGCACGTTACCCGGTGGACTCAAATCCACCACGACCCAAAAGGTAGAGACCGTGGAAGAAGGCGGCGCCGTCGTCGGCACGGTGGTGGGCGAGCATGCCCAAGTCGGCGGGCAGCGGCAGTACGGCGACGTTGTCCACGGCCACAAGGTCGCGGGCGGCATCCACGCCGGGCGCGACGTGATCGTCGGTGACCAGTACAACGACCTCCGCCAGCAAGCGGTCCAGGTCGCCACGCCGGCCGAATTTGTGACCGCACTGCAATCGCTGCACGCACAGGTCGCCGCGCTCAGGCAACAGTCCGCGCTTTCTCAAGCGCAGGTCGCAGAGGTCACAGTAGCGGAGGAAAACGTTCAAGAGGCGTTGGAGGAGGCCCAAAAGCCCCAACCGGTCGCTGCGCGCATCAAAGCCACCCTCACCGGCGCCAAAGCCATCCTCGACCCCCTGGCCAAAAGCGTCAAATCGGCGGTGGGGCTGGGGACGGTCGCAGCCAGCCTGATCCAACTTGCGCTAAAACTGTTTGGAGGCTAAGATAAACGCGAGTCCCGCCGGGGCATAAAGTGCCCCGGCTACGGAGTTGCGCCCCACCAATGGGGCTGAAATTAGGCTTGTTGGCAACAGTCCAAGGGTGATTTATCACCCGTAGCTCTGTAGCCCGATGACTTTATCATCGGGCTCGAACGAGGAGACGCCAAATGGAATGCACCCGCTGCAAAAAACAACTGCCCGACGGTCTGCCCGACGATATCTTGTTCTGCCCCTACTGCCGTGCACCTTTGTCTGGCGCGCCGGATGGTCCAAGTATCGCCATCACCCAGGAAATAGACACCGTACAGGACAACGCCGCCGTTCTTGCTAGTCTCGAAGGTGAGCATGCCCAGGTTGGCGGGGAACGATGGTACGTCAACCAGCAGCCAGCCGGGGACCGGCCGGAGGACCTGCGCCACGGGTACCTCGGGCACGTGCTCAAGACGACCAGCCACCTTTCGCTAACCGGCATAGATCCCAAAGCGGCCAGCGAATCCAAGACGAGCCTGAACCTGAGCGCCGTCTATACCGCCCTGCTCACCCTCACCCCAGAGGCCCACGGACGGATGCTGCGCGGCGACCTGCCCGACCGTGACCGGGAGATGCGGCGGCTTTCGGCGCTGGAGCAGTTGAACCGCCACCCGCGCCTGGTGCTTTTGGGCGAGCCGGGGAGTGGCAAATCGACATTCGTCGACTTTGTGGCCATGTGCCTGGCGGGAGAGGGGCTGGGACGGAAAGAAGCGAACCTGGCATTGCTCACCGCGCCGCTCCCGGACGACGAGGGAGCGGACCAGGAGGAACCCCAGCCGTGGACGCACGGCGCGCTGCTGCCGGTGCGGGTGGTACTGCGCGACTTTGCCGCCCGGGGGCTGCCCGACGTCGGGAAAAAGGCCGCGGCCCGCCACCTGTGGGACTTTATCGCCAGCGAGCTGGAGAGCGCCGAGCTGGGCGATTACGCCCCCCACCTGAAGCAAGAGCTGCGCGCCAAAGGCGGCCTGATCCTGCTGGACGGGCTGGACGAGGTGCCGGAGGCCGGCCAACGTAGGGAACAGATCAAGGACGTGGTCGAGGATTTTGTGGCTACCTTTTCTCGTTGCCGGGTGCTGGTCACCAGCCGCACCTACGCCTACCAGCGACAAGACTGGAAGCTCTCCGGCTTTGCCCAGGAGGTGGTCCTGGCCCCGTTCAGCGCGGGGCAGATACACCGCTTTGTGGACCACTGGTACGCTCACATCGGCGCGCTGCGGAATATGGCGTCCGGCGATGCCCAAGGACGGGCCGAACTGCTCAAGCGAGCCATCAACGGCAGCGACCGGTTGCAGAGCCTGGCGGAGCGCCCCCTGCTGCTGACGTTGATGGCGTCCTTGCACGCCTGGCGCGGCGGCAGCCTGCCGGAACGGCGCGAGGAACTGTACGCCGACACGGTCGATCTATTGCTCGATTGGTGGGAGAGCCAGCGCGTGGTGCGCGACGCGGCAGGAAACATCATCCAAGTGATGCAGCCCAGCCTGGCCGAGTGGCTGCGCGTGGACCGCGCCAAGGTACGCCACCTGCTCAACGAATTGGCCTACCAGGCCCATGCCAAACAACAGAACGTGGTAGGCACCGCCGATGTACCCGAGGGAGACCTGCTCAGCGGCCTGATGCGCCTCAGCCAAAACCCCGAAGTGCATAACAACCCGGCCCTGTTGGTGCGCTATTTGAGCCAGCGCGCCGGGCTGCTGCTGCCGCGCGGCGTGGGCGTCTATACCTTTCCCCACCGGACGTTCCAGGAATACCTGGCAGCCTGCCACCTGACGGATTACGAGTATCCCGACCAGGTGGCCGAGCTGGCGCGGGCCGATCCCAACCGCTGGCGGGAGGTGGCGCTGCTGGCGGGGGCCAAAGCGGCGCGCGGGGCGGCCGCTGCTGCCTGGTACTTGGCAGAGGCATTGTGCTTTCAGAACCTGCCAGCGGGAACACCCCAGGCCGAGGCCGACGCCTGGGGCGCGCTGCTGGCGGGCCAGGTGTTGGTAGAGAGCGCCAACCTGGAACGCGTGAGCGAGCGCAACGTGGGCAAGGTGGGCTGTGTCAAGACACACCTGGCCCGCATCCTGGAGACGGGCAATCTGCCCGCGGTGGAGCGGGTGGCCGCCGGGCGGGCGCTGACCAAATTGGGCGACCCAAGACCGGGAGTGGGGCTGCGGCCTGATGGACTGCCGGATATCGTGCGGTGCAAGGTTCCCGAGGGGCCGTTCTTGATGGGAAGTGACAAGTATCACGGCGATGAGCAACCTCAACACAAGGTGACCCTGCCAACCTACCAGATCAGCAAATATCCGGTGACCAACGTCCAGTTCTCGGCTTTTGCGGCGGCGGGCGGGTATCAAGAGCGGCGGTACTGGACGAGGGCTGGCTGGAAATGGCGGAACGAGTATAATATTACGAGTCCTCGAGCGCATCGCTATGGCGAGCCGTACGACCTGCCAAACCACCCGGTAGTGGGAGTGACCTGGTACGAGGCGGTGGCTTACTGCCGCTGGTTGAGCGATGCGCTGGGGGTAGATGCGCGGCTGCCCTCGGAGGCCGAGTGGGAAAAAGCGGCGCGAGGGGAGGATGGACGGGTCTACCCGTGGGGTGACGAGGCCGACCCAAACCACGCCAACTATGATGACACCGGCATCGGCACGACGAGCGCGGTGGGATGTTTTCCCGGCGGAGCCAGTCCGTACAGCGTGCTTGATATGGCGGGCAACATCTGGGAGTGGTGTACAACCAAGTGGGAGAGTAACTATGAAAACTATAGCGGAGACGGTGATCCGGAGGGCACCGACCCCCGCGTGGTTCGTGGCGGCGCCTTCAACGACTTCGACAGCCACGTCCGCTGCGCGTTCCGTTTCAGGGGCAGCACGTTCCTCGTCAACTCGAGCTACGGGTTTCGGGTGGTGGTCGTCCCCATCTCCCGCTCTGCGCTCTGATGCTCTGTACTCTGCGCTCTGGGACTCTGGGAGAAACCACGTGTGGTTTCTCCTAAGGAAAAGCCAGCTTTTCCACGGACTCTGCGCCGAAGGCGCGCCAGATTCCCGCCGTTAGGCGGGCCGCGAGCGGCGATTTTTTGGTTTTTTGCGATTCCTTTGAACGCTCAAAATCGTATTCCACCGCTCAGCGCGGGTAGCACACTCGCGCTGAGCGGTAAAGCAAAATTATCGAGATCGCTCTCAGCGGGTTTGTAACCCGCGTCGTGGGCCGCAAACCCACTCTGAGCGCCGGAGCAAAGCCATCAAGCCGGGGTTGCAAACCCCTCATGAGCAACGGGAGAAACACCTATGCACTGCACAAATTGCCAAAAAGAACTGTCCCCAGGCGCCAAATTCTGCTCCGAATGCGGCACTCGCGTGCTCGACAGGTCTGACGTCGCCATCACCCAAACGGTAAAGACAGCCCAGGACAACGCCGGGATCGCTGGCACCGTATCAGGAAAAGACGTCCAGGTCGGCGGAGAGCGATACGAGGCGGAGGGAAACATTGTTATCGCCACAGAAGGCTCCACCGTCGTCATCCGCGAGGCTCCCACAGAGATAGACACCCCCGCCGTGAACGGCGACTCTGCCCTGGCTCACTACCTGCGCCACATCATCAGCCGCAACCGCTACCTGCAACACCAAGGCATCCGCTCCGGCGGCAAATTGGTGCACGTCGAGTTGGAACAGATATACGTCCGGCTGCGGGCCACCCGCCAGCGCACGGTGGAGGCCGAGCGAGCCTGGCTGGAGACTGAGACCAAGCGCGCTCCCGGCGAGCCCATCGCCCCCGGCGAGGCACAACTGCGCCGCGCACCACGTCATTCCGAGCTTGCCGAGGAATCTCGCCGCACCCAAACCGAGACAGTCACCGTCAATGTGGACGAGGCTTTGGCCGAACACCCCCACCTGGTCGTCTTGGGCAATCCGGGCAGCGGCAAAACGACCCTCCTGCGCTACCTGGCGCTGCTCTATGCCCGCGACCTGGCCGAGGGGACGTCCCTGGTGCACGAAAAGCTGGGCCTGCCGGGCGAGGACGGACGGCTGCCCATCCTGCTGCCCCTGCGCCGCTTTGGCAAATACCTGGAAACCCACCACCCCAAGGACGACGGCACCGAGGGGCTGAGGCTGCTCCTCGACCTCTATTACCAAACGTTGGAAAGCGAGCGCGTCTCGCTGCCCGCCAACTTTCTCGACCCGTACCTGGATGCGGGCCGGGCCGTGGTCCTGTTGGACGGGCTGGACGAAGTGGCCGACAAGGACCTGCGCCGCCGCGTCTCCCGCATCGTGGACGCCTTTACGGCCGCGTACCCCGGCTGCCGATACCTGGTCGCCAGCCGCATCGTCGGCTATACCGACGCGGCGCGGCTGGGGGAGGAATACACCACGACCACCATCCGCGACTTTACGCTCGCCGACGTGGAGCGCTTTTTGCGCAACTGGCACCGGGCGGTGTCCGTGGGGCAGATGGGGCCGGGAGAGAGCGCGATGGTCTACGCCGAGGGCCAGACCCAGGCGCTGCTGGCCGCCATCAAAAAGAACGAGCGCGTCCGCGCCTTGGCGATCAACCCGCTGATGCTGACCGTCATCGCCTTGGTCCACCGCGACCGGGTCAAACTCCCCGACCGGCGGGCCGAGCTGTACGACGAGGCGGTAAGCGTGCTGCTGGGCAAGTGGGACGAGGCCCGGGGCGTGCAAGAAGTCTCGATCCTGCCAGACCAGCCCTTTGACGCCGGCGACCGGCGCTTGATGCTCCAGGCGGTGGCTCTGTGGATGCAGGAGCGGCAGCAAAAAGAGATCGAGACGGATGACCTGCGACGGCTGTTGGGAGAGATGTTTCAAGAGATTGTCATAGACTGGAGAGCTGCGAGCCGGGCGGTGGACCGGTTCCTGCACGTGATCCAGGAGCGCACAGGGTTGTTGGGCGAGCACGGCGTGGGTGTGTACCGCTATTCTCACCTCACCTTTCAGGAATACCTGGCGGCGCTGGAGGTGGCGGGCCGGGACGACTATGTACCATACACCCTGGAGCGCGCGGGCGTCCCCTGGTGGAAAGAGGTGATCCTGTTGGAGGCGGGTCACCTGAGCACCCAGAGCCGCGGGCGCACCACCCGCCTCATCCGCGCCATCGCCGAGAAGAAAGAGGAGCCGGAGCCGTACCACAACCTGGTTCTGGCAGCCCAGTGCCTGCGCGACGTGGGGCCGGGAAGGGTAGAGGGCGATTTGCAGACCGAGATACAGGAACAACTGCGCCGGGAACTGGAAACGACACCCCCGACGGGACGGTTTGCACAGGTGCAGGTATTGCTCCAGCGGCGGATGAGCATCGAGGAACTGGCCCGCCGCCGCGTAGCCGCTGCCCAGGCGCTGGCGCAGATCGGAAGCACCGAGTACTGGACGCCCCCACATGGCGAGCCGGAATGGATCGAGATACCGACCGGCGAGTTCTGGATGGGAGATGGTTCAGAGTCCCACCAGGTTCACCTGGACACGTTTTACATCTCCCGCGTGCCCATCACCAACGCCCAGTACCGGCTCTTTGTGGAGGACACGGACCGCGAGCCGCCGAGTCATTGGGAGGAGGACCGCCCACCTCCAGGCAAGGAGAGCCACCCGGTAGTCAACGTCACCTGGCACGACGCGCTGGCCTACTGCCAATGGCTGAGCCAGAAAACGGACAAACCGGTCACCCTGCCCTCGGAAGCCGAGTGGGAAAAGGCAGCGCGGGGCGACCAGGACCGGCGCGAGTATCCCTGGGGGGACGAGTTCGACGCCGCCCGGTGCAACAGCGGTAAACTGGGGCTGGAGGACACAACCCCGGTGGGCATCTTTCCCGGCGGGGCAAGTCCTTACGGCGTGCTGGATATGGCGGGAAACGTGTGGGAGTGGACGCGGAGTCTGTGGGGTCAGATGACAGATGAATGGGACATGATATCCCAGTTTAGCTATCCGTATGATTCGACAGATGGACGGGAGAATTTAAAAGCAGGGAAGGATTGGCCCCGCGTGGTTCGTGGCGGCGCCTTCAACAACAGCGTCGACTTCGTCCGCTGCGCGTACCGTTACAGGGACCTCACGAGCTACGACGACGCGTACGACGGGTTTCGGGTGGTGGTCGTCCCCATCTCCCGCTCTGCACTCGGGTGACTCTGGACTCTGCGCTCTGGGACTCTGGGAGAAACCCTGTAGGGGGTTTCTCCTAAGGAAAAGCAAGCTTTTCCACAGCCTCTGGCGAGCGAAGCGAGCGTGCGCCGTAGGCGCATAGAGTTCCGCGCGTAGCGCGGTCGCGCGCGGCAATTTTTTGGAGCTTTTGCGGAGTCATTTGCAAAACTCTAGTACAAGGGACACAAATTGGGCGAGCTTTACGAGCAAATCCATACCTGGGACAACCTGCGCCTGGCCCACGGCAAGGCAGCGCGGGGCAAGCGCGGCCGGGAGCCGGCCGCCCGCTTCGAGTATCTCCTGGCGGACAACCTGCTCCAACTCCAGGAAGATCTGCGGCAAAAGACCTACCAACCCGGCCCCTACAACTCGTTCTACATTCACGACCCCAAGCGGCGGCTCATTAGCGCTGCGCCCTTCCGCGACAGGGTAGTCCACCACGCCCTGTGCAACGCGATCGAGCCGCTGTTCGATCGCGGCTTTGTTCGCGATTCCTACGCCAACCGGGTCGGGAAAGGCACGCACCTCGCGTTGGACCGGGCGCAGGCCTTTGCCCGGCGGCACCCGTACGTGCTCCAGTGCGATATCCGCCAGTTTTTCCCGTCCATAGATCACGCCATCCTGCGAGACATCCTGGCGCGCAAAATCGACGACTCGGACGTAATGTAGCTGGCGGACCGCATCCTGGAAAGCGGCGCGGGCGTGCTGGGCGAGGAATACGACATGGTCTGGTTCCCCGATGATGATTTGTTTGCTGCCGCCCGACTGAGAGGTTTACCAATAGGGAACCTCACGTCGCAATTCTGGGCCAACTGCTATCTCGATCCCTTTGACCACTTTGTGAAACGCGAGCTGCGGTGTTGCAAGCAGCGCGGCGGGTACGCGCGTTACGTGGACGACATGCTGCTCTTTGCCAATAACAAACAGACGCTGTGGGACTGGCGTGGCGCCATCGTCCGGCGGCTGGCCCGCCTGCGGCTGACGATCCACCCCGGCGCGCATCCCCGTCCCACCACCGAGGGCTTTCCGTTTCTGGGATTCGTGGTCTATCCCACCCACCGGCGGCTCAAGCGGCGCAAGGTCGTAAACTACCGCCGCAAGCTCGACCGGTTAGTAGCCGGGTGGATCGCCGGCATGCACACCCACGAGGCAGTGGTGACCTCCCTGCTCGGCTGGATCAACCACGCCCGCTACGGCGACACCTGGAATCTGCGGGGCAGCGTGGTGACGCAAGTCCCGCCAATACTCGGAGGTGCATCTTGCCGTCGGAACCAATGACGATCTTTACGGGAAAAGCCGGGAAAGCCCTCATGGTTTTACTGGGGGGATGAAAGGTCAAAGCCAGATATCCGCACCAACGCTCAACCAGGCTTTTCCTTATGAAAAACCCTAGGTTGAGCGCTCGGAAGCCCCGGGGGTTACGCAGGGGTTTTTCACGCGTACATACGATTTCCTCACCTGGCTCATCCCGCGAACGATGGATTTCCCGCGCAGCCAGCGCTTTGTGACCACAAAGCGGTTGCAAGATGCCGGCAGTTTCTACGAAACTGCTAAGCAATTTCCAGAAGCTGGAAATTGCCGGCCTGAACTTTCAAGAGTTCATCATTGAGGCCAATCGCTCGTGGGGGCGCGCTCGTTTGGAACTGTTGCGCCAGGCCGACGCCGAGCTGGACAAGGTGCGCCTTTACCTGCGCCTGGTCGTCCGTTGGGAGTGGTTGAGCGAGGGCCAATACCACCACGTCTCTCAGATGGTCAAAGAGATTGGCAAACTGTTAGGAGGCTGGATCAAGACAACACCAAACAAGTGATCGCCTCAAAACATTGGCACTTGAGGGAGATCAAAGGATCACCCTTTGTGCGGGGGCCGGTCGTGAGACCCCGCGTGGTTCGTGGCGGCGCCTTCAACAACAACGACAACAACGTCCGCTGCGCGTACCGTAACAGGAACAACACGAACAACGACAACACGAACAACGGGTTTCGGGTGGTGGTCGTCCACGTCTTTCCATACTTGCGTTTTTTCAGGCCCGCCGGAAATGTCTCCCGGCTACGGCTGGGGGGCCGAGGCAACATGCTTTATATCAAAGTGTGCTTTGTGCCAAAGCATGTGAGAGATGGCGCGACCGAGTCCCTGGCCGGCGAGAAGTTTTCTGAGGCTCGCCGGGCGAACACAGAACAGCCCCAGCCCCTGGGGTACTCCCTGGGCTGGGGCGCTCTTTTGCACTGTCCAACTGCCACCAGGAAACACTCGAGCTTGCTCCCTAACAATAGATAGCATTACCTTTGAACGCACTTTAAAAATTACATAACTAGAACTTGACATCTGAGCCAGATGTTGTATCCTTGGGCAGTTCACAACCTAGTATCGGAGGAGTAGAAATGGACTATCCAGAGGCAGTGACGGAAAAAGCCAAGT
>JAAEPW010000154.1 GCA_024232355.1 Chloroflexota bacterium | reverse complement strand
CTGGGATAAATCTGGGTGCTGATTTGGTTGGAAATTCAAGTTTGAGTGGGAAGATTTTCTCTGATTCTTGGAAAAACTGCTCGTTGAAAAGCCAAAAATGACGTTGAGTTGCACTTCAAAAGTCAAAATGAGAATTGCTGCAATTATGACGGGCACGAAAAATACGGGCCAGGATTCTCGATAAGAATTATCTTTTCCTTGATCAATTGCGGCTTGAGCTTTCGCGAGGTCACCGTTCAAAAGATAAAGCTGGCCCAGTATGCCCAGTGCGTGACCTCGTTGCAGAGGATTCTGTGTTTCAGCGATAGATAGGGCAAGCTGAATTATTTCCAAGCCGCGCTCTACTGCACCCAGATCGCCGTACAGGGCTGCCAGGTCGCTCCGGGTGTTGGCCTGTGGGGGAAGAAAACCAGCCAACGTGCCCAATCGAATGCTTTCTTCCATCACAGAAATAGCTTGATCTAATTTACCACTCTCCCAATGAACAAGGCCAACTTTCCACAGACTATAAGACTGGCTCCACAAGTTTTTGATGGATTGGCCAATCTGGAAGGCTTCCTCCGATAAGGCGATAGCCTGATCATACTCACCTGCATAAACGTGGGCCGTGCAAGCCCCCCCCAGACTATCTGCCAGCATCGGCATATTGCCCAGTTTGCGCCAGAGACCACTGGCCTCGCGCAAAGACGATTTGGCCTGCCCCAGTCGCCCGCCGTACAGATAGCAAAGCCCTCCTAGATCGGTGAGGGTAAAGGCCATTTGTTCACGCAGGTCGAGTTCACGGGCCAGGGTCATAGAACGCTCTCCACAATCAATGGCTTGCGCCAACCGATTACCAAAGAGGTTGGCTACAGACATACTCCAGAGTACCTTTGCCTCCCTCGCCTGATCGCCCAAATCACGGGCCAGAGTGATTGCCTCCTCACCCAAGGCCAACCCTCGCGTCAGATCGTGGAGGATGGTTGGGGCGGCAAAGAGAGGTATCCGAGCCATCAGAGCAGCCAAGGCCATAGGGCGGTCGTCACGCTGCTGGGCCAGCGTTTCCATTTCCTCATAGTTGGTCAAAGCTTTGTCAAATCGAGAGTCGAGTTCTAGGATCCGGCCCAGGCGAGTGTAGAGCTTGGTCAGATCCTCGCCGCTGGCCCCGCTACGCCGCGCGATTTCCAAAGCTCGCGTGTAATGACTGACGGCTTCGGCGTTAGCGTACTCGGCAGCGTCTGTGTCACCGGCCAGTGTGAAATACTTGAGTGCGCGCACATCATCGCCGGCTATGGCAAAATGATGACCAAGCAGAGGTGCAATCTCATCCCATCGTTCAGGATACAGACGTTCCAACGTCTCCCCAACGACTTGATGTATCCGCTTGCGGTCTTGCCGTAGCAGCGACCGGTAGGCCGCATCCTGCACCAGCGCGTGCCGGAAGAGGTACTCTAACTCTGGTTCATCTTGGGCCAATCGAATGAGGCCAGAGGTTTCGAGATGGTCGAGTTGATCCAAAGAGTTCACTGTCAAACACTCCCTTGCACTTGTTCCAGTACCTTGACCGAGAATTGGCGGCCAATCACCGCAGCCACCCGCAGCGTGTGTTTGACGTTGTCGGGCAGGCGATCGATGCGGGCCAGGAGCAGCCCTTGCAGGTTGTCGGGGATATCCATGGTCTCGATCGCTTGTTGGGCAGCCCAGTGGTCTCCCTCCTGAACGATGCCCCCTCGGTCAATCAGCATGCGGATCACTTCTTCCACAAAGAAAGGATTGCCCTCGGCCTTTTTCAGGATGAGGGTGCGAATATGCTCCGGCAGCCCCTCGATTTCCAGCAGATTGGAGATGAGTTGGCGGCTATCGGTGTCCGATAGGGTGTTCAGCGTCAACTCGGTCAGATCGTCACTCATCTGCTCACGGGCAAAGGTGACCAGTTTCCAGCCGGGCGCGTCGTGATAGTGGCGGGTGACGAAACAAAACAAGATCAGGGTTTCAGCAGTCAATGGCAGCAGCTTGATGAGCAACTCGGTCGAGGAAGGGTCGGCCCAATGGATATCCTCCAAGATGAGAGTCAAGGGGCTTTGGTCAGCCAAGGTCTGGAGTAGTCGGCGCAAGGCTGTCAGGTATTGGGCCTGAAGGGCCTGCGGATCGAGTAGACGCACCCGCTCCTGGGCCTCACCTTCCAGATGGAGAGAGAGCAAGTGCCCCAGGTAGGGGTACACGTCGAGCATCGCGTCACCGAACAGATCGTTGGTGAACGCCAGAAGCGCGGTTCGCGTTTCGACTTTACTGGCGGCGGCGGGGACGCCGATTAGGGAACGGAGCAGGTCAATCAAGAGGTGGTAGGCCAGCCCTTGTCCATAGGAGAGACAGCGCCCCTTTACCCACTGCGCAGACAAACTACGCCCGAGGCCAAGTTCACCGACGGCTGTCCGCCATTCGGCAACCAGGCGGCTCTTGCCCAACCCAGGTTCCCCAATGATGAGGGCCACACGTCCCTGCCCATCCCGCACCGCTTGGCTCGTCTCCAGCAGAGCAGACAGTTCGACGTCCCGCCCCACCATCGGGCTTTCCAGGCCCGCCAGCCCCCGCAACTGACCTGGCTGGATTTTGACGTCTGCCAGCTTGTAAACCTGGATCAGTTCCGCCTTGCCCTTGACGCGCATAGGCTCCAACGCCTCAAACTCGAACAGAGGGGCGGCATGGCGGTAGGTGTCTGGCCCAACAAATATCTCGCCCCGCTCCGAGGCACCCTCGAGCCGCGCCGCCAGGTTGACCGCGTCGCCCAGCACCGAGTACTCTTGCCGGTCGCGGGTGCCCAAGCTCCCGGCGACGACCAGTCCGGTGTTGATGCCAAAGTGCAGGCCCAAGTCGGTTCCCCGCTCCACGTTGAACTGTTCCAACGCATCCATCATCTCTAGCGCCGCGCGCAAGGCCCGTTCGGGGTCGTTCTCGTGGGCCACGGCGCGCCAAAGAGCGCCATAATCTCGTCGCCGATGAACTTGTCCACCGTGCCCCCGTATTTCTCCACGACGGGCACCAACTGCTCAAAACAGCCGTTCATCATGTCGCGCACGGCTTCGGGGTCCATCGTCTCGGCCAAAGCCGTAAAGCCGGAGAGATCCGCAAACATCACGGTGACCGCCTTGCGTTCGCCTGTCAACGCCGGAGTAGGAGTCCGCGTCTGTTCCAGTGCCGCCAGCTTTTGGCGCAATCCGACCAGAGCCGCGTTTACTGCTGCATCGCCCAGCATAGCGCGTTGGGATTCGATATGCGCGACAGCTTGTTCAAGTTGTTCACGTTCGTTCATGGAATTTCTCCTATCATCCAGTTTTTCGGTCTATTCGACACGCTCAAGTTCGCTACAGCCTTTCACCTCATTCATAGATAGTTTATTTTGCCAACACTGTCATAAGCCTACACATCAACGATTGCGGCCATCACCGCGTTGATGAATAGGTCTGCACACCAATAACGGTATGTTTCTGCAACTGTGATTGGACCGAGATCAACCGAGAAATAACACCCCACAATTTCATAGACCGGGTCCACCCATAAAAATATGCCCCCGGCGCCGCCATGACAAAATGTTTTCGATGATTGCAGCGTCTCGCCATAAGCGACCACCTTTTTATTCTCACGGATGAACCAGGAGAACCCCGTCCCGGCCTCGGGAAAGTACTCGTCTACAAACTGCGCGCTAATTCCCGGGATCTGGTTGCGCGTCATCTCGGCGACCGTCACCGGGCTGAGTATCCGAGCATCCCCGTAGATGCCATGATTGAGGAACATCTGGCCAAACGCCGCCAGGTCCATCGCAGTTGAGTAAGCGCCAATGGCAGCCCGGGGTGTCTCTTGAAATTCTCGGCCATCTATCCAGGCAAGTGGCCCATCCGCAGGGCGTTTGACGACCCTGTGACTCGCCGTCTCAGGCACGATGTAGATGGTGTCCTTCATTCCCAATGGCTCAAACAGCCTTTCCCTGGCGAAATCGTCCAGGCTCTTTTCACTGACCCGGCGCACAATTTCTCCAAGCAGTTCAAAACCAAAGGTGCAGTAGCGTTGTTCTGTGCCCGGGGGAAAAGTTAATGGCGTATCGTATCCGAGGAACAAGTGCTCGCCGAGTCCCGGGTGCTGTGTCTCGTCTGGAGAAGGGATTTCGACAGACCCCTTTTTCTTCTCCGCATGTGCATTCACGTCTGCATCTGTAAGCCCTGAGGTATGCGTCAGCAAATGATGGACCATCACCTTATCTTTGCCCTCGCCGGCAAACTCGGGAATGTATTCCGCGACAGGCCGATTGGGACCGAGCAGGCCCTCTTCAACCAGAATCATAGCGGCCGTCGCCGTGACAGGCTTGCTCAGGGAAGTCAGAGGAAAAATCGCATCCAACTCGAGGGGGGGGGAATCTCCTTCCGGCGTCAGGCGACCAAAAGCCTCGTGCAGGACGACGACGCCCTTGCGTGCGACCAGGACGACGAGGGCCGGGTGGATGCCCTGATTGACCCAGCCTTCAGCTAAACTTGCCACGTGTTGTATTCTCTGAGCCGACATACCAACTTTTTCAGGGCTACCATTTCCTAGTTTCATATTCATTATCACGCCTCCTTAGCGTTATTCATTTTAATTCACCAGTAATCGCATTTTACCAAAGTCAAACATAGCCTGCGCCAGCTTGGCCGTGCTCTTTTGGCTAATTAATTTTGCCGGTGCTGTCTTGGACCTATACCTCAACAATTGCAGCCATTACTGCGTTGATGAATAGGTCTCCATACCAATGACGATGCCACTCTGCAACTGTGACTGGTCCGAGATCAACCGAGAAATAACACTCCACGATTTCGTAGACCGGGTCCACCCATAAAAAGACACCCCCAGCACCGCCATGACAAAAGGTTTTCGATGATTGCAGCGTCTCCCCATAAGCGATCGCCTTCTTATTTTCACGGATGAACCAGGGGAATCCCGTCCCGGCTTCGGGGAAGAACTCGTCCACAAAACGGGAGCTAGTTCCCGGAATCTGGTTGCGCGTCATCTCGGCGACCGTCACCGGGCTGAGTATCCGTGCGTCCCCGTAGATGCCACGGTTGAGAAACATCTGCCCAAATGCCGCCAGGTCCATCGCGGTTGAGTAAGCGCCAATGGCGGCCCAAGGGGTCTCTTGAAATTCCCGACCATCTATCCAGGCAAGTGGCCCATCCGCAGGGCGTTTGACGGCCCTGTAACTCGCCGGCTCAGACACGATGTAGGTGGTGTCTTTCATTCCCAATGGCTCAAAGAGTCTTTCCCTGGCAAAATCGGCCAGGCTCTTGTCACTGATCCGGCGCACAATTTCCCCAAGCAGATTGATACCAGGATTTCCGTAGCGCTGCTCTGTGCCCGGAGGTAACGTTAAGGGTGTATCGTAACCCAGAAACAGGTACTCGTTGATTTTCGGATGCTGTGTCTCGTCCGTAGGAGGAATTTCGACTGATCCTGTTTTTTTCTCTATTTGCGCATCGACATCTTTAGTTGTCAGTCCCGAGGTATGTGTCAGCAGATGATGAACCATCACCTTATCCTTGCCCTCGCCGGCAAATTCGGGAATGTATTCCGAGACAGGCCGATTGGGCCCGAGCAACCCTTGTTCAACCAAAATCATAGCAGCCGTCGCCGTTACAGTCTTGGATATGGAAGCTAGGGGAAAGATCGCATCCAGCTCGAGGGAAGGGGAACTTTTTTCCGGCGTCAGGTGACCGAAAGCTTTGTGCAGGACGACGCCCTTGCGTGCGACCAAGACGACGAGGGCCGGGTGGATGCCCTGAGCAACCCAGCCTTCAGCTAAATTCGCCGTGTGTCGCACTCTCTGAGCCAACATACCAACTTTTTCAGGGTTACCAGTTCGTAATTTCACATTCATTATTACGCATCCTTGTTTGCTATTTATTCACCAGTAATCGCGTTTTACCGGAGTCAAACATAACCTGCGCCAGCTTGGGCGTGTTCGAGCACCAACGATACTGAGGAGTTCGACGTAAACGACTGTTTGAGTTGGGCATCGCCAATAGTATTCGCCAGGTCGCGGACGATCGCAGCAGCGGTTTTGTACTCTTGCGCGGCGGCCCCATCATCCCCAAGTAACGCCAGAGACTGTGCCTTTGCCGCCTGGACGCGCCACATCAATGGTCGGCAGGCCATCTGCTCTGCCATTTGGGCCCCCTTATCGGCCAGCGCGATCATCTCTCCCGGCCTGTCCAGTTTTAGCAGGACCCGTAACTGCAATTCCAACGCGGATACAAAAGCGGGTCTCCAACCGCGCGCCTCGGCTTCAGCACAGGCTTTCTCTGCTTGCTCCAGGGCCTCCTCCAAATTCCCCTTGATGAGAGCGATTTCTCCCAGCACGGCCGGCACGTCTGCCGTAAGCGCTGTGGCCGTATTCTCAAGGTCCTGGGTGGTCCAGTCCAGATTTACTTCAAGCCGTTCGCTTTTGAGCAGGGTCTTTGACAGTTCCGCCTGCGCCCAGAGACTCATCCATGCCCGGTCCATCCGTTTTGCTTGTTCGATGGTGTCCTCGAAAACTGTGGCTGCTTTCCCGTACGCCATCAGCTCCAGCAAGTACATCCCTGTACCAAAGTCTTTGAGGGCGCTTCCGAATGGGTACTCTTTGTTCGCAATCTCTGCTTGCAGCGATTCCCAGGCCGCCCCGTAGCGTCCGAGGCCTAAAAGAGCGAGCGCTTTCATAGTCGGGTACATCACCGGCGGCGCTCCGAGCTTTGCCGCCAGTTCTATGCTGGCATCGCAGCATTCGACACACCTGACGAAATTGCCGGCCAAAAGATGCCGCCATATAAGACGAAAATAGGCTTCCTTGAGCCGGGGCAGATCGTGGCGTGACTCGAGCCGGATCAACAGTTCTTCCACCTGCTCAATGGACGCTAAATCTTGGTGCGCCCTGGCTACCATACATTCAACAATCAGGTCCTCATCTCCTAACTCTTGGCTGACGACCCACGCTTCTTCGATATTGGCAATAGCCCGCTCCCGGTATGCGGGCCAATAGCTTGTAAACCACATCGTTGAGACAAGTGCTCGGACCATACCCGCCTTGTCGTCAAGTTCGCCAGCGAGGGTGTAGGCCTGCTCGTACAGTTTGAGAGATTTTGAGGCAAAGTCTGGTTCGTCAAGCGCGATCGTATTATATGCCGATGCCAGGCCAAGCAGCGCCTCTAGCTCACCTTGCCGGGCCCCACTCTGCATAGCGCGATCGAGCAATCGCTTATAGTCTCTAGCTGCCTCCTGGCCCTGGAACAGGTCCAACAGCACCTTCGCCCTAAGCGCCAGAATGCCGTCATACCCTGCCTTTCCCTCGGCAAGGGCCAACGCGCGTTGAAAATTCGCCAATGCCTCTGTATTCGCATACCGACCAGCGGCCTTTTGTCCCGCCCTGACCAGGTATGCGGTGGCCTTTTCCGGTTCTTCGGCTTGCTCCCAGTGATGGGCCAGCAGTTCTACCTGTTCCTCGATGCGTTCAGGGAGCAACCGCTCTAGCGCCTCGGCCACCTGCCGGTGAAAGATGCGCCGTTCCTTTCTCAACAGGCCACGGTAAGCCGCCTCCTGGGTCAGTTGGTGCTTAAAGATGTATTCCAGTTCGGGTATACGAGCCTGCTCGCGGATCATCTCTTCCTGCTGTAAAGTGAGCAGATGGTCGTCCAGTTGATGTTCCTCTTGGGCGATTTCGGCCAGTACGCGGTGGAAAAAGAGTCGTCCAATGACTGAAGCCAATTGGAGAACTCGTTTGGTCTCCTCTTGCAAGCGATCAATACGAGCTATCAGCACCCCGCGTAGCGTATCGGGGATGGTTATAGCGGCCACCTCCCGCGTCATCCGCCAGCGGCCGGTGGTCTCATCTTGCACAATGGCCCCGCTGTCCATCAGGGAGCGGAGGATCTCCTCCACGTAGAAAGGATTGCCTTCAGCCTGGCTAAGAATGCGTTCCTGCAGTTCCGGGGGCAAACCTTCTGTGTGGAGCAGGTTTCCTACCAGGGTGTTGCTCTCAGAAGCGGAGAGGGGTTCAAGCCACAGGTCGGTGTGGCGGTGGCGATACTGCCGGGCGGCAATCTCCTTGATTCGCCAGCAGCCGTGCTCCGTCTCTGGGCGAAGGAGGCAAATCAGGAGCAGGGGGACACGGTTGGTCAGCGCCAAAAGCTCCTCCAGCAGCTCTAACGAAGTAGGGTCAGCCCAGTGCAAATCCTCGCAGACAATGACCAGGGGGTGTTGGGTTGCTGCGCTCTCGAACAAGGTCTCGATCGCACGGAAGGTGACAACTTGGAGCGCTTTGCTCCCCAGGTTTCGCACCATCACCTCGAACTCATCTTCCAATGGCAGTGACATCAGCCAACTCAGGTAAGGGAACACATCATCAAAGCGCTCCGGGCATAGGGTTTGCACATACTCTTGCAGCACATCGCGAACGACCGCCAGATCGTCGTCCGGCGTCACCTCCAGCAGTCCCCGCAGCACGTCCAGCCACGGCAAGTAGGCAATCGAGCCACCATAAGAGAGACAGCGTCCTTCAAACCAATTTAAATTTTGAATGGCGAGTGACGAACGACGAATTTCTGCCGCGAGACGTGATTTGCCCAGACCGGCTTCACCCACAATGGTGACGATGCTGCCTACACCGGATTGGAGGCGCTCAACGGCTTTGGTCAAGGTCCGAAATTCGGCCTCGCGGCCCACCAGGGACGATTCCAATCCCTCGATACCCCGCACCTGGCCGGGGATGGCTTTGATTGCCAATAGCCGGTAAATTGCCACCGGCTCAGCTTTGCCCTTTACCCGGATAGGTTCCAGTGTTTCAAACTCAAACAAAGGCTCGGTCAGGCGATAGGTATCTGGCCCGACAAAGATATCACCCCGCTCCGAGGCACCCTCCAGCCGCGCCGCCAGGTTGACCGCGTCCCCCATTACCGAGTACTCTTGCCGCTCGCGCGTGCCGAGACCCCCGGCGATGACCAATCCAGTGTTGATGCCAAAGTGCAGGCCCAAGTCGGTCCCCCGCTCCACGTTGAACCCCGCCAGCGCATTCATCATCTCTAACGCCGCGCGCAAGGCCCGTTCGGGGTCGTTCTCGTGGGCCACTGGCGCGCCAAAGAGCGCCATAACCTCATCGCCGATGAACTTGTCCACTGTGCCTCCGTATTTCTCCACGACGGGCACCAACTGCTCAAAGCAGCCGTTCATCAGGTCGCGCACGGCTTCGGGGTCCATCGTCTCGGCCAGGGCGGTGAAGCCAGAGATGTCGGCGAACATCACGGTGACAAGTTTGCGCTCGCCCGTCAATGTTGGGGTAGTCTCACGCTCGGTTTCCTCTAGCTCGGTCAATTTCCGTCGCAACGGACCAAGGGCAGCACCCACCACCGCATCGCCCAGGATCGCACGTTGTGCTTCCATATGGGCAATGGCTTGTTCAAGTTGTTCACGTTCGTTCATAGAGTTTCTCCAGCCGTAAATCGCTTACTCTTCAGCCAAGTACCCTCCTTGCGCCATCAGTGCTACGCGATACGGATACAGCTTGGCGCGCATAACACCGTTTTTCACAGCCGGGTCGCTTTCCATCACTTGGCGTGCTGCTTTTTCAGATTGGGCTTTAAAGATCACAGTCCCAAAGGTACTCTCATCCGTATTCAGCGTTCGACCGGCAAGGATGACCACGCCGCGTTCGGTCAAATCCTTCAGGTAGCCAAAGTGCTGTGATACGATCTCGGCCTCGTTGTCCGTGGGACCATCGCTCAGCATTTCTGGCCGTGTCGGGTGAATGGTATATAGGTATTGTGTGATATCTGACATTTTTCTATCCAATAGTGTCCAAATCGTCCAGCAGCATCTTTTTCGAGTCGGCATCCTCCACTTTTTCTGCTGCTGCTCGAGCTTTGCCCAAGTATTTTTCCTGCTGATCCCGATTGCCAGCCACTGACTCGGCACGAGCCAGTGCCTCATACGCATATCCCAGGTAGAATGGCGGGACGTCATCTCCCTGACTGGCGACAAGACTCAGTTGACCATATCTCTGTGCATTGTTCGCTTGTCCAAGCATCGCATAGATTCTCGACGTTTGCCAGTGTGCAGCCGACTCGCCCGTTTTGGCATAATCGTCTCTTTGCGTCCAATGCCAATGCGAGGCCAGGCTCAAACGGATCATCTGTTCATCCTCTTCTGCGGTTCGGTCGGCCTTGTCTATCAAGTCCCATGCTTTGTTAAAGCAGTTTGTGGAAAAGTGTTTATGCGCAGCATTCACGTCGAAATCAGGTTTGTTCGCCATTTTTATCTCCCTATTTTGTGTAGGCCGAGATATCTGCTTCCCTGTGAAGCAGATTATCATCTGCCTGTTTAGTATAAGGGCATGTTCCTCTGTACGTCAATCGTTCTTGGCATAACCCACGAATGAAAAAAGAGCGATCTTGCGACCGCTCTTTTTTCAGACGAATTAATTCTTCAGCGCTGGGGGGCTACTTCTCCCGTTTCTATCCCCGGGTCCAGCAGATGTCCAGCCTCGCGCCAGCCCCTGCGCACTCACGAATTCCGCAATACCAACGGTAGGTAGATCAGGTTGCTGCCTGGAATGTCGCCCACTGCCGGTCCCGTGGACAGGTTGTCGGCCACATCCTTGAACCAGACATAGACCTGGGTCTGTTCTGCACCGGGCTGATAGAGCACACCCTGGGTGAAAGCCTGCCACGCCGCATCGCCGGGAGCGGGAACCTGCTCCGCATCGGCGGTGATCAACATTTCGTCGATGGCGTCAAAGTCTTCCTGGCCGTCCTCACCCTCGTAGGGACCAAAGGAGAGAGTTGCCGAGACACCCGCAGTCTCACTGACTGCCACTGAAACCCAGGCCGACGGTGGACGCCAATTTGCTGATGGGTTGGCAATCCCACACGGCACCAGTGCGCTCCAGTGGGTGTCATCGACTGCCTGGATCTCGTACTCGTACGTCGAGCCATTTGTCACTGATGTATCGGTGTAAATGCCGCCAGTGTCGAGAGGTAAATTGGCTTCGTACAAATTCCAAGCTCCGCCATCGACGCTCCGGTAGGCACGCATCGAATCATACTCGGGCTTGACATCGTACACGAGCAAGTTTAGCCCGTCCTGACCTAGCACCTGGCAGGTCTCTGGAGCCAGGATGGCATCGTCTGACGAATCCAATGGATCAAGGCCGTTATTCGACTCGGACCAGTCGGACTCACGCAGAACCCCATCATCACTGTCACTGTCCGAGTGTAGCGGGTTGGTACCCAAAAAGTACTCGTCTCCCGTCGTCAAGAGATCCCGGTCAGGGTCTTCACCACTGGGGCCATAGATTTGTGTGTAGACGTCAGGAATTCCGTCGACGGGGGTGCTGTCATCCCCTTCAAGCACTGCGAATGACCCCAGCACTTCACGCTGAAAAGTAGGAGCGTGAACCATGAGCACCACCCGGTAAGCGCCCTGGGTCTTGAGGGTGGGGGAGATGTCCCCGGTCTCGTTCTCCTCATCAACCTCTTTGGCCTGCGTGACCAACGTGTATACCCCGGCATACAAGCCATCCCCCATTTTGCCGTCGCCATGCTCTCCATCGTCGAGCAGTGGCACCTGGGTCACTATGCCGTCTGGGGCGGTTACATCAGCGATCATGGAAATCGAATCAGTGGCCGCAGCAATAGCCGCCATCCGGGCCCCCGTGTTAACAGCTGCCAACTGGACGCCTGCGCTCGGAGCGACCGGAATCAATGCCCTGATCGGTACCTGTTGACCGGTCGTATAGTCGGTCTCCAACTGATCGGGCAGTAACATCTCGACGGACAAACTTGTGCGGCCGTTCACCAGCACCTGGTATGGCACCGGCAACTGAGCGGCACCCTGATGGCCTACCAGCAGTTCCCATACTCCAGGGTCGGGGTTCGTGATCCGCCAACCCAGGTGGTAACTGGGACCATAGTCCGCAAAGTAGGAGATCACATCAGTGTTACTGATGATGGTGCCGTTCGGCTTACGGAGGCGGAGCTCCATCTCTGCCCCCCTCTGATAACTCCAGTCCAAGGTAAAGAGGGCCTCGGTGGTGGTCGCATCAATCATCACCGTATGTGTCTGCACGACCATTGGGTAGGGAATTTCTCCCTTTTCGGCCAGGAACTCGTCCCACCCTTCCCCTCGAGCCAGGGCAGATAGGTACGTCCGGCCCAGGTCAAAATACATATCGTCCTCGGTGAACAGTGGCGCATTGGGTGCGCGCTGCCGGACACTGACGTACACGTCGTTGTAGTACGACGCGCCGCCGGTGGCAGTGGCGATGCTTTGCATCAGGGTCTCATCGGCCGAGGGGCCAAAGGCGATGGCCATAACCTGACCGGCGTTGATGACGTCTGTCATCACATCACTCCACATAAGATACGAATTCTCCATCCCGTCTGAGAGAAGGATCATCACACAACGGGAGTTACCGGTCGGACTAGTCGTACACTGGTCTACGGCATTATCCAAGCCATCGCCGATGCTGGTCGCGCCAGAAGCGGTTAGACCGTCGACAGCAGTGTTGGCCAAGATGCGCTGTGGCAGAGAGCCAAAAGCCATACTCACCACTTTGGTAGGATCAATGTCGTGGTTATACGGAACCACCGCCAACCCTTCAGAAAAGTTGCTGGCATCGATAAAGAAATGTGCAGCCGCCTGGGCCGCCGGGAGTGGAGGCGGGGTACCCCAGCCCATCGAACCTGAGTGGTCAATGACCAACACATTGTCCGTGTTGCTCGTGTCATAGATCACGGCCTGGGTTTCGCTATCCGATGCAATCAAAGTGGTGGTTCCCGGTTGATTCAACAAAATCTCCAGGTCCTTGGGGCCATTGGAGAGGTTGGGTGCCTGTACCAGCAAAAAGTACTGTTCCTCGACAAACCCCCCGCCAAGAATGAGCGCCGGGGTGCCGTCAATTTCAGCCTCGAAATCCGTATAGCTGAGGCCAGACACCACCGGAGCCGTCGGCGCTCCGTTGGTCAGCAGCACCTGGACCACGACTACGTCCAGGGATTGGACGTAATCAGGGGCCAACTGTAGGGGTTGTTTGATATCCATCACCGGCGACGCACAAGACATTGCGACGTCCACGGTCACGTCGGCATCCAAACCGACCACTACCGCCGCCAGGTGGGTCTGATCCCCGATCACAGTGCTTTGAGACCAGTTCGTCCCACTGCCGCCAGTGTCGTGCAGGTAGTCGTTGCCGTCCCGGGTGATGACCCAGAAATACGGGTGACCGGTGGCATTGGAGAACGAGACGGTCGCCACTTCACAGTCGGCAGAATCGATCGCGACCTCGTAATAGTCCATCCCATTTTTAGACACAGACTCGCCAAGCCAACTGGCACTGGTTCCACTGTCGATAGTTCCGCCAGAGTTTTTGGCTACCGGGCCGGGTTGATCGCCAGCTTGCTGTTCGTCGAGAATATAGTATTCTGGGCTGGGCACTGTGCCCGTGTCCAGGTCCTTGGTATATAAAACACGAGCGAACTTTTTCCACATCTCATAATGGGATGGGCCGCCCAACGTGGCGTGGGCGTTGTTCACTGCGGCGATGCCCACATAGTTTGTCGTTGCCGCGTACAACGTCTCAAAGTAATCCCAACCGTATCCTGGCTCCGTTGTGGTGCTGCCAGGAAGCCGTTCCGAGTAATATTTCCAGGCGATGGCATAATTATACCGCCATCCATACGCCCACCAATCGGTGTTGGGGTTCCCCAGAGCTGTCTGTGCCTGACTGGCATAAGACGAAAAGCCCAAGGCTCCAACCCAGGTGTCCTGGGGGGCAAACAGATCCTCAATTACTCGGGCGGTGCCCTCTTTAAAGGTCTTGGTCTGGTGCGGAGCGCCGACCCCATCATCATGATTGTACTGCACGCGATGAGTCAACTCGTGGCCTAGTACCTTTTGGTACAGTGTGTCTGGTGTGATGCACCCATCGTAAGTGGTCATATAGTTTATTGACCAACCCGTTCCACCGTTGCAGCCGACGGTGTCTAGTAAATGGACCTCTAGCTTTCCGGTAGACTTTGGTCCCTTGCCCAATTGGGCCGTTAACTGGGGCCAGTACTTGGTCTCGATATGATCGGCAGCGGTTGTAGCCTCTGCCAATGAGGTGACGGCCGGATTATAATAGACGCAAAAATCTGTGCGATCTATGGTTGACGTTAGTGCCCCGCCAGGGCCTGCCGGGCAGGCCGTGGGGGCCAACGTCGAATCTGGATATCGAGGGGGAGTATAGATCACGATCGTGGTGTCGTCGTCCAACACCAATTCTCCCACGGCCTCTCGCGCCGCCACGTTGCTGGTGTTCCCCAATAGGAACACCAGCAATAATAATACTATTGGTACGACTATATTGAAATTTTTTCTAGTATTCATTTTGCTTTTCCTTTGCGATTATTCTCATAACAGTTGTGAATTATCAGTGTGTGAATACAGATAACTTGCTTGAGCAGGCTATCTTCTTTTACGGCATTATCTAGGATAAAAGATATTCTCTCCCTTGTCAATCATTCTTGACGTAAACTAGGAATGAAAAAAGAGCGATCTTTGACGATCGCTCTTTCTGTTCAGACGAATTAATTCCTAAACGTCGCGAGTTACCTTTCTTGTAGATCGCTCTCCGAGTCCGGAGGACGGACCAACCCCGCCTGCACGGCAAAAGTGGCTGCCTGGTGGCGACTCGTGGCGTGTAGTTTGGCCAGAATGTTCCGCATATGCGTTTTGACAGTGTTAAGACTGATAGATAGCTTGGGGGCAATCTCTTTGTCCATCGCCCCTGCTACCACCAACTGGAGCACTTGTTTCTCACGGGATGTCAAAGCAGGTATATCTTTTGAGGGTGGTGTGCATTCGGCCATTTGCTTGAACTCGTCCAAAATCCGCGTAGCGATTGTCCCACTGATGGCAGCCTCTCCACGCATCACTCCCCGCAACATTGCGATCAGTGATTCGGACGTTGTGCCTTTCAACACGTATCCCACAGCGCCGCTCCGGATGGCTCTGAATAGCTTGTCACCCTCGTCGTGTATGGTGAGCATCACGATCTTTACGTCCGGCATGGTTTCCTTGATCAGTTGCGTGGCTTCCAGGCCGTCGCAACCGGGCATTGTCACATCCATCAGGATCAGGTCTGGTTGCAATTCTCGCGCCTTGACCAGCGCTTCCAGCCCATCTTCTGCCTCGCTCACCACTTGGATGTCTGGCTGAGAAGAGAGAATGCCGGCCAGCCCCTCACGAAACAGCGCGTGGTCATCTACCACGAGTATTCTCATTGGCGGTGTCTGTAGCGTCATTGTTGCCTCCTTCTCATTTCATCTCTTTGTGTCCCAGCGCAGCGTGACCGTCGTTCCCTGGTCCAACGCCGACTCGATATTCAACTCGCCACCAATCCGTTCAGCCCGCGTCTGCATCACCTTGAGGCCAAAATGCTGTGGCTCATCGGTCTGGGAATCTGCATCAAAGCCTATCCCATTATCCTGAACATGTATAACTGCTTGTCCGTCTTGTCGTTCTAGTGTGACCGTGGTACGATTGATTTTTGCGTGCTTGTACGCATTGGTCAGCGCTTCCAGTACAACGCGTACCACTTGTTCGTGAACTTGGGGAGGCTCACGAATCGGCTGCCCGGTTTCCGTCTGCAAATCGATCTCTATTCCGTGTTCCTCGCTGAAACGCTCAACAGTTTGTTTTAGTAACTCCCCAAGGGTATGGTCAAGCTGAGGACCAGCCCGCAAATTGGTCAACAACCGCCGCACCTCGCTATTGGCCTGCTCGACGGTTCGTTGCATCAAGCTCAAGTGTTCGGCGATGTTTTCATTCTTGATCAGTCCGGCCACCGCGTCCAACCTGAGCGCCATAAAACCCAAAGTTTGACCCAGGCCATCGTGTATCTCGGCGACGATGCGCTCTCGCTCCATCAGGGTCGCTGCCTGTTCTACCCGTCCGTACAGGCGAGCGTTCTCCAGTGCGACCGCTCCCGCATTCGCCAACAAGGTCAGCAAACGAGCTTCCTCTTTGCCAAAATGGGATTCTGTTCGATGGCCCACGTACAGAACACCGAGCGTCCGCTCCCCAATACGTAGAGGAACCGTCAAATGGCTGTGCCGAAATTGAGGGGACAGAAAATGGCAGTCGCAATCACCAGATAAGGTGGTTGCTTGAATAACAGATCCCAAGTCTGTGGTGAGCGCTTCCGTTGGCCCACTGACAGCGGCTACCGTCAGCGCCTCGTCCGATGGATCGAGCAGACAAAGCACAGCTATCTCTGCCTCTGCCAGATGGCGGGATTTTTCTGTCACCAATTCCAGCACTTGCTGAATCTCCAACTTGGAGGAAACCTCGGCACTCACGTCAAAGAGGATGGTCAATTGTTCCGTGCGCCGTTCTACTCGCGATTCCAATTCGGTGGCCCAACGTGCCAGTTCCAGCCGAGACGCGGCCAGGTCGTGACGCATATCCTCGAAGGATTGCGCCAATGTACGAACCTCGTCACCAGCAGTGGGCATAACCTCAATCAGACTCTCTAGGTCTCCACTCGCTATGCGCCGGGTCGCTGCTTCCAGGGCAGAGATGGGGGCCGCAATCGTTCGCTGTGTCGTAATATACCCGGCGATGAGCAAACCCACGGCACTGATAGCAAAAGTTGTCTGGATAAGGCGAAGACGGGCCAATTTGGATTCTGCCGCAGCCTCGTACAATCGTACCACCCGGTCCATCTCTTGAAGAATAACCAAAGAGAGGGATTCGATCTCGTCGACAGCTTGGACAAAGGCGGCACTCTCTGGATCTGCTGTCTGTACTGTTTCTATCTCTTGCCTGAATCGGTCCCATAGTTCGGTGGCCGTGCCTAATTGGGTACGGATGTTCAAGTCTATTGTTGGTGGCAATGTGATGGTGCTATCTCCGTAGGGGGCCGATCCTCCTTCCAAGAGTGATGTTAGTGTAGCGTCGAACAGATAAGCGGACTCGTCCAACTCTACAAGGTAATCAGATGCCGGATCTCGTGCGATACCCAAGACGGCTTTGGTCATTTCCTGGGTCAACATGCGCTGTCGCCCGGCCAGATTTATGACCATCGCGTCGGTCGCTTGGGCTTGGATGGTCATAAAGGTAGCGGTGACCGATCCAGCGCCCAGCATCAAAAAGCCAAAAAAGATAATTCCCAGTTTGGCGCGGATGCTGGTAAACACGTGATACCTCCTTGAAAAAGTATGAACTATTCCCATTGTAGCAGAAAGGTAGTTGCCTGTCCACCCAGTTTGCTCAAGTGTCCCCCAATTTATCGAGTCACTTGCCAAAGCCTCTACCGTCTGTTACAATTCTCGTCATCATGGGAAAAGATGGAAAAGCCTCCTTGGTTCACCAGGGAGATGAAAAACCAAGTCTTATATCTGTACCAACGCTCACCTGGGGTTTTTCACAAAGGGTACTCGATGACACAATTATACCTCATTCGTCACGCCCGCACGCAGATGATGGGCGATGTGGCCGCACGCTGGCTTCTCTCTGAGAAGGGGCGGCGCGACGCAGGGACTCTGGCTCGACAGGATTTCTGGCGACAAATTGACCTGATCTTTTCCAGCCCCGAGTCCAAGGCCTGGCATACGGCGAAACCGGCCGCTCGTCGCTGGGGCATTCCGCTCAAGATCGCAGAGTGTCTGATCGAACTGCGCCGCCCTCGACTGGTCCAAGAGTACGAACAAACAGTCGAGCGCCTTTTCGCAAACCCTGAGGCCAGCATCGCCGATATGGAGCCAGCGGCCCAAGCCGCTGAACGCATTACGCGGTGTCTCAAAGATTTGGTGGCAGCGCACCCCCAACAGACGCTGGCAGCGGTTTCTCACGGGTTGGTATTGACCCTCTTTTTGGCTCAATTGGAGGACCGCTGGCCAACGATTGACGAGTGGCGGTCTGTGCCGTTTACGGGCATGATCGTGGTGGACACAAATTTATGGAGACCCATCGGAAATTGGTCAAGTATCTCCAAAATGCCCTAAAGTGGACCATCCGGCGGTGGGACCTGGCGATGTTATTCGTCGTGCTGTTATTGGTTCTGGCCGCCGAGGGGCCCCTGCCAGGCGAACTGGATACCCACATCAACCGCTTGCTGGTCGGTGAGCAGTTTGACTTTGTCAGTTGGGAAATAAAAGCAATGCTGAACAAACTGACCCATATCCTGGTCTCGCCACAGCGTTATATGGATGAACAATCCCGCCACGATTTTTTTCTCGACTATTTGGTGTTGGTGTCCGACATCCAACAGGCCGAATGGGAGATTCACCGGACATACACCGACCCAGAAATAAAAGACCCCGAGGCGGCAACAACCGCATTGCGTGATCAACTGTACCAGCTACGCGAATCAGAGGAAATCCGCCAGCCGCTGGCTGAAGCGATCGTGGAGGAGCAGGTATCTTTTGTTCTGGTGAGTGAGGGGTTTGGCATGTTGGGCCAGGAACTTCCACCTGTCAGTATTCACTTTACCCCACTCCCCGCGTTGCTTATCGTTTCTCCTCGAGACCGCATCGAGCGAACCTTTAGCCTCGGACTGCGCCACGGACTGGACGCAAATCAGCGCGAGGCCATCGAAAAACAGGTGGATACTTTCCAGGATGTCTCGTCGTTGGTGACCAATATCGGTGGATTGTCCGCTTACCCGGCCATGCTGCTGGAGAGCAGTTCGCTCAATTGGGTAGTCGATGTAACCGCCCACGAATGGATGCACCACTATCTCACGCTATTGCCGTTGGGTTGGAATTATGCCGCTGGCCCCGAGACCCGTACCATCAACGAAACTGTGGCCTCTATCGTGGGAGAGGAAGCTGGGCGATTGACGGTGGCCCACTACTATCCCGAGTTTCTGCCGCCAGAACCAGAGCCTGTGCTAGAAAAGTCGGCAGAGCAAGCACCGCCCCCTGAACCACCGGCCTTTGACTATCGTGCAGAGATGCGGGAAACGCGCATTCGGGTGGATGAATTATTGAAAGAGGGCAAGATTGAGGAAGCGGAAGATTACATGGAAGAGCGACGTCAAGAGTTTGTCGCCCAAGGGTACTATATCCGCAAGCTGAATCAGGCGTACTTTGCCTTCCACGGAGCTTACGCCGATCAACCTGGCGCGGCAGGAGCTGATCCCATCGGACCAGCGGTACGCGATCTGCGGGCCAACAGCCCCGATCTGCATACCTTTGTAGCCCGGATTGCGCGCATCACAACGTTGGCCGAACTCGAAGCGATGCTGGAAGAACAAGTTTTTTCGCCATCACTCCACAGCCGCCGAATCTGGCATTGCAAACCGCCCTGTGCGCATCCACTGCATCGCGATCAACGAGAGTAGCGCAACCCCCACACCGATCAAAAAAGTATACTGACTGCCGAATGCTTCCCACACGATACCTCCCGTCAGCGGGATAATGACGGCCGCGATGTGATTGATCGTCTGCCCCAATGAGATGTTGGGCGTAATATCCTGAGGCTGGATGGCAATCTTTTGGAAATAGGATTGAAGTGCAATACGAAAGCCAAAAAGGACGTGGTCGGCGACAAACAAGACATACAGCACCGGGAGTATGGGAATATATGCATATCCAAGGAAAACTAGGATCAGTAGTGCAAAGTTGAAAATGAGCACGCGCCGTTCGCCAAAGCGAGTGATGAGCGGGCCAAACTGGCGAAAGAGGAACGTGCCGACGAGATTGTTGACCACGTACAGCGTAGTGATCGTAGGAACGTCCACCGCGAATGTCTCTACGAGCAAAAAGGGAGCAAAGGTAGTAAAAATGTGGCGACGGCAACCCATCAAGAATTCGAGAACGTAATAGAGCCAGTATCGTTTGCGGATAGGCGTACCCCGCAAGTTCGCCACAATTCCCTTTTTCTCTTTGCCATGGGTCCGACCACCCGGCTGGCGCATTAACGGAAACAACACTATTCCCGCCAAGAACACCAGCGCGCCGGTGACATAGAACAAGGTGCGGAATCCCATCCGGTCGAGCGCTACATAGACAACGCCTGCGCCTGCAACAGCTGCCAGTGCCCCCAGGCTGCTCAACCGGCCCAGCATACGTGGAGTTTCTTTCTCTCCGACCAGCATCAGTACTGTTGATGAGTTGCTGGGCATGAAGAAATGGAAACCCACACTCATCACCATTGTGCTCGTTGCCAGGCCCACTATGCTGGTAGATCCGCCCGTCATAGCGATGCCTACCCCCATCAGAATGATCGATATCCCCGCAATGCGCATCTCGGTCATCAGCAACGCCAGCAGACCGATGGTCAGGCCCAACAGGCCGGGTATCTCGCGCACAACCTGAATCCATCCCATATCAGTCGGCTGCACCCCTAGTTCCCCAACGGCAAAATTGTTGAACAGCGAGCGCCATATCTGAAAACTAAAGGACAATAATAAATTACTCAATACAATGACAATGAGAGCGGAGCGTCGTTGCGCAGATGTGCCCGTTCCCCCAGACTCTTGTGACGTATCTTTCATAGTTGAAATTGATGAATCGGTCATAGACTCCTTTTTCCATGTCAAATCTAATCGAGTATAACACGACGCTAGCACGTGTCAAACCTTGACATCTTTTCATTCTGGGGTAGAATGTTTTTTATGTCGTGGGGCTGTAGCTCAGATGGGAGAGCGCTACAATCGCACTGTAGAGGTCAGGGGTTCGAGTCCCCTCAGCTCCACTACGACTGTTACACCGGCTCTAGAGGCTGGTGTAGCGGTTAGAGACCCAAAAAAATGCCCTATTAAGGTTTCTACACCGCCAAACGGAAATGTAGTGACCACGTACGATTGCTGCGCTGTTTCTTGGAAATGTAGCAACCACAATCACTTCCCCCCAAAGAACACAATTCTACACACTCACCTTTAATGGCTTTTTTATATTGAAAGGAGAAATGTAGAAATGAAACTGAAAGACGCTATCGAGGGCTACCTGCTGTTCAAGGCTTCCAGGGCATCACCAGAGACAATCAAAACAGATCGTGTGGTACTGAACCAATTCGCTGATTGGGTAAATAACCGCGACATTACTGCAATCACAGGGGAGGATGTTCGGGCATACCTGGATTACCAGGAAAACGAACGGGGGCTTTCTAGATATACTACCAAGAGACATTACGCTTCAATATCCGCTATGTATTCTTGGCTAACAGCTCCAAGTGTCAAACTGGCTGAGAATAATCCAACGGACATGGTACCAGCACCCAAGCCGCCAGAAAAAAAGCCAAAGGCTGTTGATCAAGATACAGTCGAAGGACTCGTATCATCCTGCAAAGGTTCACGTAACCCTCGTCGTGACAAGGCTATGGTTTTG
>JAAEPW010000153.1 GCA_024232355.1 Chloroflexota bacterium | reverse complement strand
TTCTTCGAGCCTTTCAACTTTTTGGACATCCAGTTGAAAGAGGTGCGACACAGAGTTCTGAGCAAGGTACAGATGATCGTGTGTGGCATCGTTCTCTGTTGCGGCACGATGTCCGCAACCTACCACAGGCTCAAGGACGAGCACGTAGTTGCTGAGACTTTGCAAATGGAATCTTTTCCCGACAATACTAGTCTTTCTAGGCTGTTCAAAGTGATTCGCGCTGAAGATGTCGAAGATGTGAACGCCATTTGGCGCTACCAACTTAGCGAGCATGGATTGGCGGCCAACAGCGAAGGAATAGTTTTGTTTGACATAGACCCAACCGGATTGGTGGTCACAACTAAAGACGGGCGCTTCGAGTGGGTAGAGAAGGGGTACTTTGCGAAAAATCCAGGTGCCGTTGGTTACCAAGTGTGCTTGGGAGTAGCAAGCAACATGAACCACGAAGTGTTGAGCCAGACCTTGGACCCCGGTAACACCGACACCACCGATCGTTTCTACACACTGACCTACGAGGCAGCCGACGTCTTGGGTGGCTTCGAGCGACTCTTTCTGCGTGCCGATGCCCAATTTGGGGTTGGTCACATCGTGACCTTCGCCATAGACCATCGGGTTGCTGGTTGGTTGATCAAGGGACGCGACCCCCGCACGGCTCGCACCATCGCAGGCCGCTTGGCTCAGCAGCTTGCGTGGGTATACGTCGACAACAACGTTTGGGTCGCCGAAGCGAGCTTCCAGCGCGTGCCAGGTTGCGAGACACCAGTGCGAGTGGTACTGATTCGCACTTACTCGATCAAGAAGCGCCGACACAAGTTCACTTACCTGACAACCAGTTTGATGGCATCCGAGTGCGACGCACGAGACTTGTTTCACTTCTACAACGGCCGCGTGACCATAGAGAAACTCATCGAGCGTGCCAAAAATGTTTTGCGCTTGCGTCATCTTCCCACCGGCAAGTTCCAAGGGTTGTGTTTCTTCATGCATCTCTTCTGGTTAACTTTCAACTTGGTCGTCTGGTACCATTATCACGTTCTGGGCAACTCGGAACTATTGGGAAAGACCGCCGTGCCCGAGTTTTTGAAGGGTATAAGCACTTTGTCTGTCGTCACGGAACGCACCGAGGCTGGCATCACTTTCTTTGTTGCTAGGGCGCACTCTTGGGCTCGTCACGTCTTGCAAGCCACGCAAGCTTGGTTAAGAGCAAATATGACCATCATTCGACTAGGCAACTTGGTGCATGTTCATTACACTCGTGCTCAATTGCTAGCCAACATTTGGCGTCGAAGTCTCTTCAAACGGGGCTACTCCGTCCCCGAAGCGGTGATGCTGTGATCGTTTTTGCTTTCCTGCGCAAGTGCAGTAATTAAAAGATGGATGTTTACTTTATTTTTGTGCAAAAGTTAAGTATGATAAGCTTCATCATAGACCTGCCAGTCTGCCACATTCTTCCGTCGGATTGTTGCAATCCGCGTGACGCCAAGCCAGCGATTGGCCAGGCAGCGATAGGCATGGCTATTCGACATACCGCGAGCCAGACCCTGACTGAAGTAGGTCGCCGCCCACTCGGCTTGACGGATAGAAGACTTGGCAAACTGTTGAGTGGTAGTACGATGGTCACGGTTGCAAGCCTTGCGAAAGTAAACGTGTCTCCTCCTGCCACTCTGGTCGGTGACCGGACAGGTATCAGCCAGCGACTGAATTGCGTTGGTGCAAGGAAAACGGTCACGATGGTCACCAAACATCATGCGGACAAACAACGTCCGTTAGAGCTTGGGAGCGAGCAGGTCCCCCGCACCAGGCAGAGAGTCAAAGATGGAAGAATAGGGATGATCGTTGAAAAGTTTTTGTATCTCCTGAATGGTACGAGCTTTTCGCTGGACCAAGTTGAGGACAAGTCGCGCCAAGAAACCACCTTGATCTTCGAGGGCCAGGACGATAGTGGAATCCGGTTTGAGAGAAGGGCGCGAGAGACGGGCGTACAGTTCAGGGATGAGTTTTGGGTGACTATAGTGGTGGACACCGCAAAAAGCATCGAATTGCTCGTACGAGATCGCTTTGGCAGCGTAAGGATTGGGGTAGGTAATGATGAATTGGAGACAAATCTGAGTTTTGAGGTTATTGAAGGTCTCCAAGACCTGGGGATAGAAGCGCAAGAGTAGGGCGTGCAGTTGGTTGGAGTGACGCGTAATCGATTTGGTGAGCAAGTCAACCAAGCTGAGCTTGCGCTAACCGTAGGTTAGACCTCATCTGCGTGACCAAAAGACCATCAGGTTTCCAGGGGACAAAACGAGCCCGGTCGGTACGCAGCAAGTCGGCCAGGAGAAAAGCATCATCCTCATCGGTGTGGGCACCACTGGAATGATATCGTCCTCGACTGCTCTTGGTCACACTGGGAGCAACGATGAAGACTGTGTAGCCTCGAGACCAGAGAAAGTCAATCAGCAGGTTGTTCGCAGTCTCCAGAGCTATCAGGCAGTTGGCCGGAGGAACATCGAGTTTGTTGATATTCTTCTCCAACTTGGCAAAACCTTCGGGAGAATGAGAAATCCTGAAGCGGATGATGACCGCCCCGGCCTCATTCATAATACAAACGTCGTGGTGATTTTGACTCCAGTCAATACCAATCAGTAGAATCATCAGAAACCTCCTATCGAGTGTATTCCTTGCCGGTGGACGCGGGTTACTGTGTCCCTATCATGGTGCTCGAGGCACAACAAGCTTTCGACCCTGTACCTGTCCGGTACCCTGTACTCAGCACGTACAGGGCGGAGTGCAGGACAGGTGCAGTGCTCCCGGTCGCGCTTGGGGGACGGTCCACCTCTGGCGATCAAATCGCTGTGCATTGGGGGTCCTCTGATCCAAGCGTTTACCAACAAGGTTGGACAGAATAGCAATTCGTCTCTCTGAATCAAGTTTACCACATTGCCCTAGTTGTTGTCTACATGTTATAGTATAACTGATAGGTGCATTGGCTTGTTTCCCTTGGGCCGGGGGCGGTGGAGTGCGGGGTGGGGAGTTGGCGGTGGGGGTGAGCGCGCGTACCCGGATTGGGACGGCTGAGATGAAGAGAAGATGTGTCCACGGATTACCGCGAAATCTATTGGCCTGACCTACCCATCACTTCCGCTGCCGCCGCGACTCATCCGCTCCCTCGCCGTCTCCCCCTGGTTGGCCAGGTAGTGCATTGGCTTGTTCCCTTGGGCCGGGGGCGGTGGGATGCGAGGTGGGGCAAGCGCGCGTACCCGGATTGGGATGGCTGAGATGAAGGAGTGAAGTGTGTCCACAGATTGCTACAAGGTCTATGGAAGGATCGGTGGGTGGCGTTGTCTGTGACCACAAGTGGGGGGGGGGAATCGCTGTTGACGGGCTGTGGTCCTGTCGCGGTCGTCTGTACCGCTATGGACAGAAGGCCCAGGTGAAAGTCTCCCCACATCGGTTGCTGTCATTGTCTTGGCCTCCTTGTTTCTCAGGCCAGTTTACAATGATTCAACCGATCTTCCTAGTGGGCATTTCTAATTGTCGTCAATGGGTAATTATAGTTGTCGTTGAACAACTCTTCCAGAAGAGGATCATAAATGATCCTCCGGCTTTCCTATACGTCATTTGAACGTGCAAGAAAAGCTAGCATTTGAAGCCAGTTTATCGAGTTTTCCGTCAACATTGACGGCTTTGACGCCCAAAGCAGCGGTTTCTTGGCTAATTTGGGTCTGAAAGTGCTTATGGAGGCTTCTGGTTGTGCATGATTTAATTTTTTTTTTGGAATTTCCCAGCCGCGTGCTCATGCCCGATTTGTACTCCTTCATCAATGATGATATACTTATTTTTATGTTTTTTTTAATATTTTACACACCAACATAGAGAGGGAATCATTCCAGTATGGGTGTGTCTCCGCACCCAAGCTATGCACAATCTTCACAAGTTGTCAGTATTGTTCATTTTGAGCAAAGGCATTGTCAAAGAAAAGGAGGTACCAAGGTCAAATTCTCTGGTTAACCTCGCAATGAATGTCATTCTGGAACCGACGATCCACAGCATTTGATAATATCAGAGTTGATCTATATCAAAATAGCATCGGGCAGTTCAAATCTTTTAGAGATAAAAACGTTAAAAACAACTTTTGCAGTCACAAAAGATTCGGGAACCGTTGATTTCTCACCAGTCAGGCACAAGAACCGGTTATTGGCCGTCTTACTTTCGATGATTGTTATCTCGCTGCTTTTAATCTCATCCTGAGTATTTGCGCTCGTATCTTGGACTGAACTCACCACTACCTAAAAAAGGAGTCGATGATGAAAACCTTTCTTAAACGTATTGTCTTTTTGTTGGCATTGCTTGTGTCGCTAGCAGGCACAAGTCTGTATCTAACCAGCCTGGTAACAGCGGACCTATTGACAGGCTTTCCAGCCTTGGTCGCTGATATCTATCCAGGTTCAAGTAACAGTACCCCTGGCGGCTCTGGGGATGGGGCGGGTTTTGCGGTATACAGTGATACCTTGTATTTTAGTGCGGATGATGGCACAACTGGGATTGAGTTATGGTCCTATGATGGCATCACCGCCACCTTGGCCGCTGATATCTACTCGGGTGATCCTAGTTATGATTCATACCCCAAATTTCTTACAGTACACAATGGCGTCTTGTATTTTCAGGCGTATACAGCCGCAGCGGAGAGAGAGTTGTGGTCTTTTGATGGCAACACCGCCACCATCGTCAGAGATATCTACCCAGGTACTAATGGTTCAGGCCCCGAATATCTGACAGTATATAGTGACACCTTGTATTTTAGTGCCGGTAATGGCGCAAATGGGGTAGAGTTATGGAAAAGCGACGGCACCTTTGCCGGCACCGTTATGGCCGCCGATGTTTGGCCAGGGAATTTTCATTCAAGCCCCGAATATCTTACAGTATACAGTGACACCTTGTATTTTACTGCGAGGGATAGTTACTCTCCTCAGAATTGGGAGTTATGGTCATACGATGGCAACAGCGCTGCCTTGGTCGCTGATATCAATCCAACTGGTGGTTCAAGCCCTAAACATCTTACAGTATACAGTGATACACTGTATTTTGTTGCAAATTCTACCGAGTTATGGTCTTATGATGGCATCACTCACACTCTGGTCAGTAGCCTGACTTCTGATGGCTGGAGCTCCCCCCAATATTTTACAGTATACAGTGACACCTTGTATTTTGCCGGAACAGACGACAAGTTATGGGCATACGATGGCAGCGCCGCCCCCGCCGCGGTCGTTGATCTGACGTCTGTTAGCTATCTCACAGTATACAGTGACACCTTGTATTTTCGGGCGAATGATGGTTCAACTGGGAATGAGTTATGGTCTTATGATGGCATCACCACCACCCTGGTCGCTGATATCAATCCAGGTAGTGGCAGCTCATCCCCCTTTAACATAACAGCCTTTGACAACCAACTGTATTTTGGAGCCGACGATGGCACTGGTACAAGTGGGAGAGAATTGTGGCAGTTTCCCGGCCCTGCTGACTTTGGCGACGCGCCCACGAACGCTCAATCCGGCTTTGCCAGCGACTACCCAACGACCCTCGCCAACGACGGGGCCAACCACGCACCCAGCGGACCCACCCTGGGCGACAACCGAGATGTCGAATCTGACGGGGTTCCGAGCGCGGACGCTGACGGAGACGACACAACTGGTAGCCCAGACGACGAGGACGGGATTTCGTTCCCCACTTCCGCGTTGCTGCTCTCTGCTTCTAGCGATACGGGCGGGTCGGTGCAAGTCGATCTGCAAAACGCGGACGGCAGCGCCAACAGATTGGACGCCTGGATCGACTTTAACCGTGACGGCGACTGGGACGATACTGGCGAGCAGATCTTTAGCAACCAGGATTTGGGAATCACCAACAGCGTCCAGACCCTGGCTTTTACCATCCCCTCGGGAGCCAGCGCGGGGGATACTTTTGCGCGGTTCCGCTTGAGCATAGCGGGGGGCCTCTCCTCCACCGGAGCAGCCAGTGATGGCGAGGTGGAGGATTACAAGCTTGCCCTGCAAAACATCAGTGGTGCCTTTAGCGTGAACCTGCCGGACGGCGGCGGGGACACCGAACTGACCGTCGAGGGCGGCTTTGTCATCCTCAAGCAGGGCGGGGTCGAACTATTCAAGGTGCCCGAAGGTGAACTGGGGAACCTGGAATTGACCATCGTGGGGGGCGCTGGGGATGACAACCTGTACATCAACTATGAGAACGGCAACCCCGTGCCCGCCGATCCCGGTTTCCTGCATTTTGACGGCGGCACCGGGAGTGACACCCTGTTTGTGATTGCCGGCACCTTTGACGATGTCGAGTACGATGCCACCGGCGAGGGAGAAGGCGAACTGGACGTGGACGGCAATATCGTTACCTTTGAGAATCTGGAACCGGTGGTTATGACGGGTTCAACCGCCAATTTGACCATCAATATCGATCCTACCGGCAGCCTCTCTGGAACGATCACTACCACCATCTCGGCCCTGTCGACGTATACAACACACGTCTCTCTCTCTAGCGGGTTAGAGTCTCTGGACTTTATGACCGTCACGAACAAGCTGACCGTCACCCAGCACATCAGCAATGCCGATCTGATTTTGGTGCAGGGCTTTGGCTCCGCGTTTGATGGTGATCTCATCATCAGTGGTGGCAGCCGAGACCTGATCAACTTCCAGACGGCGAGCAGTGACCTCGGCGCAAAGGATATGTCTGTGACAGCCGAGTGGATCGAGGTAAATGCCAGCATTACCACCGTAGACGGGGATCTGACCTTTACCGCCGATGACATTGAACTGGGCGCGGCGGTAGATGCCGGAAGCGGCACAGTCTCCTTTGTCAACCGGACCGACGGCACCGAGATCCACCTGGGAGCCTCGACAGGAAACGCTCCGGCGGCCAAACTCTATTGGGTGGATGCCGGCGCGGACACTAAACACATTCGCCGCTCGGATATGGACGGCAGCAATGTGGAGGACGTGGCGACCGGACTAGCACAACCAGTGGGCATCGCAGTGGATGCGAGCAATGGCAAAGTCTATTGGACGGACGGTGGTATCAATGACCACATTATGTGGGCCGACCTGGGCGGTACCCGAGCAGAAGAAATCGTCACCGGAGTGACTGGGGTCAAGGATATTGCAGTGGGGAACGACTCTATTTTCTGGGTGGATTCGCTTGCTGATCATCTCCAAAGCGCCGACCTGGATGGCGGAAATGTCATTACCCCGGTGATTGGGCTTGCTTCGCCGCAAGGGATTGCCATAGACACCACCAACGGCCAAGTCTATTGGTCGGACAATAGCACTGACCTCATCAGGCGGGCAGACCTGAATGGTGCGAATGTTCAAGATATAGTGACTGGGTTGGCATCACCGCAAGGGGTCTCCCTGGATGTGGACGCTGGCAGGATCTACTGGGTGGACAATGGCGGCTCTATAAATAGGATCCAATCGGCCGATATGGTTGTCTCGAACACCAACGTGCTAACTCTGGTAGTCGCTCCTGTGGTGGACGACCCGACTGGGCTGGCCCTGGACCTGGTGAGCGGCAATATGTACTGGACGGATTCTGACAACGCCTTTGACCAGATCAGGAGCGCCGACCTGGATGGGAGTGATGTAATTACCGTGGTCGCCGGGCTGAATATTCCACACCACCTGGACATCCTCTTCCGTGCCCTGACCCTGACCGACGCCGAACTGGATAATGTGACGGCGGGCAAGATCGTGGTGGGCAGTTCCAGCGCGGGAGATGTGATATTCGCCGCCGCGGTGAACCCCGCCAACGCGGGCACGCTGGACGTCATCAGCGGCGCGGATATTGGCGATACGAATACCACCGGCGCGGACTTTGGCGGCAGCCAACTGACCCTCGACGGCAACGTGTCGCCGGGCATGTCGCCAGGCATCCTGAGCGTGGACGCCAATTTCGCGTTTGCCGACAATGATACCTTTAGCGTCGAGATTGGCGGCGCGTTGCCCGGCACGGGGGACGACAATCACGACCAGATCCTGGTGACTGGCACAGTTACCCTCGGCAGCAACGTTACCCTCAGCACCACCGCCTGGAACAGTTACACACCTACAGAGGGCAAGCGCTTTACCATCATTGATAATGATGGCACGGATGCAGTGGTCGGTACGTTCAGCGGGCTGGCCGAAGGCGCAACTGTCAGTGCGGACCTTTTCGGCTCTGGCCTCAAGGCCACGATCAGCTATGCCGGCGGCACGGGCAACGACGTGGTGCTCATCATGCAATCAGCCGACCTGGTCATCGTCAAAACCGTAGATACCTCGCCCGCTGCACCGGGCGACACTATTACCTACACGCTCACCTTTTACAACGCGGGCGATACTACCGCCAGCGGCGTGGTCATCACCGACAGCATCCCGGTGAGCGTCAGCGTGTCAAGCGTCATCAGTGACTGCGACGTTGCCATTGACCAGACTATTACCGGCGGTTACACCTACACCTGGCAGGTAGCGGACCTGGCTAATGCCGCCGGCGGCACCATCACCATCACCGGCGTACTCAGTAATCCGCTGGCGACGGGCGCCTTTACCAACACCGCAACCATTACCACCACCTCGGTAGATGGCGATCTGACGAACAACATGGACGAGGTGGGCTTGACGGTGGGACCTCCCACTGCCCCCGAAATCACGGTAGCGCCTTTGAGCCTGACCTTTGGCGACCAGGACATGGACGCAGGGCCAACGCTCTCGCAGACGGTGACCATCACCAACGACGGAACGGCGAACCTGACCATCAGTGACGTGACCCCAACAGGCGACACCGGCGAGTTCAATTTGGCCGATAGTGGAGAATCAACCTTGACGCCCGGCAACACGCGCACGATTGAGGTTTCCTTCAACCCGTCCAGCGCGGGAGCCAAGGCTGCCACTCTGACCATCCAGTCGGATGATAGTGATGAGCCTACGGTAGAGGTGAACTTGAGTGGCACGGGAACAGTCGTTGCCACCCCCGAAATCTTTGTTTTGTCATGATGCGGCACCCTCCGCGATCTGCACTCTGTCCCCACACGGCGCGCCTCCGAGCTGGTGACCATCACCAACGACGGAACGGCGAACCTGACCATCAGTGACGTGACCCCAACAGGCGACACCGGCGAGTTCAATTTGGCCGATAGTGGAGAATC
>JAAEPW010000152.1 GCA_024232355.1 Chloroflexota bacterium | reverse complement strand
TGACACGCCCTTTGCGCGATTCCTTTTGGTGCCCATCCTTGTCAAATCAGGTGGAGGGGCTGGCGGCCCAGTGCCAAAATCGTCAGTCCAGCGAAAAGTCGCCACCGCCTGGGGATATGTCGGGGGTGCCGGTACCCAAACCGAATGCTTGCTGGACTAAAATCGGGATGAGTATTGTGGGACCGTTCACCGACGCTCTGCAGCATCAGCGCTACATAGTCGCCATTGTCGACTATGCTTCTCAATACCCTGAGTGCTTGCTAACGTCAGATATTTGTTCTGTCAGATTGATTAGCTGGCTGGGAGACCTTTTTTCACATTGCGGGAACCCAGACCAGCTAGTCACAAACAACAGCCCACAATTCAGTTCGCCCGAATTTGCCACCTTCCTGAATTTGCATGGCGTCAAACATATTTGCACAGCCATCGGTAATCCGTCTGGAAACGGCCTGGTAGAGGTCCTCAATTGAGTGCTCGAATACGGAGTGCAATATTTTCAAAATGCCGCTTTTCAGGTACCATGCTTCGTTTTGCAGCCTGGGCCACTTTGGGAAACAGTCCCCAAAGAACAGCCGAAATTGCTTGCAGTGCGCCCAGTCTCTCTCCACGGCCACTTTGCCGTTGGAGATCTGGTGTCGACGAGGCGCCCGCAGG
>JAAEPW010000151.1 GCA_024232355.1 Chloroflexota bacterium | reverse complement strand
GAATGCAAATCATCAAAAGCGAGGTGGCTTGGTCACTATTAAAGATGATATCTTACCTGGTTGAAATAAAAGTATAGCAAAAACAGGCTATTAATATTGTTGCAACACTGCCGTTTTTACCTACTTTTTGGGAATGCTCCCCCAAGGCTGTTCAGGCACCAGCGTTCATCCTCACGGTCGCCAGTCAGCCGGGCCGCAGTCAGGCACATCTTTTCGGCAGCCAGTTTATCTGTCCACCAGCCCTGAAGATCAAGGTACTCATGTATTGTCCAGACTAAGCCTTGCACCTCCCCCCACAGCTCCCTGTCCAAACAGGCCCCAATCAGCCGCAGGCAATGCAACCGTTCCTCATCCAGCAGGGCATATCCGGGCAGGCCTGCTGCACTCTGTGTCCGGCAGAAGTCGATATAATAGGCAGCCAGCCGCTCTAAATTCTCTCTGCTCAAGGGCTGTTCGCTCCGGGCATAAGTCTGAATCAGGGCATGGCTTACCTGCCAGCGTTGCCCCTGCCTTTCCAGCAGGCCGTAATCAACCAGCTCATTCAGAGCATCGCAAGCTCGGAGTTCATCTGTATCAAGGACAGCCATAAGTGGCTCACGGGCCAACGGTGCAAAGGCCAGGCAGCCCGCCATAGCCAGGGCAAGGCGGGCATCCTCGCTCACCTGCTCCATACTGCGCCGCAAAAGCAGGGCCGCATTCTCGTCCTGGTGTTCACCCCTGCCCAGTCGTTGAAAAGGCACCTTGGCGAGAAAGCACAGATAGTCCGCCGCACTCTCGCCCGTGTTGCGAAGATACTGCCCGGCAATGCGCAGGGCTAGGGGCCAGCCGCCCAGTCGCTGACAGATTGCCTTTACCGTGTCCTTCTCCGCATCAGTGTTGCTGTACAAGCGGAACGCCTCCTCAGCAGGCAGCTCGTCCAGCCGCTTGACCTCAAAAAGGCGTCCCGGCGCGTCACTCCGCTTTCTACTGGTAATCAGCACCCCGCATCCACCGCAGCAACGAAGCACGGTAG
>JAAEPW010000150.1 GCA_024232355.1 Chloroflexota bacterium | reverse complement strand
GCGGAACTCAGGAGGTTTGCCTTCTCGGCTATCAGTTTGGGGATAAGATCCGGTTTGGCCACTGATCCTGACCTTTCAGTCCAAGGCTATCTTGCTCTTAGAACGGGCCAGACTGACGATATACGCCACTGCGACCAGGCCTATCCAGGTGTAGCAGAAAGCGTAGGTGAAGCCCGGCGAAAACTGGATAGAGTGTGGAACCAGGTAGATAAACAGCATGGCGGCAAAAGTGCTCAGGCCGATCCATCCGAGCCCTTGCGGTGAGAAGAGATCGCGACCGAACTTCCCCAGGGTAAACGACCCCACAGCCGTCAGCGCGGCAAAAAGCAGGTAGACGAACAGGAGTTGGGTCTTGTTATCAGTGGCATCGGTACCGAACGGTACGCCCTCCCAGAAACAATCAAAAGCGTAGTAGTTCATGGGAATGCCAAAAGGATAACCACCCAGGAAGCAGGTCACCATCGCCCAGAACATAAACACAGCCAGAGGTCGAGTATTGGTGCCTCCGGTGAGGAGCGGAAAAGAATGGACCGTGGCCATGGCCACGCAAAAGACCGTAGCAAAGATAAAGACGATATGGGTTATCAAGACCAGCGGGGGGACATCGCCGATGTACTTGAAAAGAAACGGGGAGCCGTCGACCTGTTCAAACGTGGCCAGGGATTGACCGCTGGCATCGGTCAGATCGAAGTAGTAGTAGAGTTTGCCGCCCCGGTCTTTGGCGTTGACATCCGTGAAGTAACGGCCCCGGTCGCCG
>JAAEPW010000149.1 GCA_024232355.1 Chloroflexota bacterium | reverse complement strand
TTTGGAAAGTTCCGTATACATCGGCGCGAAACTGACGAACATTTTCTCGATCAACTTTTTCTGTTATCATTTCGCCATTATGTTGCCTCGTTGCGATTTTGTAAATGCACAGCTAACGCTTAACTTTGTCCAAACTCCAATATAGGCGACATTCAACGCTCTCGCGATTTTTCCCAGTCGGTTGATGCTTTCGAGTGTGCCCTAAACCTGACAACGGACCCTGAAAAACAAGTCAGCATAAAGTCCAAAATCGGGAGTATGTATGCCAGAGTCGGCGACGAGCGGGGCCAAGAGATATTAGAGTCGGCGATCAATGAATTGAACCCCGATACACAGGGAAACGAACTGGCTCTGGCAACGGCCTCTATGGGGCGGTTTCATCACTATCTCGGCCAACTCCGGCAGGCGCTGGTCTATTTGGAACAAGCCCGGCAAATTGCCGAGCAGTTGGATGACCCACGCACCTGGAGGTACATTTATATTTATCTGGCAGGCGCGCACCAACAGCTAGCAGAACTTGACCAAAGTACGGAATGGGCGCGGCGTTCTATCGCTTTGGGTGAACAAAAAAGTTATCCTCCGAGTGTTGTGGTCGGGTATGAGTACCTGACTGAGGCCTCGATCTTGATGGGAAAATGGCAAGATGCCCTCGAATTCGCCGAGCAAGAAATCAAGAGTGCAAATACAATAGGTCATCTGATTGAAGTTAGCTGGGCAAAGTTTAATCTTGCGTACACGTATTACGGCATGGGCGATTTGCTTGCGGCGGAAAAGGCGGTACAAAAGGCGTTGGAAATGGCAAAAGAACTGGCCGATTCTCGCCTGGCTGTTTTCGCAGTCGCGCAACTCTCGATCATTCAGACCGATCTGGGCCAGACGGAGATGGCGGAGAAGAATGTCAAGAACGCGGTTCAGCGGGGGGCTGAGATCACTCATATGCAAACAGTTTGCCGAAGCTTGGGTGCGCTCGCCTACTGGCATACGCAATATGGGAATTGGGAGGATGCCCTCGATCATCTCGACCATGCGGCCGGTATCATTGCGGAAACGGACAATCGCTACGAGCTATTGCTTATTGACCCACGGCGTGCCGAAGCCAGTTTGCGAGCAGGAAAGCTCGAAAAGGCCACAGAAATTATCGAAAGGACGCTAGCCCTGGCCAGGGAAGCGCCCTCACCCCATATCAAAGCCGTAGCCCTCCGCGTACAAGCCCAAATCCTTGCCTCGCAAGGCTCGTGGGACAAAGCGGCGCGCGCCTTTGACGGTGCCATTATCCAGCTCGACCAACTCGGCAGCCGCTTGGAACTTGGCCGCGCCTTGTACTATCAGGGCGATATGCAAGCCAAACGTGGAGAAGCGGATGGCGCGCGTGCCCCTTTGACGCGCGCCTTTGAAATATTCCAGGATTGCCATGCAAAGACTGATGCAGAAAGAACCCGCGCCGCACTCGACTCGTTGGAGGTTGACGTATGATTGGAACAATACTTGAAAATCGCTATCGCCTGGATGCCGAACTCGGCCATGGTGGGATGGGAACGGTCTATCGCGCCCACGACACCCGGCTCGAACGGGACGTCGCCGTCAAGGTGATGACAAAGGCAGCGTTGGGTACCGAGGGGCGCGCTCGATTGATGCGCGAAGCCCGAGCGACCGCAAAACTCAACCACCCCAACATCATCTCTGTTCACGATGCCGGAGAAGCGAAAATGCTCGCTCAAGCAGACACCTCGCCCTTTATCGTAATGGAGTTTGCCAAAGGCCAATCGCTCCACGATCATCGTCCAGAGACGTTGAGTGACGTCCTCTCTATCGCCCGCCAGATATGCGCCGCGCTTGATCATGCCCACGTGAACGGCATCATCCACCGCGACCTCAAACCCGAAAACGTGATGATCCTTCCCGATGGTACGGCCAAGTTGGTGGACTTTGGCCTGGCCCGTTCCGTCACATCGCGGCTGACGACCGAAGGAACCCTCATCGGCACGGTGTTCTACCTCGCACCGGAGCAAGCTTTGGGGGCCAAGATTGATCACCGGGCAGACCTGTATGCTCTGGGTGTGACGCTGTACGAGTTGACGACTGGTGTCTTGCCCTTTACCACCGACGATCCGTTCGCAGTCATCACGCAACACCTGCACGCTCCCGTTGTCCCCCCACGCGCCAAGAATGACCAGATTTCTCCAGCCCTGAACGATCTCATTGTCCAGTTGTTGAGCAAAGACCCGGCAGATCGCCCCAGCTCTGCCGCTGAGGTATTACGGACGTTGGAACAACCCAATTTCTTGGAAAAAGACAGCGCTCCCATCAAGGAACTCTCCTTGCTGGACCGGATTGTGCGCGGGCGGCTGGTGGGGCGCGAGCGAGAGTTGGCTGAAGGTAGAGCACTCTGGAAGAAAGCGGTTGCAGGCGAGAGCCAGATGTTGCTGGTCAGCGGCGAGCCGGGCATCGGCAAGTCGCGCCTGGTGCGCGAACTGGTCACGCAAGCTGAAGTATCAGGCGGCCGGGCGCTGGTGGGCGTCAGCTATGCTGAAGGAGATGCGCCCTATGCGGCCTTTCGGCAGATCATACGCCAGGCGCTCCGCAGCGACTCTGGAAACGACTTTGACCTGCCAAAACTTGTGCTGGCCGATCTGCTCACGTTGATCCCCGAGCTGCGTCCCCACTATCTCGATGTGCCCGCCAATCTCCCGCTGGATCCTCAGGCCGAACAGTACCGTCTGTATGAGAGTGTCGCCACATTTTGCGCTGCCCTCAGCGAGCGCGTTCCACTGATGCTGGTGTTCGAAGACGTCCATTGGGCCGATGGCGGTATGCTTGCTCTATTATATCACTTGGCCCGCAGCACCCGCCGCCGCAGGTTACTAATCGTCGCCACGTACCGGGAGATAGAACTCGACCAATCCCGCCCGTTCCAAAATGTCTTGCTGGACCTCAACCGCGAGCGGCTAGCGACCCGCCTGAAACTGCCCCGCCTAAACCGCGCGCAGACCGGAGAGGTATTGGAAATCTTGTTTGACGAGCAGATCACGCCCACATCCCTCGACAGTATCTATCGCGAAACCGAGGGAAACCCATTCTTTATCGAAGAAGTGTGCAAGGCACTGGTCGAAAGCGGTAAACTGTATTATGAGGACGGACGTTGGTGCCGGCCTGACACAGATGATCTGGGGATTCCGCAGAGCGTGCGGACGGCGATCCAGTCACGGGTGAGAAAGCTATCCGCCACCACCCAGGAGACGCTGTGTTTGGCCGCGGTGATGGGACGCGAGTTTGATTTCGATACCCTGGCGGAAGCGAGCCAGTTGGACGAAGACTCACTGATCAATGAATTAGAAGCCGCCGAGCGCGCCCAACTGATCGAAGAACTGAGCGGGGAACGGGGTGGGACCTTTATCTTTGCCCACGCACTGATCCCCGCGACTCTAGCCGAAGACCTGAGCGGCCTGCGCCGCCGCCGCATACACCGCCGGGTGATGACGGCCATCGAACGACTGCGCCCGGACGACTTTGAACCCCTGGCACATCACGCTCTCAAGGGAGGAGACCTAAAAAATGGGCTGAAATTTTCGTTGCGTGCCGCCGAAAAAGCCCATCGCCTATTCGCGATCGAGGAGGCCTTGTTCCACTATGATCACGCCCACGAAATCGCCGAGTCGTTGGACCTGTCCGAGCAGCTTTTGAGTATCTATCAAGTGTTGGGCGATATTCAAGGCTTTCGTGATAGCTCTCAGTCGATTGACGCCTACGAACGTGCTCTGAGCCTGGCGCCAGATGCTGAAAAGCGAGCCTCTATCAAGGCCAAGATCGGAATGCGCCACGCGTATGATGCCAATGAACAGGGTTTGGGGTTGCTAGAGGACGCGATCAATGAATTGAATCCAGATACGCAAGGAAACGAGTTGGCGCTGGCAACAGCCTCTCTGGGGCGATTTTATCATAACCGTGGTCAGCACCGACGGGCGCTGGCCTATTTGGAACAAGCCCGACAAATTGCCGAGCCGCTGGATGACCCGCGCCTCTGGCATTACGTTTGCATTTATCTGGCAGGCGCGCACCAGCAGCTAGCGGAATTTGACAAAAGCATGGAATGGGCGCGGCATTCGATCACCTTTGGCGAGCAAAATAGCTATCCTCCAAGTATTGCAATCGGGTACGAGTATCTGACCGAGGCGTCGGTATTGATGGGTAAATGGCAAGATGCCCTCAAATTCGCCGAGCAGGAAATCGAGATTGCAAAAAACACCGGCCAACTGATTGCAGTTAGCTGGGCAGAGAGAAATCTTGCAGATACTTGTTACGGTCTGGGCGATCTACGTGCGGCAAAGGATGCAATACAAAAGTCGTTAGATATGGCAAAAGCGATGGGCAACTTTCGTCTGGCTGTTAACGCAAGCGCTAGACTCTCAATCATTCAAACTGATCTGGGCCAGGTAGAGTTGGCAGGACAAAACGCCAGGAATGTGGTTGAACAAGCGAGTGATTTTGATCAAATACTCATCATGGTTTGGAGCAGTCTGTATGCACTTGCTTACTAGCACGTGCAGCACAGGGAGTGGGAGAATGCCTTTGAGCATCTCGACCATGCGGCCTGTGTCATTGCGGAAACAGACAATCGTGGGTACTTGTTGCTCAACAATCCGCTGTATGCCGAGGCAGCAATTCCCGTTATGACTTTGGGGCTTGAAAACAACCACAAATTAGACTATACTTTGGGCTAGATGAAGAGCATCGGTTCCACTGAGGGTACAAAGTAAGGAGAATTTGCAATGGTGGCAGCACACGAGTTTCTGTCAG
>JAAEPW010000148.1 GCA_024232355.1 Chloroflexota bacterium | reverse complement strand
TGTTCAACAAAGTCCACCAACAACCAAAATTATACTACAGAAGCCAATCCCTTGCGAACACCCCAGATCGAGGGACTCTAATCACTTGCATCAGGACATAGACTTACTCCAATATGTATTCAGTCAGGCCAGTACCCCACAGCAACGCAAATTCCCCTCACCCCCAAAGCACCATCCACCACAGCAAACCAAAGCTCTCAGCGCCCCCCCCCACCCCGCATTCCACCGCCTCGGCCCAAGGGAAACAAGTCAACGCTCCACCTGGCCAGACTAGGGGGAGACGGCGAGGGAGCGGACTGGGGCACGTCGGTGGTGGAGGCAATGAGGCAGTTCAGGTCGATGGTTCCTGTGGCAATCTGTGGCCCGAGGTTCATTACCAGGTTCTGCACGGGAAGAAAGCGATGCAAGCCGAGGAATCGGTCCTCGGTTTCGGCGGTGGCGAACACTGGGGCGGGGGCAAGGACCATCACCCACAAACCGGCACTCACCACAACAAGTCCAACCCGGTAGCAATGGTCAAACACCCGCTTGTGGCCACAGACAACGCCATCCACCGATCCTTCCCCACCCCGCATCCCACCACCCCCGGCCCAAGGGAACACAGGGCAATGCACCACCTGGGGCAGACCAGGGGGAGACGGCAAGGGAGCGGAGTTGGCCACACCATCACCGACCAGCAGGAGCGAATCGACGTTCACCTGACCACCCTCGATGCGAGCGCTCTCGTCAATGGGGAAGCCTGGATGGACAATGAGTCTGCGCTGCATCCCTACCAGGGTGTGGGGATAGACCAAGTTGTCGTTGCTTTCTTCAATTGGAAGCTGCTACCACTGCATATTGTCGGCGTGTGGGTGGGCCTGAGGTTTCGTTCATCGGATAGTGAATCCCCTTCTGTGGTCCAGTTGCCGCTGTTCCAATGTACAATTGCCTTCCGCGCCAAGTTGCGCTATACTCAGGCAGAGAGTGCCTCACAGGCAAGACTTGGTAAGGGCCAGGACATCCAACCAGAAAAGATCAAAGACTCACAATGGATGCAAAAGAACTCATCACTCGATATAAGGCCGGGGACCGCGACTTTCAGGGCACGGATTTGAACAAGGCCGATCTGAACAGCGCCAGGCTGAACGGCGCTGACCTGAGCCGCGCCAACTTGGGCGGTGCCGATTTGAGCCGGGCCAAGCTAAACGACGCCGACTTGCGCGAAGTCAACCTGCGTAACGCCAACCTGTACGAGGTCAATCTGAGGCGAGCCAACCTGTGCGGGGCTGACCTGCGCAGAGCCTATCTGCTCAACGCTCACTTGAACGATGCTGATTTACGAGATGCCGACCTGAGAGGTGCCCACCTGTTTCAGGTTTGCCTGGACAAGGCTAATC
>JAAEPW010000147.1 GCA_024232355.1 Chloroflexota bacterium | reverse complement strand
CTGACAGAAACTCGTGTGCTGCCACCATTGCAAATTCTCCTTACTTTGTACCCTCAGTGGAACCGATGCTCTTCATCTAGCCCAAAGTATAGTCTAATTTGTGGTTGTTTTCAAGCCCCAAAGTCATAACGGGAATTGCTGGATCGGCGTAGAAACATACAGACAGGAAGTTGGTACTCGAAGGAGAAAACAGATTATGAATGGCCATTCTAGAAATGACAATTCCATTTTGTGGGCAGACTCGGAGATAAAAAGAATTTCCATTGATTATGATGCAGTTACTATTCTGCTCGGCGAAAGCACAGGAAGTGAAAAACTCATTACCTGTGAAGGGTATATAGGTTATAAGGCAATTGGATTCTGGGACGAAATGCTAGTTAAGTCAGGAACAATTAAGCACGATCATCCCTTCATTATTGATTGTCTTGAAAGTATTCGAACCAGATACAAGAATTCTCCTCCATCAACAGGTAACATTGTAAGAAATAAAAATGAGTGGTATTTGTTGCAGATAGTGTTAGTTGATGATATGGAGATTGCGGTAGCCTGTGGGAATGTAAAGGTGCGCCAACAGTAACTCAATAACTACCCGCATGTCAATGGTGTTATGCTAGACCAGGCAGGTTGGGTAGATAGAGTGAAATCTGACATCCCCCTAGCAAAGGGTATAGGACATATAAAATCACTGATGCACTGATTACACTAAATGCGGGCCGCTATTCGGTGAAATTCGATGCCGTTAGTGGGTCGGTGGTCCAATCGCGGCGGCAGATTGGGTCGCGGGAGTCCAGGCTTCGGAAGTCTTAAAAAGCGCTTGGGTCAATGGTTTTGAGTGCCGTATAAGTTCACTTGGTCTCAGAAGTACCTGGCGGAGACTTCCGAAGTCTTGAGTGCTCAAGTGCGGCTCGCTGTGTGGTTCTCTTGTTGTCGCTGTCGGGTGGTGGTCAATCGTTCTCCAATTCCGCACACCGCATATTGCCCCTATCGTGCACCTATGGTATACTGTGGGTGATACAAGATGGTCAAAATGTAGAGACAAGGAACTCGTATGCCAACTGTATTACGGGTGGGGCGTTATCGCTTTTACTTTTTCAGCAACGAGGGACGAGAACCACCGCACATCCACGTCAAGGCAGGTGGCGATCAGGCCAAGTTTTGGCTGCGCCCGATTGATCTGGCATCGAACTATGGTTTCAGAGCGCACGAATTGAACGAGATCAGACAGATCGTTGTTCAACACCAATCTGAATTGATAGAGGCTTGGAATGGTTACTTTGACTAAGAGCGAACCGCGAGTCCGACGGGCCTACGTACCAAATACTGCCCTGGCGCAATCGGTTGAATTTGACAACGAAATGATGCGCGTCTTTTTGACAGACGGTCGCATCATTGGCATACCTATTATCTGGTTTCCACTGTTGTACCAAGCTACTCCTGAACAGCGGGAACGCTACGAGATTGGCAGTGGAGGTTTGAGCTTACATTGGTCGGAGATAGACGAGGATTTGTCAGTAGCCAATTTGCTCACTGGTGCGGATTGGCAGTCTACCTAATTCTTCTCAAGTGATATTTGAACCACAAGAGCGCAGAGACCGAAAGGTCTTTGCGCCTTTTTTGTTCATGAGCTTTGATTCAAGTCACTGGAGTAAAACTAGAGAATAGCTACCAAAGAACCAAAATGTTAATCTCTGTCCGGTGAAATTCAGTGCCGTCAGTAGGTCGGTGGTCCAATCGCGGCGGCAGATTGGGTCGCGGGAGTGAGGACCACGGACCGTTCAGACTTTGGAAGTCTCAAAAAGCGCTTGGGTCAATGGTTTTGAGCGCCACATTCAGTCAACTTGATCTCATAAATGCCTGGCGGAGACTTCCAAAGTCTTGTTGCCCAAGTTCGGCTCGCTGTTTGGTGAAATTCGGTGCCGTCAGTGGGGCATTTGTCCCAAATTGAAATACACGATGATGGTGCTCTCGCAGAGAAAGCGGGAGCACCGTCACTGTTGGGCGGCAGCGTGGGGTTCTGTGTTTGTGATTCTTTTGTTGTCCAAGGTGTGCAATCGCGGTGGGCGTTCACGTTGCAGCTTGCACGAGAGCGTTAGGGCCGCAATTTTCCAAGTTGCCGTGTCTTGATTCTAACTGTATAATACCCGCACACATATCCATTAGAAGGAGTCGCCCGATGAGTGTCGAAGTACATACCTTGACACCCCAATCAGGACAACTGGCGATTGACGTTCGCCTATCGGCCACGGTGAACGTCACGGCGTTCAGTGCCAGGCAAAAAGTCACCGGTTTCGTCGCCGACGAGATCAGCACGAATATGCACGGCGGTGAACCTCGGTTGATCGTCGACGAGCGTATCTGTTGGCGCGTCCCGGTAATCCTCTCGATGCCGCCGACCGGTGACCGGGGTGAGGTCGGCACAATTGACGTGGATATTGAGACCGGTCAACTGATAGTTACCCAAGTACTGGTCGAGGAGATCGAACGCCGTGCCGAATACCTTGCTTCCCATCCCACACCACCTACAACAGAGTGATGGTGACTGTTTGGCTGCCTGTGCAGCAATGGCACTGAATTATTTGGACGTGCCCGTTGACTATGGTCACTTACTGCGTCTATTGGGCGTGACACCCTACGGCACGCCAGGTTCGCGCTTGAACAGACTAACAGACCTGAACATACACGTTCGTTATGCCCAGGGCACTATGGACGAATTGTATGGCTACCTAAACAGTGGGCAACCGTGCATCGTACTCGTCCGCACCGATCAACTGCCCTATTGGACCTATGCCACCGACCACGCGATACTCGTCGTTGGATGTGATGAACAGGCCGTGTATGTCAACGACCCCGCTTTCGAACACGCTCCTCAGCGTATCCCCCGCGCCGATTTCGAACTCGCGTGGCTAGAGTTTGACTATCGCTATGCGGTGATCTGGCGTTAGTGTATTGGCGTTAACCTTGGCGCTATCAATGGGGTGGGCCAATCGCGGCGGCAGACAAGTCACAGAAATCGCAAAAGAGCGCCAAGGCCACGCAAGGCTTTCGCGCTCTACATATTTGGGCATTGTAGCCTGTAGCGCTCCCTCTGCCTTCCTATCCTCTCCGGCGGCGCTTGGCAAGCGTGGCCCGTGGGCAGCAATCTGGCAGCAGGCCGAGTCACACAGGTTACAAAAGACCGTGATAGGCAAACGATTTTAATCAATTCTTGGGATTCGTCAAAAATAACCTTGTACTTTTCAACTAGCTTCCTGTGTAAAAAGTGCTTTGCAAGTTCGACGTTGTTTCTGAACAACGCCTTAGCACACTATCGATGTTTCGTATACCGCGTTTCAGTATACTGCAAAGGTCGCCGGTGCATCCGGCCAATCGACTATGGGGATTTGCACGTCGCCCCTGACAACAATGCGATCAATGACCACTTTCAAAAGACACCCCAAAACCACAACCCAAACCAGGGTATCCCCCGTGCTAATACAGTCCCATCGTAATGCGCATGATGCCAAATCCGCATTGCGGTGGGCTGTGTCGCAAGAACTGACAACACCTAACAAAATCTGGAGAAAAGCAACATGAACAACAAGAAGGAACACAAACTACACCAACAGCTTAAACGCAGCGCAGAACCACTGCCTCACCTCACACGAATCAAGCCCGCCGCGCTGGCCGTCATCACAGCATCAACCCTGTTGATCGCCATCCTGATCTCCCTTTCGGGGGTGTTGGCCCAGGGCGGCAACCAGGTCCAGTTCAATCAGACCCCCGTCAATATCGGCACGCCTCGCAACAACGTGTGGGATGCCGCCAGCGTCGACCTGGACAACGACGGCGACCTGGACCTGGTCACTGCGTCGTCTGATCTCGAGATCTGGCGCAACAACGGAGATGGCACATGGGATTCCTATTGGATATATCCTGGCGCATCGGATATGGCTGTAGGAGATGTGGACAACGATGGTGATTTGGATATCGTCACCGAGTACACCTTTATCGTCGTCCTGCAAAACGATGGAGACCCCTGGGCAGGTAGCTGGTCCGCCAACACCGTAGGCAGCATTACCGGCCTGTGCAACGCCCTGGCTCTGGCCGACCTGGACAACGATGGCGATCTGGATCTGGCCACTGCCGATCAGAGCGGCCCCGTTCAAGCCTGGGAAAACGATGGAACTCCCTTCACCGGATCGTGGGCCAGCAACCAGATCGGCACGGTAGGCGCATCGCTCTTGGCCCTCGCCGTGGGCGACCTGGATAACGACGGTGATACCGACGTCGCCAGTGGCAATAGCAGTAGCAGTTTTTACGCGTTCACCGTCTGGGAGAACGACGGCTCGCCCTTTTCTGGCGCGTGGCCCGGCAACGCCAGCACCATCCGCTGGGGGCAGCCCCTCGATATAGACATTGCCGACATGGACCAAGACGGCAAACAGGATGTCGTCGTCGTGGATCTTGGCGATTATGCCAGGGTTTGCCGCAATGACGGCAGCCCCTTTTCTGGCGAATGGACGTGCATCGACGCCGGTAGTGGTGATGATAACATAAACACCGTGTCCGTTGGCGACGCCGACAACGACGGCGATCTGGACCTGCTCACCGGAGACGATAACGCCAGCGACAACGTGCAGGTCTGGACCAACGATCGCACACCTTTTTCCGGTGCGTGGACGGGAACGGTGATCGGCACACTGGATGGTGATGCCGCAGCCGTAGCCCTGGGGGACCTGGACAATGACGGCGACCTGGACGCCGTTGCCGGGAACTATAATCCCGGTGGATCCCTGACGCTGGCGACGTGGGACAACATCCTCATCCACCGCAGCCGTCCAGGCTACCTGCCCTTTGATTCCCCCACCACCGTCATCAGTGCTTCGATGGACGCCGTCCACGCCGTAGCGTCCGCCGATCTGGACAACGACGGCGACCAAGATTTCATACTTGGCCAATCGCACGGCACGTTGATCGTGCGCAACAACGGCAGCCTACCCTGGACGTTTAAGACGCTGGGAACCGCCGCCGAACACGTCTACGACGTGGAACCCGCCGACGTGGACCGGGATGGCGACGTGGACCTGATCATCGGGCGCCAGGTTACCGGCGACAACGTGCAAATATGGATCAACCCGTTGGACGCAGGGGACGACATCTGGGCCGGGAGCACCACCTGGTCCCGCAAGACGGTCGGCACGGCCGTTGGCCCGGTGGCCGACGTCGTCGTAGGCCACCTGGACCACGACGGTTTCCCGGACATTGCCACCGCCTGCCCCACCACGACGAACAACATCCAGGTATGGCACCACGATGGCAGCCCCATCACCGGCACCTGGAGCGCCAACGTGGTGGGAACCGGGCAGCCGGATGGCGTAGACAGCCTGGCCTTGGGCGACCTGAACCACGACGGCTATCCCGACCTCGCCAGCGGCAGCATTTCCAATTCCCAGGGAAACCTGGACGTTTGGTTCAACGACGGCAGCCCATTCACGGGCACCTGGAGCAGCAACCACGTGGGCAGCGTGGCGTCCACCGTCGTCGACTCTATCGCCCTGGCCGACCTGGACGGCGACGGCAACGTCGACCTGGTCAGCGGCAGCCACTACACCACCGGCCATCCCAACCTGCATGTCTGGCAGAACGACGGATCGCCCTTTACCGATACCTGGACCTCCGTCGCCCTGGCACAGATCCCCGCCGACGTTTCCTCGGTGGCCGTCACAGACCTGAACGCGGACGGCCACCTAGACGTCGTCGCCGGGGGTGGCGGGATCGGCAACCTGGCGGCCTGGCGCAACGACGGTACCCCCTTTGACCTCTCGCCCTGGTCCGCCTTTCCCCTCGACGAGGGAACAGACCGTCACGCGCGCCACTTGCTCACCGCCGACGTGAACCGGGACGGGCGCTTTGACGTCGTCGTCGGCTCCTACGACGAGGCCCCACCAACCCTCACACACCAACTGCAAGTGTGGTACAATGTCGGTGCGCCGGTGACGGTCGTGCCATCAGACACTGCCCCGGCGACGATGAATCTGGCCGAGATGGACGATCTCTTGCAGATATCCGCCACCCACAACGGCATTGCCGCCGACAGCGACGTGGAACTGGCCTGGTGGGACGTGCAATTCACCGCCGCCAACGGTACGCCGCTGACCACGACCCAGGCCCAGGCGCTTTTCGCCGCCCTCTACGTCTATCGAGAGCAAGGCACGACGCCGGGCTTCCAACCCCTGGAGGACACCCCCGCCTTTAGCGTGACCAATGCGTCGATCCTGCTCACCGACGGCGTTCAAAGGTTCACCTTTCCCGACGGAGACGTCCGCTTCCAGATCAGCCCGACCCTTTCCATCACCCATTATCTCGTGGCCGAGTTGGGACCGGGATCCGCCCAGCCGCCCCGCGCATTCCGCGTCGTCTTTGGTAACGTTGTTCCTGAACAACGTCATTATACCCGCGCAGAAAACATCGACGTGGACGCTAACGTCCTCGTCGAAGCAGCTCCTCCGATCCAGTCCAAGATCATTTCCATTTTGAACGATCCCCCACTCTTGAGCAGCGTTTCGGGCATTCCAGTGTTGGTCAAACAAGGAACCCCGGTCACCATCACCACCACCGGCGCGAGCGATCCTGACGGAGACCCACTGGCCCTGCAATGTGGCACCTCGTCAGGCAGCGACGACCTGGGAACCGGAACCTATGGCCCCGGCGAGAGACCCCTTACCTTCGCCGCACCGTGGAGCGACGATCTCGACCACACTATGTGGTGCGTCGTCACCGATGGCATCCTCACCTCGACCGAACACACTACCACCATCACGGCAGACAACACGCCGCCAACCGTCTACCTGACCGCTCCCCAGAGCACCACCATCTGGCAGGGCGGCAGTGAACACACCGTCGAGTGGTCCGCCAGCGACGCGAACCTGGTCACAAATCCCATCACCCTCGCCTACTCCCTCGACGATGGCACCCACTGGACCTCCCTCGCCACCGCGCTCGCCAACACCGGCACCTATTCCTGGACTACACCCATCACCAGCACCACCCAAGCCCGCGTGCACATCGAGGCCGTAGATTCGGTCGGAAACGTCGGATCGACCACCATCTCCGCCTTCACCCTCGACAATCCCCCGCTCCTGAGCGGCGTTTCGAGCACCCTGGCGTTGGTTAAACAAGGAACCCCAGTCACCATCACCACCACCGACGCGAGCGACCCCGACGGAGACCTGCTGACCCTACAGTGTGGCACCTCGTCAGGCAACGACGACCTGGGGACGGGCGACTATGGTCCCGGCGAAAGAACCTTGGCCTTCATCGCACCGTGGACCGACAACCTCGACCACATCGTGTGGTGCGTCGTCACCGATGGCATCCTCAACTCGACCGAACATACCACCACCATCACCGCAGACAACACACTGCCAACCATATCCCTGGCCACTCCCCAGAGCACCACCATCTGGCAGGGCGGCAGCGAATACGCCATCGAGTGGTCCGCCAGCGATGCCAACCTAACCACAAATCCCATCACCCTCGCCTACTCCCTCGACGACGGCGCCCACTGGACCTCCCTTGCCGCCGCGCTCGCAAACACTGGCACCTACTCATGGACTCCACCCATCACTAGCACAACTCAAGCCCGCGTGCACATCGAGGCCGTGGACCTGGCCGGAAAAGTTGGATCAACAAACACCCTCACCTTCACCCTCGACAATCCTCCCAACCCGCCGACTACTCCCATCCCAGCAGTTGGGGCATCCGGCGTCCCCCTAGACACAACCCTATCCTGGACCTGCACCGATCCCAACGGCGACCCGCTCACCTACGACATCTACTTTGGCACCAACGCCACCCCCCTCAGAATAGAAAGCGGCTGGAGCACAACCAACTACACCCCAACATCACTCCAACCCAGAACCACCTACTACTGGCGCATCGTGTCCAGCGACGGCCTCCTAGACACCCAAGGCGATCTGTGGAACTTTGGCACAGTCCAAACCCCAACCCACACCATCTACCTCCCACTCCTGCTCAAGCACTCCGTAGGGGCGGCGCATTCCGCGTCGAGCACTGGTCCAGAAACCTCATCACCCACCACGTCTTACCCCCGACCGTAGTGAGCGTCACCGGGAATGCGTCGCCCCCTTCCATACAAGCGACGCATTCCCATCCACCAAACCCCACCACCAATTGAGGAGTGAGCACACCCATGTGCGAGCGGCCCCACCATCTCCACACATCGCTTGCCGGAAAATCATTCACCGCCTTATTGTTGCATTTTTCTTTTTCCCCTTGATATCCAACACCTACCCCACGCCAGCAATTAACTCGCGTACGCGAACACTTCCACGCCCGCCACCATCCTCACAGATATCAACCATTTCCTCCACGTCCACTGCTTGACGTCACAAGGGGCGTTCCGCCGCCCCCACGGCGACAAGCGCCGCTTTCCCCTCGTTGGACCAACACCCAATTTGGAGATTCTGTCCCAGCCGGATACAATAGACATTATACCGATTAAATTAGACAAAAACAGCAAACATTGGTAAACTACAGGGCATCCTAAAAAGTGCGAGGTGCCCAATGAGCAAATATGAAGAATATGCCGAAAAATCGACGGAATTTTTGGCGCTAACCGGAT
>JAAEPW010000146.1 GCA_024232355.1 Chloroflexota bacterium | reverse complement strand
GATCGCCCGTTCGCCTTCGGCCAGGTCGAGCACCACGCCACCGCCCGCGCTTTGACCAAGCAGCACGGTGTAGGTGCCTTTGGGCAGTAGGTCGGGCGTCATTACCAGCCGGGTGGGCAGCCGTTGGCGTTGCATATCTCCTGGCTCACGTGCTACGACCATCGCCAATCCGGCGCTGTCAGCCACAAAGACGCGCCGTCCCTGGAGTGCTGCGCGGGTCTGTGCCCATAGGTCAGTTTCGAGCCATTTTTCACGTGGGATACCGGCCAACCGTTGCATATCGAATACAAAGGCGACATATTGTGGCGTCACGATCGCGGTTGCTTGAGGGATGATCTTGCAACCATCTTGCCGTTGTTTGAGCAGACCCCGCTGGGCCAGTGTGCCGACTATGCCTTGCCAATACGTCACAACTTCACTGTGCTCCATTATCATTTGTTGTTGCATCGATCTATACCTCCATTTGTGTTTCTGTTGGATACAGTTCTTAGGAAACCGCCGTCCACTGTCCTTCGATTGCGTGTGCCAGTTGGGGATTCAATACTCCCTGCTCCATTGCTTCTGCAAGATCACTCAACGCTACGACATTGACCAGGCCGGGAGATGGAGTGCGCAGTTGGGCCGGTTTGAATGAAGACTGTTGTAATTGCCGGTGCCGACCTCGGGCCTGTGTCGGGATCTTGGCTTTGGCCCGCGCGATCTCGCCTGACAGCCGAGCTTGCAAAGCATTGGCTGTCTGTTGACGCATCGTGGTGGCTTCCTGGACCTCGATGGATGATAGTTGTGGCACACGTTCCTTTCCCGGTGTTGCATCCACAACGGGACCAAAAGCGCGGAGGGGCAAACCCCATCGTTCATCTCCCAACACAATGATGGGCTCTCCTTCGTCTGGCCGCCTACGGATCACTCGCGCGCGATCTTCTGCGACTTGGGCAAAGCGCCAGCCCAGCCACGTCAATGCCAGCGCACCGGCGAGTACCAGCAGAATGCTACCGGCGATCTTGACCGGGTAAAGGAATTGTTCTTGCTTTGCCTGGAGAGTCACGGCTTGGGCCGTCGCGCTAATCGCAGTGAGGGTAACATTGTCCTTGTGGGCCTGGAGTGTTTCGGTGGCGTGAGCGGCTGCTGCCTGGGCGGTGGCACTGATCACGGTCGCCGTTGCGTTTCTGGCATCGGTGGTTGCCTGAGCATTGTAGGCTTGTTGGGTTGCGGTTGCCTGGACAGCGTCCCGTGTCGCCATTTCTGCCGCTATCCGGGCCTCGGCGGTTCGGGTGGCCTCAATCGCCATCGCTTCCCGAGTGGCCTGAACGTTCAGTGCATCAATGGTAGCGCGGACATTGAGGGCCTCAGCCGTCAACCCGGATTCAGCGGTGAGCATTATTCTTTGCTGACCAGCCTGAGCATTGGCCGCATCTACGGTGAGTTGTGCTTGTTCTGCAATGGCTTTTGCTGCTACTTCCGTTCCATAGCGTTGGAGAGCAATGGCCTGAACGGTCGGTTTGGCAGGGTCGTCATCGGGCCACTCGGTGGCGATGCGCGTGAGGTCCATCGCGCTGGGCGTGTAGGTGGCATATTCCTCACAGCCGGTCAGCAAAAGTACCAATATCAAGGTCGTGCCTATGATGGTTAATCGTCGTGTGTTCATCGCTCTACCTCCCAATACTTTTCTGTCAGACCTGCCAATCTCCCCAGCCCCAATTTGCCGGAACATTTGTGTCGCCATCGTCCACGACGTATTGCTCAGGAAGCAACAACGGGGTAGAGGACTCTCGCTGCGGATGTGGGACAGCGGGTGGGGTTCCGTGTTGGAACGTGGACATCATCATCGCTTGCATTATTGCCATCTGTTGCATCAGCATTGGCAACATCATCTCGATGCCCGGAGTCTGTGGCAGTGGATCTCGGCCCCACAGTGCGTTTGGCCCTGATTTCCAGTTGCCCGAGCGCTCCATCGTCTCTGCTCGCCTGATTCGGAGCCAAAAGTAGATCACGACGACGATGGCCAAGATTGCCACGAGCGCGAGCAGACCGGCAAGCGCGACCAGGGCAAAGCTCGTTACAGTCTGTCCCACGGTTGCAGCGGTGGCGGCCTGCGCTGCTTCCTGGGCGGCCAGTGCTGTCTCCTGGGTGGCCTGGGCCTGACCGCGCATCGCTTGGGCAACGATGACCACTGCGGCAACTCCCCCGGCGAGCAGCAGAAAAGCGCCGAGTTTGCGAGTCAGAGCTAGGGTCAGGATGGCGAGAATCGCCACCGCTGCGCCGATCAGGATGACTATTGTTCCCGGTGAGAGTGTTTCTGGTGTCATCGGTTTTGTCCTCCAATCAATGATAATGGTGTGGGTTGTTCAACTTTTCACTAAAGTCGCCCATCCTGTTCAGCCTTGTATGATGTCAGTAACGTGGATGCTTTCGCTATTCTCCATCCACATCAAAGCTTATGAAATTGGTTGTTAGCTTTTGCTCCTGACAAGTTGATAGGTAACAACCTTTGCTTGTCGATCAATGGTCAGATCACCGCGCTGATATGCTTCCCATCCATATTGAGCACAAATGGCCAACAAATCTGAAAAGCCCCGTCGCCGGTGACCGGTTAAACGATGAGCCTCGACCTTGAGTTCAGCCACCAGGTCTGTCGGTAACTGAATATTGCATTGTTTGAGTGCAACGCTATTTCTTTGTAGATCATCTTGTGAATTCATCTTGAGTATCCTTTCTGTACTTAACTTGTTTGTGGACAATATATGGAAACGAGAACCACTACTTGTGAGAATAAAAACCGTGCTATTATCGAAAAGATAACAGCACGGTAACGGTCTAGTTTGGAATCTGATCTTGACACCGATTTTGAGTTGGTGTTAGATTAGTCCTTGCTGACTATAACCACTGAACAATCATTAATCGGACATAATCCTTCGCATATGCTACTTGAGGGTTGTCTTTTAGCTTTATACCTATAGATTGTGGAGATATACGTAATCCAAGTGTATACTTTTAGGATTATCTACCCTCTTGTAGAGGCCCCGGGTTCAAATCCCGGCGCCCCGACTTTGGAGGGGACTTCCAAAATCTATGGGGGTGCCCTCTATTTGTTCCGGTTGTCGCCTGACAATTGCATCAGCAAGTGCGTCAAGAAGAACGTCGGACTTGTTGGACAATTGTTTGATAATGTCGTCAACCAGTGTGTCTAGGGTAGCTTGGGAAGATGATTGTTCGGTTTGGGTTAAAGCCGCGATCCGTGCTTTTAAATCGTTCTCGGGAAGCACGCCATACACACTATCTGTG
>JAAEPW010000145.1 GCA_024232355.1 Chloroflexota bacterium | reverse complement strand
GTCTTTCTGTTTGCTTGGTCACTTTTTGCTTCATCTTTTCACTCTCCTCTGCTCTCTATTCTACCCTAAATTATTGAGCAGAGTTGTGTCACTTATATTAGCACATAGGGGTGGGCACCCGTGGAGCCAAAGGCTGTGCGATGCTTTCTGAAGCACTTTAACCTGACCTTGAACTACCTGCGAGTGCCGTTCCCCCACAAACAGATGATCGGCACAACCAATCTGTTGGAGCGGTTCTTCCGAGAGTTCCGCAATCGCATGATGAGATTGGCTGTTTTGCTTCCCAAACCTAAGCAGAAACACTATTTTACTTGATCTTGCAGCGAGAAAAGGCTAAACACGCTGTGGCTTGATATAGCCCCGACTGGGGAAGGCATCAGTGCGTCTGAAAGCAATAGCCAGAATCAAATAGACCTCAGATTCTCCCAGATTCTGGGAAATCCCATCCCCAGGGGCTGCGCCTCTGCTCATTCTCAACCTCAGTGCCCCTTTTATCCTTGCAATTCAGTCTCAATTTGCGAATAATTAGTTACACTATCAACTCAACACATCTGAATAGAATTGCATAGTCACGTAAGACGTAAAACGTGGTCATTACGCCGACAAGGTCGGAGCCGCATTACGTTTTACGCTTTACGTCTTTACGTTTCCCCCAATTGTTGTAGTGCGGTTGTTGCGGCTAGGCGCACGGATTCATCCTCGTCTTGCAATGCTGCGCGCAAGGCTTGGGATGCGCGTGGGTTTTTCATCTGCGCCAGGGCGTTAACTGTTGCACGCCGCACCTCCACGTGAGCATGGTCTAGTCCCTGTGCTATCCATTCGGTCTGTTCCTGGCCCAATCCTACCAATGCGATGATGCAGGCCTCGCGGCGTGCCGAGTCCACGGTCAGGGCAACGAGTGCGGCGACCGCTTCCGGTGTTGCCAGGCGGACGAGTGCGTCGATGGCAGCCTGGACAATGGGCGGTTCTGCATCGGTGGCGGCGACCCATTGCAGCGTGCCCTCGGCACCTGAGCCGCCTTGTCTGCCCAGCGCATTCAGCGCCAAAAGCCTCTGGCCAGGGTCAGGCGAGCGCATGGCGGCCAATAGGGGCGGCAGCGCGTCGGGATGGCCGATCTGCCCCAACGCCTCCGCCACCGCTGCGCGCACCATAGGCACCCTATCTGTCTGCGCCAGGTGCGCCAGCGCCTCCAACACGCCGGGAGACGCGTACCACCCGAGCGAGCGGGCCGCGTAATACCGCACCCACATATTCGCGTCCTCCAGCGCGCCGAGTAGGTGTACGAGAGCGTCCGGACTATCGGCCATCCCCAACGCGCAGGCAGCGGCGGCGCGCACCTGGGGGTTTTCGTCTTGCAGTACAGTGATCAGAACCGGCAACACGCGCTCATCGTCGAGATTGACCTTATTCTCGATAGCCGCACGCTATACGTTTATATCGACGTCGTTGCAGCGTTCAAAAAGCAAGTCGACGCATTCAGGATAGCCAAAGTATCCGGCGATCTTGACAGCCGATTCGCGCACGCGGGGTTCGGGATCGTGCAAGAGTTCCACCGCGCGTGCGGCCATGTCGGGATGACCGAGCGAGTTGATCGCCGCAATCGCCGCTTGGCGCACGACCGTGTCTGGGTGACCCAACAGGACCAACAGCGCATCAAGAGCCTCTGGATCTCCGATCTTGGCCAGCGCGGGCAAAGCGCGCACATCGCCAATCCGTCCCAAGGCAACTATTATTGTCTGACGTGTTTCCCACGTGGCGTTCTCGGCGTCCAGTTGTTCGAGCAGCAGACCAGTCACCCGTGTACCGTGGTGTACCAGGGCATCGGCGGCCTCTTGGCGCGCATCTGGCTGCACGCCTGGCCGTCCCACGAGCTGCGCCAGCGTGTGCATCACGCGATCGCTCTCCAACCAGCCCAGAACCAGCGCCAGGGCGCGCGCTTTGTCATCGTGCGTGTCCGTCATTGGCACATCTGCCAGCGCGTCGAGCAGATTTTTCTCACCCGTAGCAGTGATAACGTCTCGCGCCAGGTCTGCAATGTGACCGCCCTCGCGGTACAATGTCTGATACCGGTCATGCAACGCCGCGAGCGCCAGAGCAATTATGCGTGCGGGTGTGCCTGCCTGCGTGGGCGGCGTGTTCAGGAGCATGACGAGCGGCAAGACGGCATTATCGTCACCGAGCTGGCCGAGCGCATTAGCCGCGGCCGGGCGCAAGAGTTCGTCGGCCAGCGTGGGCACGATCCGGGGCGCGATCTGTGGATCACCAATACGCGTCAGGGCATCGAGAGCGAGAAAGGCCAAGAAAAAATCGCCCGCCTCGACAATGCTCGCGAGGGATTCTACCGCAGCGCCGGCCCACAGTTTACCCAGCGCCTCGATGGCATGGTAGCGCACGTTCACGTCGGCGTCCTCATCCAGGGCGGCGAGCAGCGCGGGAATCGCGCGCGGGTCGCGCCGGTCTCCCAATGCAAGCGCGGCACAAGTCCGCAGGTCCACGTCTGGCGCGTGCAAAAATTCGACCAACTGCGCGAGGACGTCCGCCTCGCTCGTCGCCAATGCCAGGAGCGCGCTGTTCAAGACGCTCAAGCTGCGGTGCTCCTGACGGAACGCGTGCAAAAGCGCGGCGACGGTCTCGGTCCCACCACGCTGCGCCAGTCCGTCCGCCGCCACTCGCCGCACGCGCCAACTTTTGTCGCCCAGGGCATCCATCAGCGCTTGTGCCGGTTCGCTATCCGGCGTTTGGTCCGTGGAGAGCGTCTGAACGGCGCGCAGGCGTGCTCCTTCGTCGGAGCTTGCCATTTGCTCGGCCAGATCGCGCTCGTGCTCGCGGCGCGCGGTGACGTCCTGGACGGTCACGAGAACGCCAACGATGCGATCTTGGTCATCCTCACGCAGCGGGGCAATAGTCACGTGCTGCTGCATCGAGTCAAAGTACTTGGATGTTTCTTGTGGCGAGCACTCGATCAGGTAATGGTGAAACGCAGGCGCCAGCACCTCGACGACGCCATCCTGAACCACCCGCTGGAAACGCGCCAACAGACGCCGCTTCTCCAGGTCCGGGACAAGCGACGTCAGCGGTTGTCCACGCGCCGTCTCTGTCAAAATCCCCGTGACATGCACCAGCCAATCATCCCACGAACGCACGACCAAGTCAGCATCAGTCGTAAACATACCGACAGTAATTTTAGGATCAATCATGTTGCCTCCGGATACAAGGCGTAATGCATAAGACGTAATCCGCAAGACGTAATGCACAAGACGTGATAATTACGTTTACGTCTTTACGTTCCACGTTGCTGCACGATCTCGTCAATGGATCGGACGCGTTCGCGCAGGCTGGCAGCGGCGCTTTGAGTTTCTCTTACCTCTGCGGCGTTACGGTCTGTAATCTCACGAATGTCCGAGAAATCACTGAGAACCTCTTTGGCAACAGCCGAGTGCTCGCGGTTGGCACGGGTGACGAGGCCGATCTGCTTGGAGACGTTCTCGACAGTGGTCGTCATGTCCTTGCTGGCGCGCGCCTGTTCGTCCATCGCTTTTGCCACCTGGTCAGATTGCCGCCGCATACCGTCTACCGACGACGTGATCTGCACGGCGGTACTTGCCTGCTCGCTCATCGCCTTGCTGGCGCTGGCGGCCTGGCGGGCCAAAAGATCGGCTTCCTGCGATATCCGCTCGCTGGCGGCGGTCTGTTCAACCATCGCGCGCGTGGTAGACGCCGCGCCACGCCGCATAGATTCCGTGACCTTGGCGATCTGTTGAGCCGAACCGGCCTGCTCGATGGTGGCACTGCGCACCTGGGAGGCCAGTTCGGTGGTGTTGCGTGCCGACTTTATGATCTCGCGCGCCCCGCGACTCTGTTCGCCCATCGCCTGCGTGACCTGCTGCGCGACCTTGCGCATCTGCGTGACGGCCTGGACAATGTTCTGCGCCGATTGGGCCTGCTCGCTGGTGGCGGTGGTCACTTGTTGCGCCTGTTTGGCGGTGGTACTTACCACACTGACCACGTTTTGTCCGGCGGTGAGTTGTTCGTCGGTGGCGCGCGAGATCTGGCCGACGAGGGCCGTGGTCTCTTGCACGCCTGTTATGATTTTCTCCAAACCGGCCAACCCTTCTTCCGCCAGACTGCTGCCATCTTCTGCCACCCGCAGCCCCGCATCCGAGGCGGCGACGGCCTCTTGCGCCACCTCTTGCAGCCCGCGAATGATCGTCGCAATGTCGGCGGTCGCCTGGGCGGCACGGTCGGCCAGGTTGCGGATTTCCTCAGCGACGACGGCAAAGCCGCGCCCCGCCTCTCCCGCCCGCGCGGCCTCGATGGATGCGTTCAACGAGAGCAAATTCGTGCGCTCGGCGATCAGGTTGATCGTGTCTACAATGTCGCTGACCTGGTTCGTACGCTTGCCCATCTCGCGGATGACGGTCGCCGATTGCGCCATCAAATCACGCACGCGCACCAACCCTTGAATCGATTTTTGCGCCGTAGCACCGCCATCTTTGGCCTCACGAGACACGCGCTGCGACGTTTCGTCGGCGGTGCGCGCGAGGTCCGCGACCGAGTGGATCGAGCGGTCGAGTTCCGTCGCGCTGGTCGCGGCACCCTCGGCGGCCTGGCTGATGTTTTCCGCGTTCTGCGCCACCCCCTGCACCGAGCGGGCCATCTCCTCGATAGAGGCAGCGGTCTCGTCCACCGACGTGGCGAGGGCGTCCGTATCATTGCTGACGCCTTTGATAGACGCGGTGACCTCGCTCATCGCGGTGGTCACCTCTGCCGCCGACGTCGCCATCTCTTGCGTGGTCTCGGTGAGGGACTGGATAGAGGCCGCCATTTCCTGTATGGAGGTGGCGTTCTCCTCAACCGACGTACTGAGGCTGGCCGCGCTGGCGCTGACCTGTTCGATGGACGCGGCCGTCTCGTTGATAGAAGAGACGAGTTCTTCGGCAGAGAAAGCGACCGACTCGGCCTGTTCGGCGGTTTCCTCCAGCGAGGCGGCCATCTCGTTGGTCCGGCTCACGGTCGCATCGAGCGAGCGGGTTTGCGTCTCTGCACCCTCTACAACCTGTTCCGCATCTCGCGTGACCAGGTCAGTCTGCTCGCGAACGCGCGCGAATTCAACTTGGGAATCCTGACGATTGCGTCTAAAGAATGACATGATTTTCCTCCTTGTATGTAATGCACAAGACGTAAGACGTAATTGCGTAAAACGTAAGACGTAAGGCGTGATAATTACGTTTTACGTTTCACGCTTTACGTTTCATTCCAAATCTTGGTACTCTTCGATGGCCTCCACGACGTCAACCAAGTTCAACACCTCTTCCACGTTTAGGATCAAGATTAGTTTGTTGTCCAAAGTTGCCACGCCCTCCAGATACCGTCCGCTCAAGCCGGAGATCGTCTCGGGCGGAGGTTGGATCGTGTCGGACGAAATATCCACAAACTCGCGAGCTGTGTCCACGATCAGGCCAACGGTGCGCTCGTCGTTGTGGATGATGACCAAGCGCGCGCGCAGGTCGTAGGGAATCTTGTCAAAGCCAAAGCGGACCCGCAAGTTAATGGCCGGAATCACCTGCCCGCGCGAGAGAACAATGCCCTCGACAAAGGGTGGCACATCAGGCACGGGCGTAATGTGCTCCACCATCTCTAATTGCTGCACGACCTGACTGCGAACACCATAGAACGTGCTGCCCAAGTTGAACAGGATAAAGGGTTCAGAAATGTTACGAGTCTCTGCCATCTAGACCTCCTTGGGAGTAAAGCGTAAGACGTAAAACGTAATGCGTAACTCGCGTCTTGCGTTTTACGTCTTACGTTTCACTCTGGTTAGTGCTGCGATGTCGAGAATTAGAATTGGCCGCCCGTCGCCTAATTCGGTGGCGCCTGCAATGCCGGGGACTTGGATGAGTGGATCGACCGTAGCGCGAACGACGATTTCCCGCTGGCTGAGGACGCGGTCTATGGCGATGCCGACCGGTTTCACCTCGCCAACGACGAGGACATAAAAGGCGCGTTCGGTGGTGTCGTCGGGCTGCGCGGCGGCATCACTGGTCAATCCAAAGTAACGCGCCAAGCGCACGATGGGCCATACGCCGCCACGATAGGAAAGGATCTCGTTGCCCGCCAACTTTTCCACCAAGGTCACTTGCGTGGGCTGCACCTCGATGACCTCACGCACGAGGGGCATCGGAACGGCAAACGTTTGCCCGCTGGCGGAGACGATAAGGGCGTCGGTGATGGCGAGTGTCAGCGGCAATTGAATGGTAAAACACGTTCCCTGGCCAATTTGCGTGTCGAGCGCGAGCGAGCCGCCGAGTTTTTCCACTGCGTTTTTCACGACCGCCATCCTAACACCACGTCCGCTAACACGATCCGCCTGTTCGCGCGTCGAAAAGCCGGGCGCGCAGAGAATGTCCAAAAGGGTGTCGGTGGTAAGGGTCAAGTCGGCAGCATCTATCAAGCCCAAACTGCGCGCTCGCTCGAGCACACGGTCTGTGTCAATGCCCTGCCCATCGTCCTCGATCTCGATGAGCACCGCATCGCCTACCGCACCGGCCCGCAGCGCGATCCTGGCCTCGGGCGGCTTGCCTTGGGCCACGCGTTCCTCCGTGGATTCCAGGCCGTGGCTGACCGCGTTGCGCACGAGGTGCATGAGGGGGTCCATCATCTGCTCGACGACCAGTTTGTCGATTTCGGTTTCCTGACCGCTCAATTCCAGGGTCACTTGTTTTTGGCTTTCCCGCGTCAGGTCGTGGACGACGAACCGCATCCGCTCGAAAACCGTGCCGATATCTTGCAGGCGCGCGCGGATGCCGTCTACGGTGACGCCGCGCTCGGCGAGCGCCGGTGCGGGGGTGAATTCAACGCACCAGGTCTGCATGCCGTCCTCAAGCGCGGTATCCAGTCGAGCGCTCTCCTGCTCGTTCAACGCGAGCGGTGTCGAAGTCACAGTGAGAGTAGTCGCGGGAGGTGCAGGGGCAGCGGGCTCAGCGGCCACTTGGGTTTCAGAACTGGTTCCCAGGATAGAGGCAAATTGCGCCAGGATGGGCGCGGTGTCTGGGGGCGGCTGTTGTGCACGGCACGCGGCGATCACGCTTTCCAGTGTTCGGGCACCGGCGATGAGGGCGTCCATTCCCTCGGCGGTGAGGGCCAATTGCTTCCGGCGCAGCGCGCGCAGATAGCTTTCCATCTGGTACGCGAGTTCCTCCGCCACCGACACGCCCACCATGCCCGACAGCCCTTTGATCGAGTGCAGGCTGCGGAACAATGCGTCGAGCAGCGACCGGTCCACGGGCGGCTGGTGCACAAAGGGTTCAATCACCAGCAGAACGCGCCGCATGGTCATCAGATGCTCGTCACACTCGGCGAAGTAATCGTCGAGGAATTCGGAGGCAAAATCTGCCCGGGCGTCTGTGGACATTATGCCGTCTCCAGCAACTCGCACACGTGCCCGACGATGGTCTGGGGGTCAAAGGGCTTAGTCAGATAGAGCGATGCACCAGCGCCGAGTGCGGCGGTACGGCTGGCATCGTCTCCCCGCGTCGTCAACACGACGATGGGAAGCGCGCGGTGGACGGGGTGTTGGCGCACAAACCGGAGCACTTCTAGCCCGTGCATATCCGGCATGTTCAAGTCCAAAATCATCAAATGGACCGGGGCAAGCGCCAATCGTTCAATGGCTTCGAGACCGCTGCTGGCCTGATCAAAGCTCGAGTCTGACAATCCGCTCAGTGATGCAATCACCATCCGTCGCATTGTCGGTGAATCATCTACGACTAGAATATGGTTCATATCTACCTCCTTGATGATGCCAACTTTTGTGATCTTGGTTTGATTATAGTACAAGCTGTCTTTTATATCATTTTTAAAGCGATATTGCAGTATTCTTGTCAGCTATGGAGAGCATTTCACGTTTGGGACACAGAGAAACGAGCACGATTAAAGCCAGAGTGTCAAATTGACAGTCTCCTCACAGGCATAGTTTGAAAGACGAGGGATCAAGAAAGTTTCGCATCTGTAGCTGTGCTTTCCATAGCGCGGTATGGAAACCACGGCTACATTTAGGGAATTCCAGAGAAATAAATCTCCCAAACAGATTTTGTGATACAGTCAACGACACCTTGAAAAGACAGATTGTGACGGAATTCCTTGAGCTTTTCCGGTCGTTTTGCAACTTGGGATTTATGAGATCCTCCGCCGCAAATTTTGGGAGGACTTGAAAACTGGAAAAGCCTTATACAGGGAGTCAGTCCTCAAGTGGTTGCGGCCAACAAGGGGCCGCGCAGTCACAGGGTATTGTAGTGGCTCTTTTTCTGCAAGGACCTGCAACGAGCCAACCAGATCGGTTCACCACCAACCTAGCGAGGGGTGATCACAAAACTTGGGGGAAAAGAACAAATTGGTGAAATAGTGAAGGGACGAAATTCGTGCAATTCGTGGCAAAAAAATCAAACCTTATCCCTGCTCCCCTAACTTGTGTACGAACCCTTAAGCGTCGAGAGTGCCATGCTCGCGCCAATACTCCACCAACCGGTTGATGCGGATGCGTTGGGCGTGCAGCCAGCGGCGGGGGCCTAGGATCTGGCGACCCATTTCGGGAGGGGCGTCGGGTTGGCGGGTGAGAGTGCCCTGATCCACCAATTGGTCGAAAAAGGCCAGAAAGCGCTGCTCTAGTTCTTGGTCATCAAACTCGAACTCTTTCCCGCGTTCGTATGCCTCCCGGGCCAGTTGCTCGATAAAGCCCGTAGTGCGTTCGATGAGGGTCTCGACCGGCTCCAGGACGATGGACCAGGCATAGATCGGGTCCAGAGGCATCGAGCCAAATTCCATTGGGGAGGGTTGTTTTTTTTCGTTCATTTGGTGCCTACCATCCACTGGCCGCAAACGTCGATTGCAGCAGGTCTTTTCGTTCATCATCCGTCATCGGCCGGGGACGGGCATAGTCTTCCAGGATGGCGGTCCGTATCTCAGTGCTGACGTGCCGCCCGTCGTAAAAGACGTGCCGGTCTACAAATTCCTGCCGTGTCTCTAGCGATTGCATCTGGTCGAAAAAGAGATTGCCCAGGCCATAGTGGATAAAGGAACCGTCCACAAAGTCAAAGCCTTGTGGTTGGTGCGCCTGACTGCCACTAACAATGACGGCGCCCATCTCGGCCAGGGCACGAAAATCAACTCGCTGCTGGCCCGTTGGTTCATAGCTATAGGTCTCCAGATACTGGAGGGTGACGATGGGGATGATGCCTTGCTCGCGTAGTTGCTGTATCTGAGGGCCGAGTTGGTCCGGGACCTGACCAAAGTTGCAAGGGGCCGAGCCGGGCAGATCTTCTGTTGCCCAGTCGGAACGGGGGCCAGCCGGATTGCAGCCGACAAAGCCAAAGGTATGCACACCATGAGTGATGGTCAGGGGTTGCTGCGCTTGTGCCAGGTTCCACCCGCCGCCATAGTAAGGGAGTTTGCGCGTGTCGTACATGATCAGTGAGAGTTTCATCGCTTCCAGGCCCCAGTCGAGCAGATGGTTGCCGGTCAGTTCGACCACATCTATGTCCACGTCCTCAAACAGTTCAAAGTAGCTGGGAGATGAACAAAAGACCATGGTGTAGTAATTGCCCGGTGGCGGGCAATTTTCGGCAAAGGACACCTCGTTGCTGATGTGGGTGATGTCGGCCTCGACCAGCCAGGGACGGATGTCCTCGGCGGGGTAGGTGATGCCGTGCATATCCATCCTCATCGCTGTGGCTCGGGTCAGGGCAGTCACGCCCGTCATCACGACGACTGACATTTTGGCCGGGTCGCGGTTGGTGATATAGCCACCCAGTTCTTCTTGGAGTTTGGCAATGCCACGCGCCATACCGACCGCGCCAACACGCAAGACCAATGGATAAGGTTCCACGTCTAGCCGGTGGTCGAGCGCTGAGACACCGTCTACTTGCAGCACTTTCCAGCGTGGTTCCAGTTTATGAAAGGGTACTATACCCCAGGTCGGACGTATGTCCCAGGCACGCTGTAGAATTTCGTCTGCCGGTACGATCTCGACAGCACCGGGAGCCGGGTCACCCATTACGGCAGCCAGTGTTATGGCGGTTTCTTCTTCCATCAACAGTGGTCGCCCGGCAAATGGTCCGGCAGGGAGGCCAATCCAGTGGCTGATGACGTGCGTCCACGAGATGCCATCGGTCAGAGTGGGAAAGGGGGCGACAAAGGCATATGTCCAGTCGGCTAAAATGGTCGTGTTAAAATCAGCGTGACCAAGTATTAACACCTCGGCATCTTCCGAGGTAGTGGGCAGAAAAAGATCGGGATGGTCAGCGATCGTCGAGTTGAGGGCATCGGCGATGGGGATGGGCAACCCATCCGGGACAAAGACGGTCACGGGCCAGGCGGGGGTGGGCGTAGGTGTGGGCGTGGGTGTAAGTGTGGGCGTGGGAGTTGGAGTGACACGTGGTGTGCGGGTAGGTGTGGGCGTGATATCGGGTGCAGGCTCATCGCTGGTACATGCGGAGAACATGGCAGCGATCAAGCCCAGACTGGCGAATAGGGTGAGCCAAAGAATGCGGCGTGATGGAGTAGTTGATTTCATTGAGCGAGTTGAGAATCTAGTCGAAAGGCGGCGAATAATGCACCCAGACCCAGGTGTTTGGCATTCCTGAGCCTATATATAGCTCGTTTGCGCCATCGGAAATAAACGGATCGGCCCAGTTAAAGAACCATTCTGCATCGTGCGGGGCCAGGTTGACGCAGCCATGGCTGCGTGTAAAACCAAAGGCATCATGCCAAAATGCCGCGTGCAGCGAATAGCCTTCATGAAAATACATTGTCCAGGGTACGTCTTCAAGATAGTACCAGGCAGGGCTTCCGTCTTCAACGTCAGAGTTGCTCATTTTGCCTTCGCGTATCTTGGCCCACAGGTTATAGATGCCGGTTGGCGTGGCGGTGTGCGACCGTCCGCTGGAGGTGAGGGTGGCATAGACCATACGCTCGCCCTCGTAGGCGGCCACCGACTGCTCGAACAAATCTACCTCGATCCATTTCTCCCCGGACGCGACTTCCTCTGGTGGCGGATCCACATCTACCCGGGAAACATTCTCCTGTTCTACCCACTGATCAGGACCGACGAGGTACCAAATTCCATCGCCTCGCTGTTCTTCGGCAAAGATGGTGACGAGTTGGTAGCGGCGGAAGGCTTCGACAGCTTCGTTGATTGCCCCCTGAGGCAGGATCGAAGGCTGTATCCAGCGGTTGACCCAGGCAAAGGGATGCTGCGGTTGTTCGGTAAGATAGATACCCTGGAAACGGGATGGCCCGGCGAGCGATAGTGCGTCGGCAATAACGAACTCGTTCGCATTGATCTGATACCACTGTTGCCCTTCGTACTCGACCAATTCCTCCACGCTGACCCACCAGTCACCGGAGAGCATTGAGCGTACGGGCGGCAGGCCCATTGTGGCTTCCATTGGGTGATAGTAGATGTCCACTGGCAAGGTTTTGACGTATGCGTAGGTGTGGGGCATAATGTCGTCATCATCGCGGTGGGGGAGTTCGAGTGTGGGCAGTTCGGGCAGCGGGTCTGGCAAGCGGATGGACGCGATACGGTAGGCGGTGGTCCCTGGCCCATGGATAGGACACAGTTCCGGATGGCTCCAAATGAGGCTGGGCACGCAGGCGTAGCGGGCGTTGGCATGGCGTGCCTGAGGGGGGCCTGGATTGGATGCCTCGGCAGGTTTCGCTTGCAGGGCCAACAGGACGAATAATCCCAAAGTGATGAACAAATAACGACGAGTGTTCAATTTATGACTCCAACGTTAGAACTGTGAGCGCGTATTTTAACACATATTCGATGCAGCGTCCAGGTGTTATTTTGGCCATTTGTACTATGATAACATGGATTTCGCACGCTGCCTTGACGGACGGTGCTCAAAAGTTTGTCGCTTGGCCCACGGCTTTGCGACAATCGGGATATGCTCAGAATCGTATCAGTCCCCCTGGTTGGCATGTGCGGCAAAAGTTGGTTGCCCGTTTCTGGACCTTGATCTCGGAAATGGTGCCGCCACATACTGGACAGGATTCTCCTCCTCGATTGTGCACGGTCAAAAAATCACGCACCTCGCGGTGAACGTCTGTTCCAACGCGTTCCCGTAGAGTGACGATCGCCTCGAGTAGCACAGATTGCATAGCCTCGTACAGCCGGGCGATTTCCTCATCGGTGAGCGACGTTCGCTTACGGACAGGATGCAGCCGGGCGACAAAACAGATTTCGTCGGCGTAGGCATTGCCGATTCCGGCGACTGCCTTGCCACGGGTTAAAACACCCTTGATCTCTCCACGATGCGGCCTCAATCGTTCCCGGAAATCGTCTAATGTAAGCGTGAATGGTTCTGGTCCCATCGCGGCCCAGCCGGGAATGACGTTGAGGTCGGCGGTCAGATAGATTTGGCCCATCGTCCGACGGTCGCTGTAACGGAGTTCTCGATTGTTGGAGAGCTGAAAGACAACGTGAGTCTTGGACAAACGGCGCTCGTTGGGAAGGGCGTACTGGAGGCGACCGGCCAGTTTGCAGTTGATGGCCAACGTCAAGCCCGATTGGAGAGGAAAGAGCAGTACTTTTGCGCGACGCTGCACACCCGTAAAGGTCTGGCCTGCGAGGGTCTCGGCAAATCCTTGCAGCGTCAGATCGCGCACTACCAGCGGGCGCACTACCTCAACGCCGGTGATGGTTTGGCCGGCCAATTCGGGGGACAATATCTCACGGATGATTTCGAGGTCGGGAAGTTCTGGCATTGTCTATTCCTGGGATTTGTCCATTTTTCGTTTTATCCGCTCCAATCGGTGGCGCAGTTCGGCCAAGGTGTCATTGCGGGGTTCTCCCTTGGGCCAGCGTTCAACTTGGGTGATTGCTGCCTGGGTCCACCCGATGGCTAGGGAGAGGTTCACCACGTGCCATTCGAAATACTTGGCTAGTTCGATGTGGGCCAGGATGTCGTCCGTGGTCTCTAGCGCCAATTGCTGCCAATAGGCAAATGCCTCTGCCCGGCGGCCTGCTCGCTTGAGGAATTGGGCCAGCTCGCGCAATGCCTTGGCGCGCAGGTCGAGGGAAAGGTCGGCGGCGATGCTGGCGCGGTAGGCCCGTTCGGCGTCGACGGGTCGGGATTCGTTCGCGTACCAGCGTCCCAGACCGTAGAATTCGGCACCACTCAATTCTGTTTTACTCCAGGGATCGGCAAAGGTGCGGCAGAGTCGCACAGCCAGCGTGACCAGACTGAGAATGTCCACGGCGTTGTGGTAGATCACGCGCTTTATCTCGCGGGCGTCACCGGTGCGCAAATAGTCGCGGTAGAGCCAGGGGATGACGCCACCGGGGACGTCATCTTGATCTCGCGGCACGTTCAGCACCTCTCGTTCGAGGGTGCCCAGCGTGCACGAGGGCAATCCATATCGCCACAGCCGCCGTGCGGGGTGTAGCAGGTCGAGGTGTGGCATTCCTGTCGTTGGTGGGGGGACGCGGGCCAGGATGAAACGATTTTCGAGGATGGGGACGTCAAAGGCAATGCCATTGAAAGAGATCAAGGACTCGAACCCGGCCAATTGTTCTGCCAATGTTTCGATCATTGCCGGTTCATCGCCAGGATCGCGCAAAAAATATTGGTGCAAGTAAAAGCCCTCTTCCGCGAAAAAACCTAGCCCAACGACAAAAGCCATCGTACCAGTGCCGCCGGAGAGTCCGGTCGTCTCGGTGTCGAGAAAACAAGCCCCTTGAAGGTTCGCGCTGGCGAGTGCATCGTCGCGGGCAACCTGGGCGACGGTCTCTGGAGGTAGGTTCAGGAATGTAGAGAGGGAGAGATCACCGTGGAGATGGTCGAGTGGGTAATGTTCTTCGACAACGAAACACCGCCCGTGGGAGGTCGTGTGGAAGCGACCGGGCACCAGATCTTCAATGGCGACGCGGGGACGGGAGGGCAGTGTCGCCAATTCGCGCACACCTTTTACAACCCCTAGTTCGCGCAGCCGCCGCCGTACGTTGTCACGCATCGTTAAAAAGTGATTGGGGGTACGGGTTGAACCCTAGTCACACCAGGGGACCGGTATCCAATAATCGTGTTTGACGCTTTGCCCATCGGCTGATTCGACGGTGATCGAGTGGACCAGTGCACTGCATCCCTGTGCATAAAAGACAATCTCCGGTTTGGTCTCCCATGTGGTAACGATAAGATTCTGATCGTGATAGACGGTATATGGGGGGGCTCCGCCTGTGATGTGCAAAAGAATGGTTGCCTCCTGTTGGCCATTTTCGGCGGTTTCCCAGTGGTCTAGCCCTGCTGGTACTGGAAAGTGTAGCGGACCGGTGCTGACTGGTTCGGTTGGGGTGGAGGTCTCTGTGGGCGTGGGCGTTGGTGAAGGAGTTTTTGTGGCGGTTGGCGTCGCGGGTGTGGGAGTGGGTTGTGGCGGTGTGTTGGTTGGAGACGGTGCCGTCTCTTGCGATGCTAAAGTAGCCGTCGTCATAGTGGTAGGTAGGTCCTGGGGAGTGGGAGTTGGGGCATTGCAGGCCAGAGCGCCTGCCGCCATCCCAACAAGTGCCAGAATCATCAATATGTAACGTTTACCCATTTCTTTCTCCCTATCTTTCGTCTCAGACCAGCAGCGCGCCTTCTAGTTGCAGCAAGGCTGCTTTTGTTGCCAACCCAGCACCGTAACCCGTCATGTTGCCTTTTGCCCCAACCACCCGGTGGCAGGGGATGATGAGAGGCAGCGGGTTAGCTCCATTCGCTCCACCCACCGCACGCGCGGCCCTGGGATGTTTGATGCGGCGGGCAACCTCGCCATACGTTGTCGTTGTTCCGTAGGGAATACGGGCGACGTGTTCCCATACTGCTCGTTGGAACGGCGTGCCGCGCACATCCAGTGGCAAGTCGAACTCGTGCCGGGTGCAAGCAAAATATTCGCGCAGTTGAGTGAGCGCGGAGGCAAGGGCTTGAGGACCCTCACGTGGGGGATCTGGGTCGATGCGTTTGGATAGCCAGGTGAACAAGCCTTCTGGTTGTCCAGCGCCCAATCTCACCGCGCAGATTCCGACCTCGGTCGCGGCGACCCACACCGGCCCAACCGGTGAGTCTGTCCAGGCATATATGATACCTGTATCCACTTGTATACTCGTCGTAGGTAGTATGATGGTAACGACTAGGCTTGTTTTTGGAGTTCTTTGTACGCCTGCTCTAGTTCATCGTTCTTTTTGCGCAGATGAGCGATGGTGCTCAGGTCAATATCCCGCAGACGAGGTGTGATTTGCAGCATGATGCGCACGGCCATCGACGCGCTGCTGTATAGCATGTTCACAAAATCGTCGCGGTTGATCTCTAACACGGTGGTTGGCTCTGTCGTGCGGACAGTGGCGGTGCGCGGCCCTTCTTGTACCAGGGCGATCTCACCAACAAAGCTGCCCGGACCTGGACGATTTATCACCTCGTGCGTGTCTTGGTCAAGCTGCTTGGTGACCTCGACCTGCCCACTGACGATCGCGTAGAATGTGTTTTCGATCTCTCCTTCCTGGCACAGGACGGCGCCGGTCGGATAGGTGTGCAGTTTGGCGACGTTGGTCAGTTTAGTTAGATCCTCATCGTCCATCCCGGGGAACATCTGGCGCAATGCTTTAGTCTCGTTGTTTGTCATTGGAATACCTCCTGGATTGATTATGCGTATAGTTTGAATTTTATTCAATTATACGTGTTGTTCGAGTACGCAACGTTACGGGCCAGTTACGATCGAGTTGCAATAAAAGTCACTATCTCGTGGGAGAAAGAGTGGTTTATCATAGCAGTGATAAGAGTTGTGATGTGTGATCGAGAATCACGTGAGCGCCAGTGCGTTCCAATTCTTTCCGTTCACCAAAGCCGCACAGTACCGCCACAGCCCACGCTCCCGCTCGCCGGGCGGATTGTACATCGACTGTCGTATCTCCCACCATCACACAGCTCTCTACCGGCACGTCAAGCAATTGGGCTGCGTGCCGGATCGGGGATGGATGGGGTTTGAGCCGCCAGGTACTTTCGCGGGTCACCAGCACCTCAAATGTGTCGTGTAAATTGTGTTGGTCCAGAAATGCTTTGGTGTCCTCCTGGCCCCGCGTAGTGACCACAGCCAGCCGATAGTGCTCGTTCATCGTAGTTAACAGTTCCTGCGCATTCGCCATAATGCGGAAATCGCTCGGTGTATGCAAGCTGCGTCGACGACGGAACCAACTGGCAAACGTCATCACCGGCCCATCCAGCCCTACCATATCCAACAGCGTCATCAGGATATTGGCAGGCGTCTCGGATGCCATGATGAGACGGCGGGCAGTCTGGTGTGGACGGGGCCAACGCAACCGTTGCAGCCGGTGTGCCAGCTTTTCCACGGCCTGATCGTCAGTGTCCATCAATGTTCCGTCTAGGTCAAATAGAATGGCTTGTATTTTGTCACGATTGATCATTTTTCCCTCTTGCCATAATATTATCACGACGCAGCAATGATGTCAAAGTACGCGCAATGTGCCGGACGATTATTGGAGAATGGCGTTGGCATCAGATACACTCGAGAGCTGCTTGGGTATGTTGGCATTCAGATAACCCAGCAATACGCACAAACAAGCGATGGGTATGCAAGATGATAGCGTCACCAAGTCTTTGCAAATTGGGACTGAATTATAGGAATGAAAGGGGGCGCTGAGGTTGAGAATGTCCAGAGGCGCACTTGACGGAGACGAGGTTTCCCGATGCCTGGGACAGTCTGAGGTCTATCATAAGGGTTGCGCAACCAGAGCAAACATGTTTGTTGAGGCACAAAAACTGGAACTTTTTCATAAACATAAACCGTCAGATTTGAGACAAGGCACTGGTTCAGTTGGGTGGGATTTTTAGAGAATAGTCTGTTGTAGCTCGAAATTGAGCTTGTAGCCGCGCTTTCCATAGCGCGCAAGGCTCTACGAGGTATGGAAACCTCGTCTACATCGTAATCCCATTCAACTGAACCAGTACCTGAGACAAATTCTCGCTTGATTAGCCCACAGGCCCTAAATCACAATGGATTTGCTCACAGAGATGATTTTGGAAACATCCCCCGTCTGATTGCGCAACCGTTACTCGCAATCCGCAATTTGTGCAAAGCGGGGATATGAGTGTATACTAATCACACAACAATGGCAGTCAGAGCCCAAGTCACTGCCAATATGACCGGCACATCAACACCACTTTATTGAGCGCCTTATTTTAGCCAACATCACCTTTGTACATCAACGCGAAATGACACAACTAGAATGGAACCGCAGATGACGCTCCTACGAAGCGGACACAGATCAACACAGATGCAAAAGTGGTGAAATTAGTAAAAATCTGCGTTCATCTGCGTTCATCCGCGGTTTCAGCTATGTGATTCTTTGATGCATTCAAAGGTAATGCTAAGGAGTGAATCAATGCTCAGAGAAATTGAATTGCCTGTACGTCATCTCTCGCCTTGTAGAGACATCGGGCATTTCTCCGGAGGATATCCTTCAGGGAATCGTTGACTTTTTCCCTGCCTGGCAGTGCCCAAAAGTCACCTGCTCGCAAATCATTCTGGAAGGGTAAAAGTATAGAACGGGAAATTTTAGAGAATCACACTGAAAGCTGACGTATACGTGCACGACAAACAAGTCAGCAATGTGGAAATTTAGGGAATTCCAGAGAAATAAATCTCCCAAACAGATTTTGTGATGCAATCAACGGTACCTTGAAAAGGCAGATTATGACGGAATTCCTAGAGCTTTGTCGGTTATTTTGTCACTCGCGTGCAATTTATGAGATTCTCTGCCGCAAAATTTGGGACGAGTTAAAAACTGGAAAAGCCTTACTACCTGGAGGAAAGGCCCGATAGCGACGGCGCTTTGGAAAGCGAGGGGCCTTTCTACGATGTTGAGCTAAAGGGAGGAGAATAAAGCCATGTCTCAAGAAAGGGACAAACAACAGGAGACTGATGTGGCTCGAAAAGTGACCGGGGGAATTGGCCGCAAACTGGGCTTTGCTTTCGCCGGGTTACTCTTCCTGACGATGGTTGTGGGTATGGTTGCCGTGATGGGCATGAATATCCTGAATCATTCGGTGGACCAGGCCATCTATGTCGGTGGGCGCCACGCCGATCTGGCGGACTGGATTGACAATGCTCTGCTGCGGGCCAGGCGAAGGGAAAAGGATTACCTCTTGCGCTACCAGGATATCGGTTTCGAGAAGGCCAGGAGCGAGGACGTGACGGCTGTGCAACAAGAGATAAGCACTGTACACAGATATTTGACCGAGCTAGCTGCTTTGGAGACCAGTGAGGGCGATATTGAAAGGATAAACCAGATCGGGACATTGATTGACAAGTACGAGGCTGACTTTTTGGATGTGGTGAACCAACTCGAAGAAAGGGGATTCAAAGACACTGGCTTGAATGGTGAACTCGGCGATACCGAGCACGAATTGGAAAGCGTGCTCAAAGCGCAGGAGGAACAGGCGAACACAAATGCCATGTATATCACCCTACTCCAGTTGCATCGTGCCGAACAGGACTATTTGTTACGTGGCGAGGATCAATACGTCACCAAGGTACGTACCCTGGCAGAACAACTCGAGGCGCAGTTGATGACTGCGGGTCTCTCCACGTATAGCACACTGGTGGACGACTATCTCACAACCTTTGACGCACTGGTAACCATTGATAGCCAGATCGCCGGGGCCATCCAAGTATTCCGCGAATCGACCCACGCCATATCGCCCCTCGTAGAAGACATGCGGGTAGAAGCCTTGCGCCATCAGAGCGCGGCAGTGGATAACATGACCAGAGCAACGAGCACAGTGCTGGCAATCATCATAGCGGGTACGATCGTTTCAATCGTTTCAGGTGCGACTATGGCTGTGGTCATATCCCGCAGTATCTCCAATCCGATCTACCGGTTAGCCGACGTCGCCCGATCCGTCGCTGCCGGCAACCTAAAAGTCGAGGCTGATATTGAAGCGAGGGACGAGGTCGGCATTTTGGCCGATGCCTTTAACCACATGATCGGACGCATACGCGAGATGATCAACAATGAGCGAGAACAGCGTGAGGCGCTGCGGGAGAATGAGGAGCGCTTCCGCCTTGCTTTCGAGAACACCAATATCGGCATGTGCTTGGTGGACCTCAATGGCCGCCTGACAAGGGTCAATAACCAGATGTCTCAGATATTCGGCTATAGTCAAGCAGAGCTTGAAAACATGACTGTGAATGACATCGCCCATCCAAAAGATCTGGATGTCAGCCCCACGTTCATACGACGGGCGGTATCTGGAGAGGTTGAGCACACTCAATTCGAGAAACGGTACTTGCACAAAGACGGTCATATCGTGTGGGGTCAGGTTTCTAGTTCCCTTGTCCAAGATGCCCAGGGCGTGCCCCTATATTTCATCTCCCATGTACAGGACACCACCGAACGCAAGCAGACACAAGAGGCACTGCAAAAATTGGCGTATGATCTTGGCGAGCGGGTCAAGGATCTGAATTGCCTCTATGACATTTCTGAGCTTGTGGCAACGCCAGATATCTCACTGGAAAAGATTTTTCAGAGGGTGGTTGATCTCATCCCTCCCGCCTGGCAATATCCCCAAGTCACCTACGCGCGAATTATCCACGAGGAACAGGAATTCAGAACGACGGGCTTTGAAGAAACTACCTGGAAACAAGCGGCCGACATTGTCGTATCTGGCGAGCGGGTCGGCGCTGTGGAGGTCTGCTACCAGGAGAAAAATCCAGAGAGCGGTGGCGCTTTGGAAAGCGAGGGACCTTTCTTGAAAGAGGAGCGAAACCTGCTCAATGCAATTGCAGAGCGATTGGGAAGGGTCATCGAGCGCCAACAGGCGGAACAGGCGCTACGCATTGAGAGAAACAACTTGAAGAACATTTTTGAGACGATGGAAGATGGTGTTTATATCGTTAACCAGCAATATGATATCCTGTATGTGAATCCTGTACTGATAAAAGACTTTGGCGCTTATGAAGAGCAAAAGTGTTATGAATATTTCCACGACCGAACGAAAGAGTGCCCCTGGTGCAAGAACCTCGATGTCCTTGCGGGAAAAACCGTACGCTGGGAATGGTTTTCTTTCAAGAATGGGAGGACGTATGACCTGATTGACACCCCACTGAAGAGTCCTGACGGCAGCATTTCAAAATTGGAAATATTCCGTGACATCACTGAGCGGGTGCAGGCGGAAAAGACCATACAGCAGCAAAATGAATTCCTCACCAACGTGATCGAGTCCCTCACTCACCCCTTTTACGTCATTGATACCAGTGATTACACGGTCACAATGGCAAACTCGGGTGCCAGTCTGGCCCAGTCGGCCGGAGCAGTGACTTGCTATGCTCTCTCTCACGGCAAAAGTGAACCATGTGATGGAAAAAGCAAACATCCTTGTCCACTTGAAATAGTCAAGAAAAGCAAAAAGCCTACAACAATGGAACATACCCACCGCACCTCGGATGGCGAAAGCAGGGTGCTTGAAATTCACGCCTATCCCATTTTCGATGACAACGGAGACGTTGTCCAGATGATCGAGTATCTCTTGGACATCACCGAGCGCAAGAGGGCAGAAAAGATGCTCAAAAAGAGCCTGTCACAGGTCGAGCAGGCCAAGCGAGAATGGGAAACCACAGTCGACGCACTCCCTCAACTCGTCTGCCTGCTTGACGACCAGAGGCACGTTCTGAGGGCCAACCGAAGCGTGGAGACATGGGGACTAGCATCGGTCACGAACGTCCAGGGTTGGGATGTGCACGAGCTTTTCCATCCCGGATGCACTGATCCATCTTGCTACCTGGATGGTTTCTGGCATCAGGCGTGGGAGGAACTAGCCCGTGGTCGGTCTGCAGAATGTGAAGCCAAAGACAATATCTTGAAGCGTCATCTTTACATTCAGGTTCAACCGCTCTTGACCCAAGCAGACAAGAACCGTGATAAGAACCCTGCGGCAGCAACTAACTTTGCTGCGGTCGTCATCCATGACATCACCGAGCGCAAACAGGCGGAGGAGAAATTGCGCGAGTCAGAGGAGCGATATCGTGCTATCTTTGAACAGGCGGCAGACTCGATTGTGCTCGTTGACGCTGAGACTGGGGCACTGGTAGAATTCAACGACCAGGCGCACGAGAATCTCGGTTATACTCACGAGGAATTCGCAAAGCTCAAGATATCCGATCTTGAGGTGATCGAGACGGCCGAAAAAGTCGCCGAGCACATTGAGAAAATCATCCAAGTAGGAACCGACACCTTTGAAACGAAACATGAAACAAAGGGCGGCGAGATACGAGACATTCTGGCGAGTTCCAGGGCCATCTCTCTTGGGGAAAAAGACCTGGTTCAAAGTATATGGCACGACGTCACCGAACGCAAGCAGATGGAGCAAACACTAAAACGGCGTAACCGGGAACTGGCTCTGCTCAATCAGGCAAGCCAGACATTCAGTTCCACCCTCGACCTGGATCAGGTGCTCGGCCTCGTCCTGGAAAAGGCGCGCCATTTGCAAGAGGCGATCGCTTGTTCAGCCTGGCTACTCGATGCCGAGACAGGCGAACTGGTCTGTCAACAGGCCTCCGGTGTCCAAAACGAGATCGTGCGCGGCTGGCGGCTGGCGCCCGGAGAGGGGATTGGCGGCGCCACGGTGCTAAGCGGCAAGAGTCTGGTCGTGCCAGACACGCACGCCGACGAGCGCTACTTTGCCGGCGTAGACCAGAAAACTGGACTTGCGCTGCGCTCTATCCTCAGCGTCCCGCTGCGGTTCAAAGAGAACATATTCGGAGTGATCCAGGTGGTGGATACAGAGACCAAACGCTTTGGCGCGCAAGACATGATATTGCTCGAGTCGCTGGCTGCGGCTGCAGCCATCGCCATCGAGAACGCCCGCCTGTACGAGCAGGTGCAGCGCCACACCAAAGAACTGGAGCGCCGGGTGGCTGATCGGACGCGGGATCTGTCGATCCTGTACGAGGTGACGGCCATAGCCAGTCAAGTCCTGGACCTGGAAACGGCCTTGACGCGTGCGCTAGAGCACATACTGGTCGTGATGCAGGGCATTGTGGGAGAGATTTACATCCTGGGCGAGACCGGTGTTCGGTCGGATGAAGAAGCACTGCACATAATCGTACACCAGGGAATCTCTGATGTTATAGCTGCTCAGATAGAGATAACGCCGCCCGGCCATAGTCTGGTGAATTGGATATTCGAGCACGACGAGTCACTACTCGTGCCCGACATATCTACCGATCCACGGGCATCCGACATGCTACCTGTTCCATCCTCGCTGGCGTACATTGGCGTTCCTATCCGGGTCAGAGGGCAAATATTGGGCGTCCTCGGCGTATTCAAAGGAGAAGAACAGCCGCCGTTCAGTATGGATGAGATCACGCTCCTGACGTCTATCGCCGATCACATGGGGATCGTGGTGGAAAGCGCCTGGCTGCGCCAGCGCATCGAACAGACAGCGGTATTGGAAGAGCGAGATCGGATGGCGCGGGATCTTCACGATTCGATCACCCAGTCGTTGTATGGCCTGACGCTCTTTGCCAAATGGGCGCGAGACCTTTGTGAAGAAGGGGATCTGGAAGCGGCCAGGGAACGCGTCGTCCGAATCGGTGAGACAGCCCAGCAGGCGCTCAAGGAAATGCGCTTGATGGTCTATGAACTGCGGCCGCAGTTGCTAGAGCAGGACGGATTAGCGGGAGCCTTACAACGACGATTGGATGCCGTGGAAAAGCGAGCTGAGGTAGAGGTATCCTTACAAACAGAGATATCGGCTGTGCTGCCCGCGTCGGTAGAAGAGGGACTGTACCGTATCGCTCAGGAAGCGCTGAACAACGCCCTAAAGCACGCCGCTGCCAGCGAGGTCACGGTGTGGGTAAAGTTCGATGGTAAGTGGGCGACATTAAAAGTTGAGGACAATGGGAGCGGTTTTGTGTTCGACAAAATGGACCACACGGGAGGAATGGGGCTGACCAGTATGCGAGAACGGGCGAAAAAGCTGGGAGGGACGTTGACCGTCCGTTCAACGCCAGAGCAGGGAACGACGGTGAGGGTCAGCGTGGAAACGAGTTCCCAAGAATGGGCTCATCAAAACTGAGTGGAGGTAGTTGATGGAGAAAAGCATTCGTCTTTTGATCGTCGATGATCACCCGATCGTGAGAGAAGGTTTGCAAGGGGTGTTGAGCCGCGAGCCGGGTCTAGAGGTCATTGGAGATGCCGCAGACGGGGTCGAAGCGGTGGAAAAAGCCCGCTCTCTACAGCCGGACGTGATACTGCTGGACCTGATGATGCCCCGCAAGAACGGCCTGGAGGCACTCGACGAGATCAAGCATGAGAATCCCGACGTCCGCGTTCTGATTCTGACCAGCTTTGCCGAGGACGACAAGATATTTCCGGCTATCAAAGCCGGCGCCCTAGGGTACTTGCTAAAGGACTCTTCCCCCGAGATGTTGGTGCAAGCGATTCAGGATGTTTACAAGGGTGAATCGGTACTACATCCCACTATTGCCCGCAAAGTGATCCGGGAACTCAACCAGCCGGTAGATCTATCGCCAACCGAGGACCCCCTCACAGCGCGCGAATTGGAGGTGCTGCAGCTCGTTGCGCGCGGAATGCCCAACCGGGAGATCGGCGAAACGCTCTGCATCAGCGAGTCGACGGTGCGCGTTCACGTCAGGAACATCCTGAGCAAGCTGCACCTGGCCAACCGCACCCAGGCGGCCTTGTACGCCCTGCGGGAGAGTTTGGCAAACTTGGACTGAGACCTCATCGATCTCTCTCAGGCCCTCATGGTTTTTGGAACCATGAGGGCCTTTTTCTTTCTACCACATTTGGATTAGAAAAAACTAGAAAACTCTATCGATTTGTTTAGACGAAATAATCTTTATGGTCGATGCGTGCAGGATGGGAATATGGTATAGTGGCAAAGATCAAATCTAGGCGAGAGTGGAAACAGTGAATCAAAAAACGATACAGATAGAGTTCAAAGAGAACAAGATTAATTGCGATGTGTCAGTCGCGATCGTGACTGCATCAAGTCGAAAGCGAAACAGTCTGCGAATCTTGCTAAGAGCGATGTCGCAGTTGGGAACTATTGATTTGATGGCCGATACATTGTCCACATTACAATTGGGCATTGACCATCCCCCGGACCTGCTGGTGCTGGATCTCAGCCTGTCGGGCAACGGGGACTGGACGATATTGGAGCAGGTCAAGACTGAATGGCCTCAAACCCAGTGTCTCGTCCTGGTCGATACCATTCAACAGCAGCGAATGGCCCAAGAGGCGAACGCTGATGGGATACTGATTAATGGGTTCTCAATAGACGAGTTCTTCACACTCGTAAACAAGCTGCTATCTGGTGGAAATGGCTCCAAATTACAAGAGCACAATATTCGACCCGATTAACAGTGTATTTCCGTATGATCCTTGGCTCATTTCCAAGGACGAAAATATAGGTTGGATTAGACGACCTACGCCCGTTCTCCAAGCTGGCGGTTAGCAAAACCGCCCTACAGATGGTTATTATCGGAAGAGCATTCGAGGAGAAAAATTATGACAATTGAGACCGCCATGCCCAAGACGGCAACAACGATGCGGACAGATACCCAGGAGCAAAAATCGGGTGATGCCCCACCCCATACCCGCCGAGCACAACTCGTCAAACTCAGCATATACGCGGTCGACATTGCCGGCATTGTGGCGATATTGGCGGTGGGGGTGTGGCTGCTCTTTCGTTCGTCGCCACAATTGTTAAGCATCGCCGCCGTCGCCGTGCTGGTGGCTGTGGGGATAGGACTGTACCCCGTCTCGTACCGTCGCGGGCAATCGACCATCGGCATCCGCATCTTTCTTATCGTGTTCTTGCTCCTATTGGCCATCAGCACACCCCTGATGCCCGAGTTGATGTTGGCCATGATCCTCGCGTATGTCATCTTTTTTGTCCGGGGAAACCTGCTCGTGGGAGAGAAAAACCCCCATTGGTTGACCGGGGCCTGTCTCTTTGCCTTTATCGCCAACGTCCTATTGGTGAGAAATGCGGACCTCAAGTGGTCTCCGGTGCCAAATGAGACGGTCAGGCTAATCGTCGGCGCGTCTTTTGGTTCATTGGCGCTGCTGGCCGTCGCTATTGTTGTACGTATGGCCGCATTGGGGCAGGAAGAACAATCCCACCTGGCCCTGGAAACTAAAAAGCGCGTAGCGGTCGAGCGGGAACAGTGCGCGTATGTGCGCGCCACGGTCAAAAAGTACGTAGCGTATATGGACGAGGTAGCTGAAGGCAACCTTGCCGCACGGCTGTCCCTCGACAAAGACAAGCAGCGTATGGACGACCCCCTGGTCGCGTTGGGACACCAGTTGAACGAGATGGTCGATGGTTTTCAGTACACGGTCGCCCAGATCGAGGGACAACGTGAGGGCCTGCGGGCCACGGTGGACAGGTACGTTGCGCACATGGCTGAGGTGGCGTGCGATAACTCTTTGGTCGTGCCGATCATGGCCGACGGCCAGTTCTGCGGCATCGCTGGTGTAGACCTAGACCTGGAGCATCTGCAAGAATTGGCCAACCCGGTACACATTTACGACGGGGCGGGGAAGCTGGTCCTGGTCAGCAACGATGGCGTGCTGGCAAGCACATCCCAACGCAAAGGGATTGCCAGATAATTTTACCAAGTACAAAAAGTGTATGCAATCGACGATTAGGTAAGGAGCAGACGTATGCAACATTTCGTAGGGAAAAAGTACAACAGTTAATCACTCGCCAAGATGGTAAACAAATATTGGAGGCGGGAAAGGAAAAATATCATGTTTTTGAACAATATCAAAATGAAGCCCAAACTGATCGGTCTGTTCTTGATCGTAGGACTGGTCCCCCTGGTGGCCGTGGCCGCCTTTAGCATGTTCAGGGCCCAAGATGCACTGCAAACACAAGCCTACAACAACCTGGAAGCGGTGCACGAGATCAAGCGCTACCAGATCAACACTTACTTTGAGGAACGAGAGGGCGACATGGGGGTGCTGGTCGAGACCGTGGCTTCCCTCCAGCAAGACGCCTTCAGTAAACTGGCTGCGGTTCAGAATCTCAAAAAGACGGAGGCAGAAAGGTACTTGCAGGATTGCCAGGACGACATGGACATGCTGGTAGAGACGGTAGCCTCACTTCGTCAGGAGGCTTTTGCCAAGCTGGAGGCGGTGCAAACACTCCAGAAAGCGGAACTCGAGAGGTACTTGGCGACGGTGACCGGTGATATCCAAGTCCTCAAGGACGACCCGGCTACAGTGCAAGCCATCAACGACATCGTCCAGGAGCGCAGCGGCATGGGCATGACCGGCGAGACCTACCTGGTCGGCAAATGGGAAGGTGATACCACTCTCCGCAGCGACCGGGTGGTCAAGGAAGGCCAGATTGGCGATATCAAGTCCGACGTCTACATCGAACGAGCCCTGTCCGGCATATCGGGACAGGACGTCAAAATCGGCAGCAGTGGGGATATGGAGATCGTTGTCTACACTCCGCTCGACATTCCCGGACTGAACTGGGCCATCATCACCACCATGAGTCTGGAGGAGGCTGTCGCTCCGCAACTCGAAGGAGAGGAAAACGACTTTTACGCCAACTATATCGAAAAGTATGGCTACTATGACCTGTTCCTGATCAACCCGGACGGCTATGTCTTTTACACCGTGAGCAAAGAGTCTGACTATCAGACCAACATGGTAGGCGGTGAGTACAGCGCTTCCAACCTGGGTGGACTGGTCAGGCAGGTCCTGGAGACCCAAAAGCTCAGCTTTGCCGACTTTGAACCATACGCGCCCAGCAACAATGAGCAGGCAGCCTTTATAGCCCAGCCGTTTCTGCATAATGGTGAGGTGGAAGTAGTGGTAGCCCTGCAACTGCCAGTCGAAAACATCAATGCCATTACTCAGAGACGCCAGGGGATGGGCACGACAGGCGAAACCTACCTGGTCGGCAAATGGGAAGGCGTGACCACTCTCCGCAGCGACCGGGTGGTTAAGGAAGGCCAGGTTGGCGATGCCAAGTCCGGCGTCTACATCGAACGAGCTCTATCCGGTATATCGGGACAGGACGTCAAAATCGGCAGCAGCGGGGATATGGAGATCGTTATCTATGCTCCACTCGACATTCCCGGGCTGAACTGGGCCATCATCACCACCATGAATCTGGAGGAGGCCATCGCCCCGCAACTCGAGGGGGAGACAGAAGACTTTTACGCCAAGTACATCGCAAAGTATGGCTACTATGACCTGTTCCTGATCAATCCGGACGGCTATGTCTTTTACACTGTGGCCAAAGAAGCTGACTATCAGACCAACATGGTGGGCGGGCAGTACGCCAATTCCAACCTGGGCGAATTGGTCCAAGAGATTCTGAATACAAAGCAGTTCGGCTTTGCCGACTTTGATCAGTACGCGCCTAGCAACGACGAGGCCGCCGCTTTTATCGCCCAACCTCTGATCCACGAAGGAGGAATCGAAGTGATTGTGGCGCTGCAATTGCCCCTGGAAGGGATCAACTCTATCATGAGCGTGCGCGAGGGTATGGGCGAGAGTGGCGAGGCCTATCTGGTGGGGCCAGACAAGCGCATGCGGTCCGATTCCTACCTTGACCCCACCGGGCACTCGGTAGCCGCCTCCTTCGCCGGAACGGTCGCGGAGAACGGCGCGGACACGGAGCAAGTCAGCAGGGCGTTGGCGAAAGAAGACGGTAGGGAGGTCCTCAATGATTATACCGGGAACCCGGTGCTCTCGGCCTATGGTCCCGTCGAGGCCTTTGACGTCACGTGGGCAGTAATGGTCGAGATCAACGAGGAAGAGGTCAACCGGCCCGTCACCACGCTGATCAACGCCGTGCTTGCGATCGGAGGTGTTGCGGCGGTGATCGTGGCAGTGGTCGCCTTTTTCGTTGCCCTCTCTATCGCCAACCCGGTCCAAAAGATCGCCGATGCCGCCCTGGTGATCGCGGAAGGCGACGTCAATCAACGAGTGGACATCAACCAAAAGGACGAAGTTGGCTTGTTGGCCGATGCCTTTCGCCAGTTGATCGTCTATATGCAAGAGATGGCTACTGCGGCTACCAGCCTGGCCCAAGGCGACCTGACGGTAGACGTCACGCCACAGTCGAACCGGGACGTGTTGGGCAACGCCTTTGCCCAAATGATCGCCGACCTGCGCAATCTGATCGGTCAGGTGACCGATAGCGCCAACAATGTCAGTGCGGCATCCAGTCAACTCACCGCCTCCGCCGACCAGTCAGCCCAGGCCGCCAACCAGGTCGCCAACACCATCCAGCAGGTGGCCCAAGGCACCGCCCAGCAGACAGAGAGCGTGACCACAGCCACCACCACCGTCGAGCAAGTGGCGCGGGCGATCGAGGGTGTGGCCCGGGGGGCGCAAGAGCAAGCGTCCGCCGTCGACATGTCCGCTCAAATCACCGCCAGTATCTCTCGTGTTATTCAGCAAGTGGCCACCAATGCCCAAGCCGGAGCCGAAGGCGCAACCCAGGCCACCCACGCTGCCCGTGAAGGCGCTGGAACGGTTCAAAAGACGATCCAGGGAATGGAGAGTATCAAGACCAGCACTGACCTCGTGGCGCAGCGAGTCCGAGAGATGGGACAGCGCTCGGAGCAGATCGGAGATATCGTCGAGACGATTGACGGCATTGCGTCGCAGACGAACCTGCTGGCGCTCAACGCCGCCATCGAGGCCGCCCGCGCGGGAGAACACGGCAAGGGCTTTGCCGTGGTGGCGGATGAAGTCCGCAAGCTGGCTGAAGGCTCTGCAATAGCCACCAAAGAGATCGCCGGATTGATCCGGAGCATCCAACAGACCATCGCCGAAGCGGTACAGGCAATGGATGCGGGGGCAGCCGAGGTCGAACTTGGTATGGGGCAGGCGGTCGAGGCGGGGCAGGCGCTAGACTCTATCCTGGTCGCCGCCGAAACAGTCAACCAACAGGTGGAAGAGATCGCCGCCGCAGCCCAGCAGATGGACGCCTCGGCGAACGAGCTCGTGAGCGCGATGGAATCTGTCTCTGCGGTAGTGGAAGAGAACAACGCCTCCACCGAAGAGATGGCCGCCGGAGCAGGCGATGTGTCGCAAGCTATCGAGAGCATCGCCTCGATCTCGGAGGAAAACAGCGCATCGACCGAGGAAGTGAGCGCCACCGTGGAAGAAGTGAGCGCACAAGTGGAAGAGGTCACCGCCTCGGCCCAGTCGTTGGCCGCGATGGCGCAAGGACTGCAAGCGCTGGTGGCGCAGTTCAGACTGCCCGGCACTGGTCCTGTATCCTCGATCCTTCAGCTCAAGGACGAAGGGCGACCAGTACAGGGCGGCGCGACGTTTGTCTCCACACCGCAGCCAATCCAGGCTACGACCCCAACAGCAGACCCACTGCTAGAAGTGGCGTCCGTAGAAAGCGGCGGAAACGGACATGAGGAACCATTGTTAGTCACAAGCCGCTAGCATTTGGAACAACAAACCCTTCCATAGGCCCAGCAGGGTAGGGCCTGTGGAAGGGTCAGATTACACAAGGAGCATCAAAAATGGAGAATCAACTGGTTGTTTTCAATCTGGGCAACGAGAATTATGGCGTGGATATCGCGGCCGTGGATGGCATCGTCAAGATGCAGTCAATCACCAGTGTGCCCCACGCCCCCAGTTTCGTCGAAGGGATCACCAATCTGCGCGGCAAGGTGCTCCCGGTGATTGATCTGCGTAAACGGTTTGGATTGCCACCGGGAGAGGTCACAAAGGACACTCGCATCGTCAACGTCGAGATGGTGCACGGCGACGACCAGCCGAGTGTCAAGGTCGGGATGGTGGTAGACGCAGTGTCTGAGGTGTTGCGCGTATCGAGTGAGGACATTGAACCCCCATCGTCCATTGTGATGACGGGGAACGGCGGCGCTGCTTCGCCCGCGGGCATTAGCAACGCTTTTATCACCGGCATCGCCAAGGTGAACAATGGTCCAGGTTCATCCGGACGACTCGTTATCCTGCTGGACCTGGGCAAAGTGCTCAGTGCCGACGAGCAAATTGAGCTACAAACACTCGAACCAACTCGAGATAACATTTTGCCGACCGAGAACTGAGCAGGTAATGCTTGGTGAAAGAGAATGCACGGTATGAACAGATGCGTTAAACAATAATCCACCCCATTTCTGTTCGAGAAAAACAAAATGCCCAGGGAAAGCCCGAGACCCGACCGCCGGTTTGTGAGTGAAGCGATACTGGTTGAACGAAAATATATTGCGAGGCGTATAGCGATGAAAATATCGGCATGGTTCAGAACCCTGGCAAGTTGGATAGACATTTTTGATGCTAGTGCAGTTGGGCGTAAATATCCCCAAATACCAAACTTTAACGCCCAACTGCTCAGGTGTTTCGCGGTAGATTAGCATCATAATAGGTAGTTTGCGTTGATAGTCGGCAATTCTGAACTGTAGGTTTATTTACGCCGCGAAACACTAGGCCTAGCGGAATGAGAGGATCATCAGGCACGTCGAGTCCCACTAACTCGGCAGAACTATGATTAGCACGTTTGCCACGCTCAAACGGACGGGCATTATGCAGAAAGCGAAACAAATTCAGACATCCTTGGTCGGTATACTTGCGCCCATCCAAGAGGGAACGTAACAGGCCGTTCATGCACTCGGCCAACACACTGCCACGCCACGAGCGTCCCAGCAACTTGCACAGGGCATCCCAAGGGCTATTGTTTTGACAACTGAGGTGCCAGGACATCGGCAAGTTCTGGACCAAGTGGGGAATGCTACTTGATGTCAGGTAATGGGCAGGTGTCCTGCTGCCGCCGGACTTTCCTGCCAAGTACACCCCGGCGCTCGTCAAGACAATCCAACTATGCGCGGTAAAAAAAGCACCTGGAGAGTTCCCCACATTCACCATCGAGACCCACGTCGCTTGGGAATGACGTCTCGAGACAAGATTTGGCACTATTGATGCTGGTTGGCTTTCATCTATCACTGCCGACGGTCACTGATCGCGCATTTGGTGGAGTGTGTGACCACCACACCCTATGCGTAGACTAGAACAGAAAAGGCACACGCTCCATTGATTCGCGTGTGCCTCGTTTAATTTTAGACTGGTTCAAAAAGAGCGCGATAAATTGCTATACGCTTTTACGACTTGTGACCGTAAATCGGTAACTGGACGATGAACTGGCTTCCTGGGCAGGTCTCTTCGTCGCAGCCAGGGCTTTCGGCCCAGATGCGCCCTCCGTGAGCCAGTACTATTCCTTGAGCGATGGCCAGTCCCAACCCCGGGCCGCCTCCCTTGAATTTGCTGGTCCCTGAGGAATGAAGCGCTACTTCGCCAGTGCGATAGAATTTTTCAAAGATCAGATCAATATCCTGTGATGAGATACCGATACCTGTGTCTGATACCATCACTTGAACGCATTGCCCCAGGTCATCTGATTCTACCACCTGACCAGTCGTCGTTATTTTCCCTTTGTCGGGCGTATACTTGATGGCGTTATTCACTAAATGATCGAACACCTTGTACAACAAGTCAGGGTCACCGGAGCAAAAGGGTAGATCATCCAACCCCACAAACTCTATCGTCAAATTACGTTCCTTTAATGCCTTTTCAGCCTTGGCATGAACAGCTTCGAGGGTAACGGCGATACTCAAAGGGCTGTTGATCACTTTGAGATCTCCAGACATCAACCGCGAAACGTCCAGGATGCTGTTGAATATGCGGTGGAGCCGTTCCGTGCTCGTCACCACTCCATCTACCAGTACTCGTAATCCAGGATCTTCCTTGACCTTGGCATTATACTCCATCATCTGGGCATATCCCAGCAAAGCGGCGACAGGTGTGCGCAGTTCATGGGCCGTCACCTGGATGAACTCGGACTTTGTTTTGTCCAACCGCTCCAATTGCTGGAGTGCCTGGGCCAGTTCCACGTTACGCTCGCTCAATTCTTTGATGGATTGCTGGTCGGCGGAGGTGAGACGGCCGGTGAGACGAACCAAGACGTGGACACCTAGAGAGGGGCTGCGTCCCAGAACGTTCAAAAAGGGATCTCGACCAACTCTCAAAATGGTACTAGGCTCAACGGCGCGGACGGTAGCCGTGCGACCGCCTTCTTGAAGCAGGGCCATTTCCCCAAAGGGTTCACCTTGCCCTGATGTATGTAGAAAACGTTCGCCACCGTCGGCAAACTGCTTGACCATTTCTACGCGTCCACTTACGATAAAGAAAACTGCATCCCCCTCATCCCCTTCTTGTATGATGACATCTCCATCAGCATAGTAAAGTTCGACCGCTGCATGAGCCAATTCTTCCAGATCTTCTTCTGCCAAACCAAGAAGAATTGGGCGCAGGAATTCCAGGGCATCCACTTGTGAAACAGATACGGGGTTATCCATAATAGATTCCATTCCAAGGGTAATTTGAGTCATGTAAAGTATAGTCCAATCCACAGGAAAGTCAATTAAAATGTACAATATTTTGCACTTTTTGTGGGTTACAAATCCGTTACAGTAGAATTCCAACTTTTGTGGATACGTATAGCTGTCGGGGGTGCATTTGCGACAGACTTTTTGGCCAGTCAAGAGCATTTCGGGCTCTCCAATTTGGCATATTGCGCAGGGTGTGATAAACTTTTACTTGCACAAACCAATCGTAATCCCTGATGTGGTAGAGATGGTTTAAAAACCCAAGTCGCTTTCTAGAGGAAACGTGGGATTCCTGTTAACAATTGTGTGGGTCAAGGGAGGTGTCAAATGAGCAGAAATGAAGAACTCGAACGACTAAAGCGGCTTCGCGAGCGGCAAATCCAAGCACGCGACCCCAAGGCTAAGGAGAAAAAGACTCAATCCAGAGTCACGACGCGGCGAAAACACCTCAAGAGAAGAAACGTCTCGTTTCAGTACATGATGCGAGATATGCTGCAAAACATGTCGTACAAGTTTTGGGGTGTCATCATTGGTGCACTGTTTGGCACAATCATCTCGATCGTGCTTGCCTTGTTCTTAGATGATGTTGTAATGCTGGCGGTGTTGGGGTTGGCTATTACCATAATTTTGGCTTTGCTTGGGTTGATCTTTGGAAGTTCGTTCGATTGGCGCGACGAGGTAACCGACGAATTCAAAGACAGTCATCAGTGAGTGAATTCAAACCCTGTGATATTCTCACTCCAGCCAAACACCGCTCACTGCCGCCTCCACACACTGCTCGACTGTGCCATAACGTACCTGTAACCCCGCGTGGGAGGGCACATAAGTGGCCCCCTTGGCCGAGGATGTCGCCAGAGTGCGAAACGAGAGTTCTTGCATCGGCGCGACAACGGCACACATATCGGCCACTACTTGCCCTCCACTAGCCTCGACTGCCGCTACCAATCCCTCTGCTTTGGCTTGCTCTTGAACCTTACGGGCTGTTGTGATCCACAGCACTGATTTCGTTTGGCGTCCATCCAACAACCGTACTACCTTCGCAATCTCCTCCAAGTTGGCGTGTGGGCATCCAATCCAAACCAGGTCGATCTGGCGGACGTCAGAATTGAGCGCGGCGTAGGCGGGCTGTAGATCGTCCACGACCATCGTCTCATGGTCTGGGAGCAGTATGCCTGGCTGATCTGCTTCGGGCGTGACCCCCGCGACGTGATACAGGGCAACCGCGCCGCTGGCTGCCATCGCGGCCCCCAACGCCTTTAGGGCGACGTCTGAATTGTTTTCTTCCAAGTCCCAGGACTCGAATACGAAATATGGCACACGGTTGCCGGCTGTCTTCCCGACCAGGTGTCCCAATGCCCCCAGGTCGGAGAGCGTGCGCACTGGGCAGTGTACCTCTACCTGGAGCGCTGCCCGACGGTTTTCGTCCAGGTGCAGTCCAAAGGCTGCCGTGCGTCCTGTGATGGCTGCAGCCAAGGCGCTCGGGCCTCCTTCTCGGTTGGTACGCGCCCCCAGTACCGAGTTGGCGTAACTCACCGCCGAGGATTCGGCCCAGGCCACGTGTTCGCCTACACGGGGCACGTTGCCCACCAGATAGGGTGTACACGTGCAAGTTGCGCGCACTCCCAGCCGCCGGAAGGCATCAATCACTTCCAATTGGGAACGAGCGAACGACTCGGAAAAGCCTAACGCTTGCCAGGCGCGCAGATCTATTCCGGCTGGATTCAGTGTCGTAGGCACACACACTTGGGCAGACTGCTCGGCCCACTCGTGCAGAAACTCGAGCCCCGCTTCCCCCAGGTTACGATAGCTGACTCCGGCTACTTGCACAGAACCCACCGGCACCAATCGCCGGGCACCATAGATCTGCCCCAGTGCGCAGACGATCTCCATCGCCTTGCGCACGCCGGGGCCAAAATCACCGGCCAACATGGCTTGCTCTTTGTCCGAAAGGTCCATCAATAATCCTGCCTTACTCGTCCTTGAGACCCAGGTCATAGATTTCCGAGCGCTTCCATCCAGAGGCCGCCGCGATGCTGCGCGCAGCGGCTGGACGGGGCAACCCTTGCGCCAGCAGTTTATCCAACTCGGCTCGCACCCGTTCCTTGTCCCAAGGCTCGTGCTCTTCCGACGCGCCGCCGATAACGAGTGTGAATTCTCCCCGGGGTTCAACCTCATCAAAATGCGCCCGCGCTTCGGCTACGGTGCCCCGCCAAACCTCCTCGTACAGCTTGGTCAGTTCCCGGCAAATAGCTAGCGGGCGGTTGCCGAGCACGGACTCAATGTCAGCCAAGCTTTTGCGCAGACGGTGCGGAGCTTCAAAGGCCACCAGCGTGCGCCATTCTTGCGTCACCTCAGCCAACAACTTGCGCCGCTCGCGCTGGCGGCGGGGAAAAAAACCCAAATAGAGAAAGCTATCACTGGGCAAGCCAGAGACTACCAGTGCTGTCACGGGAGCCGAAGGACCGGGGATGGATGTGACTGTGTATCCACGCTCGATGGCAGCGTGGACAAGCTCGTATCCGGGGTCCGAAAGCCCCGGCATCCCAGCCTCAGAGATTAGGGCCACATCGCCTGCGTCCAACGCGCTCAGCACTGCTTCCAGTTTTCGAATTTTGTTGCCCTCAAAGTAGCTGGTGATGGGGGTGTCGATCTCGTAACGCCGGGTGAGGACCCGCGCCCGGCGGGTGTCCTCGGCGGCGATAAGCGCAACTTGATCGAGGATTCGCAATGCACGGAGGGTAATATCCTCCAGATTGCCAATCGGGGTGCCGACTAGATAAAGAGTGCCCATCGGGCAATGACCAATGTCAGACGATTGACGGCTTGCCAACTGCGAGCAACCGTTACCGGCTGGCTAGGGTAACGACCGATGCGGGCTGCCGCTGAGCAAACCTTCTCGCCCTTTAAAAACGTCCAAAACTTCCAGGCCGCCTGTTTTGATCTCGTACCGGCGAATCTCCTTGGCGTGGTTCGAGCCTCGCATTTTGAGAACCATAATCGCGCGCTGCATAGCGCTCTCGATCTCTACGTAGCGCATCATGATGATGGCGTCCACGATGAACGATATGCCACCCTTAAAGGCTCGCTGATACATGGACCGGCCTTCTTCACCCAACAGCACTCCTGTGATCGCCTCTCGTCTCAGACCGTTTGCCACGGACGTGTATATATTGCGCAATTCATCTACATCGTCGGTGAGGCGATTGAAATGGGATACGCTGTCGAGTACCAGTCGTTGAATGTTTTCTTCAAGGATCAATTGATTGAGACGACTGTCTGGAGATTCGAGGCTGGCCAGGAAAACCTTGGGCGAAGTGAACATCAAGTGCAGCTTTCTGCTTGCTTCCAGTTCCCCCAGGTCCCAGCCTAACGTCTCGGCGTCGCGATAGAGAGAGCTGGGAAATTCCTCAAAAGAGATGAGCAACCCCGATTCATTTTGCTTTGTGGCACCGTGGATGAGAAATTGGAGCGCCAATGAAGTCTTGCCTGTGCCCGGTGCGCCGCGCACCAACACCATCGATCCAGGCTTGAATCCTCCTTGCAACATCTCATCAAGCCCTTTTACTCCTGTGGGTATACGCTTATTTGTCATATTTTCCCCCTGATTGCTCTTGCTCAATGATTTTGGGTAAATACTACATAGCCCAAAGCTCTACCACAGAGCCCAGGCAAATCAACCACAATCTCATCCGAAATCGGTGGATGATCCTCTCGATAGGGATCGTAAAGTTGCACCCGTACTTGAAGAGGTTTCGTGCGGACATCGAGGAACTGCTCCCAGGAAGCTGCGTTTCCATAGATGGTGTTAAGCCGTGTATCTGTGCCTGATGAAACCACCTGGTCGATACCAGCACCCCAGATGCGCACCGGATAGCCGATGAGCGGATTGTCGTCTATGTCCTGTACGTGCCCAGCTATTCCTGTCCAACTACAGCCGTACGGTGGCGTATCCAGAGCCACTTCAGCGGTGAATTGGAATGCAGAAAGCGTGACCTTTGGGGTTTCGGTAGCTGTTGGTGGGAAGGTGAGTGTGGGGGGAAAAGTAGGCGTGACAGACGGTGTCAGGGTAGGTGTGCGTGTATTTGTGGGCCCTGGGGTGGGGGTGATGGTTGGAGTTTTGGTCGGCGTCCAGGTGGGAATGCCCGGTGTGGGCATTATGGTAGCTGTGGGCACAATAATCAGAGTTGGCGGTGGAACAGGCGCAAAGGGGTTAACGATGTTGAACATCATGAGGCCATAACAGCCTATCAGGCATACCGTAGCGCCGAGCGTTACGATCGTTAGGTTGTTAATCAGCCGGGTTCTTTTATCTACCTCCTCTACCTGGTCTTCCAGCATCATTTGATCTTCTACCATCACCGATCTCCTTGCTATACCCTATGTCGACTCGCCCAATCAGGGAGTCGTTTCGATGAACCGTTGAACATCAGCCCGAGACCACAATCTCTCGATCCACTCTTCCACCGCTTGTTTTTGCAAAAAGCGCAGGCTTTCTTGAGCGACAGGTCGGGCCGGGTCGCGCTCGACGACTTGCACGATGTGATAGCCCAGTATACTGTTCACCACACCACTGAATTGACCGGGTTGTAAATCAAAAGCCGCCATCTCCACTTCAGGAGCTAACAGAATGCCCCGGGGGAAAAACCCTAGATCTCCTCCGCTGTCACGGGTACTCTCATCTTGGGAATAAGCTCTTGCCAGAGTCGCAAAGTCGGCACTTGCCTGAAGTTGAGCCAGGATACGCTCTGCCTCTTCAAGCGTATCTACTAGAATGTGACGGGCATGGACGTGTTCGGCAGTTGTTGGTATCTCTTCAACGATGCGTTGCGTCATCTGCATCCCGATCAATTGTGCACGCACCTCTCGCCAGGCATCCTCTTCAGTCTGACCCCATTCTGCCAACTTGGCTATGAAGGCTTCTGAACCTCCGTTCTCGTCAATCATATCTTGCATATACGTATCGACCTCGTCGTCAGAGATGAGTATACCTTCGGCAGCAGCCGCTTGCTCGGTCAACACTTGCTCAATCATTACATTAAGAATCAGATCACGACGTTGGGCCAAAATCTCTTGCCCCTCTGGGCTACTGGGATCGGTCCCCTGGGCTGCCAACAATGTTTCCTCTCGTCCCAACTCTCGCTCGTAATCTGCCAGGTAGATGAGTTGTCCATTGGCCTGCGCAGCCAGAGGGGGTTCTGGGGTAGGCGTTGGTGGATCCACAGCTACTGCCGCAAGCTCGGTCTGTGTCGGTGTTGGTGCCATAGCGGTGTCAACAGGTGCTTGGGTCTGGGTAGGGGGTACTGGTGTACCCGGCATCGGGTTGCAGGCAGTTGACGCAAGCAACAACACCAAAGCTACCAATCTCACCATTACTCTCAAGTTCATAGAAAACTCCATTGTGTTGACTAAGATATATAGGGAACTAGCGTCCTGTTGCTAGTCATTATACCCACAGCAATGATTTTACGCAACCCGCATTACTTGACAAGAAAACCCCATTGTCGTATACTACGGCTCGATACAGGTAATATAGTAGTAGTTTCGGGGCGTGGCGCAGCTTGGTAGCGCGCTACAATGGGGTTGTAGAGGCCCCGGGTTCAAATCCCGGCGCCCCGACTTTAGAGGGGACTTCCAAAATCTATGGGGGTGCCCTCTATTTGTTCCGGTTGTCGCCTGACAATTGCATCAGCAAGTGCGTCAAGAAGAACGTCAGACTTGTTGGACAATTGTTTGATAATGTCGTCAACCAGTGTGTCTAGGGTAGCTTGGGAAGATGATTGTTCGGTTTGGGTTAAAGCCGCGATCCGTGCTTTTAAATCGTTCTCGGGAAGCACGCCATACACACTATCTGTG
>JAAEPW010000144.1 GCA_024232355.1 Chloroflexota bacterium | reverse complement strand
CTACCGTGTTGTAGGCTCGCACGCGATAGTAGTAGGTCGTGTTGCACGCCAGGCCGCTGTTAGTATAGCTGCTCCCATTCACTCCCACCGTCGCGATCTGCGCCCACCCGCTGCTCCCGTTCGACGAGCGCTCGATCTTGAAGCCATCTTTGGCGCTCCACCGCTCTTTGCCGTAGAGATAGTAGAGGGTGACCGGTCACCTCTGCCCCGCTTTTGTCCGTCGCCAGGCTGGTCGAGCCGAGGACCTGCCCTGGGTTTGTCGAAGGATGATCGCCGTGCAAGTATTGTACCACACCATCTCGCCTCATCGCAACCCGCTGTCCGGCGCTTTGAAGCACGAAACCCACGAACAAAACAAGAGCGCGAAAGCCTTGCGTAGCCTTCGCGCTCTTTTGTGATTCTCGTGGTTCAACCTGTCACCGTGATTGGACCAACGCTTCACCGACGGCACTGAATTTCACTGAATGGTAAGCAGCGTTTCAGCGCATCAGTGATTCCGTATGCCTCGCGCTTTTCGTCGGTGGAAGTGTTGGATTTCGTTCTGTCCAATCCGATCTACTTAGCGCTAATACCATCACTGGAAGAGAGTCATTGTTAACTCTCTTCCTTGTCTTGCCATCGAAACTCCTTATAATGTTCCCACAAGCTGGAGACGATTACAAAGGCAGTTAGGAGGAAAATGGTCATGTCATTCACTGCACCGGCTGGGTGGAGCCAAAGAATAGTCCAAACAAAACCGATGACTGACAAACTGTATACAAAAGTGGATAACCCTCTGCTCTTTCTTTTCCAGAAAACGAACAGAAACAGGATCAAAAACAAAACTCCCAATACCTTTGCCCATAACAGATGTCCCAAAGTCACAAAGATAGTCGCAGTCAGAAGCAGCAGCATCATACTAATAATCGCAAGGTTTTTCTTCATTGTCTGAAACCTCCTGTACATTTCTTACCAGCCCAAACAGTATATCGGATTAGGCCGTGTCTCTTCGGGTCTCGGTCTCACGTTGTAGGAGTATACTGGGTCTGTAAGACTTGTGTATCCCGTTACTCCCACATCAATGATGAACTTGCCAACACCAACGGCTCCAATAAAAGGATGGAGTGCGCCTCCTGCAGTCAAAAGTACATCAACCCCGAGATCAATAGCGGGGCCGATCTCATGCCCAGTTGCCTTATTGATTCCCTGCTCAATCAGGCCCGTAGGTTGTACTGTCGTATATCGGTCAAGCGACTGCGAACCCAAAAACTCGGCAATTACCCCACGAGAATTAGAATTGTATTTGAATACGGGTTGATAGTAAAAGGCATACACAGAATTGGAAGACTCGTGCATATTCGCGCTAAATATTTGGTCACTGAGTTTAGCGTCTCCATTGATAGTGTAAGAACCTTTCCCCTGCCAGTCCCAGAGATTTGTTGTAGAAGCCCCATCGTGGGCGAATACTTGCATGACTCCATCTATTTCCTGAAAAAGAAGCTGACCTTCAAGCATAGATGCCTCCAGAAAATCCCCGGACTGCAATTCCTCTCCAAATATCACATCGTAGAAGTAAGGATCAGTCTCTCTCCACAGATTTATCAGGTAATCATAGTTATCTCCAAGAAGTTGTCGCAACGCATCCTCAGTGAGATGTCCACTTGGATCTATATACCTTAGAGGATTTCCGAGGACATAGGAGTACCTATTAAGACTTTGCGGATTCCCCGGATCAGGCACAATCGTATCCGCACTGATAAACCGCCCCAGCACCGGATCATAAAACCGAGCATTGTAATCATACAACCCGATCCCCCGCTCCCGCCGTTGCCCCGTGAACCCATAGTCGGTTGTCAAAGTGCCGCCGCTGGCGCTCCACCGCTCTTCGCCGTAGGGATAGTAGAGGGTGTGGCTGCCGGGCGCCTCCACGCCGTTTTCGTCCGTCGCCAGGCTGGTCGAGCCGAGATGATCAGCGTGCAGGTATTGTACCACACCATCCCGCCTCATCGCAACTCGCTGTCCGGCGGCGTAGTAGTAACTCGTTTCCACGCCGGCGACCACCACAATATCATCCCACCAGACCGATACACCAAAGTTCCACAAAGTGCTCTTGTCGTACACGCGCAACTTGATCACTGCTGTGGATTTGCCGCTGAGTTGCGCTGTCACGTCCAGGGTCACGTATTGCCATCCCCCTTCGTCGCCCGCCACGTCATCTTCCCACACGACGACGCCGTCTACCAACACCTGCTTGAAGTGACGCCCGCTGGTAGGCCCCAGATAGCTATCCTTCACCCAGAATCCAAGCCGGTACACTGGGGCATCCGGCACGCTGATCGCT
>JAAEPW010000143.1 GCA_024232355.1 Chloroflexota bacterium | reverse complement strand
CTATACCACTACCAATCACTCGTTAGAATTCATTTTCGGCATAGCATTTTCGGTATGACGCAGGACGCAGACCAAGCACTTTGACAATTGAAGAAAAATCGAGTATCTATTGGGGTAATCACCGTGACCATAAATCACGAGGAGACATTCAATGGAATCGCAATCAGGCATAGGGCAACCAGGGGGTGCACAGAATCCAAACGGCGGCTACCATATTCACATCCAACTCAATGAACACGAGCCGGACACAACATGCAATCGCCTTCTCAATTCCTGTCCAGCAATACCGCCAGATGCTCCAATCCTGGTCGAGATGTCGGTGTTCGAGGACTGCGTCATATTCACAGTCCGAGAGAGCAACACTATCGTAATACACGTCGACGACCCGCGGGCAATGAGGAGCGTAGTGTTCTTCTACCACGCTGACGGCACGCTCTGGCGAGCAGTACCCCTGGAGCAATTGAACCCTAGTTGGGTGTTCAACACGTCCTGTTTTCGGGGCGATCTACGAAAATTCGATGTTCGTCTGGCACGAATGCGCTCCAGTTTGGCCCGCCCGTCTTGGCAAACACGGCCAATGTTCTGGGTAACTGCGGGATGGCGAGATGCAGTGGTGTACGTTCCACTGAGGTTGGTCTGGCGGATACACGACTGGCAACCCTGTACTTGTCGTACAGGACAAGTGCATAGCCATTTGCCTGAATTCTCTATCGCCACACCCAACAACGAACAAGTGGAGCGGTTGAGCCAAACCTATCCGGCTGACGTGCAGCGAGTCTTGGCTGTGCGAGAGGAAACCGAGGAAAAGGACACCTATCAAATCGGTGGTCTCAGCTTGCTGCTGAACTATGTGGAACACCCTGTACTTGCTGTCCAGGACAAGTGCATCGGCCTGGTGGAGATCGTGAACCGTTATTGCCTGTGGAAGGGAGACATCTCCGATGGTACGGTGATCGCCTTGTTGGTCATCAACCGATTGCTATCGCCTTGTGCCCTAAGCCAGATGAACGAGTGGGTGAACGACACGGGACTGCACGTTCTGTTGGGGATAGATGATCCAGAACTGCTTAACTACTACCGCTTGGCCGATGCGCTGTTTGCCATTTATCCTCACTGGCAAACCATCGCCACGGAAATCACCCTGCGGGCGGTCGAAGAGTTTCAATTGTTTCAATTGAAGATCGACACTATCCATTACGACTTGACCTCTGTCTTTTTCCACGGCAAGTATGAAGAGAGTGAATGGGTAACATTCGGTTATTCGCGGGATAAGCGCCCCGACAAGCGACAGGTCAACATTGGCATCAGCGCTACCGCCGACGGTGAAGTGGCGTTGCCGGGCGGGAGTAGTATCCATCCAGGGAACACCAATGACGGTACTACTGTGGAGTCAACTCATCAGCGTTTGCACCAGATCTTTCAACGAAGTGATTTGTTGGTGTCAGGAGACAGCATTATGAATGATGCGCAGAATATGCTGCTCATCGGTCGGATACACGGACGTTTTCTGGGGGCAATGAAATTAACGCCCTACGTTCGTGGGGCGGCTATTGGCTGCCGAGAAGAAGAGTTCGAGACATGCTCGGTCAGCACGAAGAAAGCTAGGCACGAGATTAAGGCAACCTTCCGTCGTTTGCACTTTAGGGTCAAAGTGACGTTCTCCCCAGCTGAGCGCAAGCAAGTAGCCCGGTGGCGCAAAAGGCACGGTATTCACGGACGAATTCCCCAGCAACGGCAGGTGCGCTACTGGGTTCGCGCAGCGATCATTCTGGACACCGCTCGTCAGCAAGCAAATGCGAAACGTCGCATCCGTCTCATTGAGGCATATGAGCAGAAACTTGAGTGGACACTCAATCACCTCGGCAAGGGACGATACTATGGCGACCACAAGTGGGTGTCCGGACACCTGGTGAAGCTTACCCACCAATTCAAAGCCGTCTGTGATTTTGTGAGAATCAATTTCACTGTACAGAACGGAGTGATGAATTTGTTATATTGCCGCCGCCCCAGCAAGATCAACAAAGCTACCAGGCTAGATGGAAAATGGGTACTGGTCACTAACCAGCGCTGTGAGTCTGGACAACACCGTACTGGACCGAACAGTACAGTGTCACTCGTAGACTACATGGACTGGATGTGGGGCGTCTACAAGAATCATCGCCACGTGGAGCGTCGGATGCGGAATTTGAAGAGCGACCTGCCCATTCGTCCAATTTATTTGCACCGGGACGATGCCATCGTCTCGCTTTGTTTCGTCAGTGTGATTGCTCTGATGGTTTACACCTTGATCGAGCGAGACTGTCAGTCCGATCCCGTTCTGGCCGAGGCGGGACTGCGTACCACCGACAAACTGTTGGTCGTGCTGGGCGGGTTCTGTCTCGGTGTCCACCTCACACCTTCGGGTTACGAGGTCTTTTGGCTTGACACGCCGACCGAGAAACAAAAGTTGATCTGGCGACAGTTGCAAATCCCAAACCCTGGAACCTGTGTGCCTGACGTGAGCCCAGCCTCCCAAAAAGCCAATTCGACGCAAAATTCAGTCTCTTTTTTGGCAATGCCGCAAAAGTCACTCGGGCGGTCCATCAGGTGGCGGTAGGTGGAGCCACTGTTTTACCAGGCCCTGTAGTTGCTTTCGGGATTGTTTAGCAGAACGGGTATGCAGCCTGAAACGTTTTCGATGGGTACGTACTCG
>JAAEPW010000142.1 GCA_024232355.1 Chloroflexota bacterium | reverse complement strand
ATACCGTTCTATGTTCTGATCCATACACTCGCGAAATGCCTGCGGTTCCTGGATAATCCGATCATATTCCTCTTGCTCAATGAACAGACATATTTGTTTTGACTTGTTGTCCAGTGGGTTGAACTCTTTTTCTGTACTACATTTCCTTTTACGACCCGATAATAACATATGCTTTGTCCTCTAGAGAAAGATCAATAGCCCTAGCAGGCTGTCGGAGAGAAAAAATTATTCTGCAAAAATGTTCCACTTTTATCTGTTATTGGGCCAACAACCTGTCAGAATGCGTGATTTTTTTTTTTTTTTTTCTGCTCGGGTCTGTATTTGACCAAAACTAGGGCACGAAGCTCTACTTAGACTCACAAATAGGCCACAAATGGAACGTAAAATTTCACTCCGACAGACTGCTAGTTTAGCATATTTTATCCACCTTACCAACCACAGAATCCGTCAGAACCAGCAAGAATTGGGGCTTGAGAATACACTTTCTCTACTTGTACCTCTCATTGTATGGATTGTGGGCCTCATTGTGGTCGTCACCGCCTTTATGATCGGCATCGCCCTGGCAATGTCACAGGATGTACATCAATTGGCGGGCAATATGGTGACAGCGATGCACAATGTCGCAGCGGGCGACATCAACGCGCATCTTGATGTGACAACCACCGATGAATTCGCCGCGCTCTACACAGGCTTTAACAGAATGACACAGGGGCTGCGCGAGCGGTTGCACGACGCCTTTGGTCGCTACATCTCGCCCGAACTCGCCGAGCAGGTGATGGCGAACGGGGTGTCTATGAGCGGCAAGATCGTGACCGCCAGCGTGCTGTTCGTCGACATTCGTGATTACACGGCTCTCTCGGAGAGAATGACCGCAACGGAAATCGTCGCTCTGCTCAACCGCTACTTTGCGCTGGTAGAGCCAGTGATTCAGACAGAGGGCGGCTGGATCAATAAATTCACGGGCGATGGCTTTATGGCTCTGTTTGACGTGCCCGTGCCGCACAACAATCATGCGCAGCGGGCAGTGCGGGCATCGCTGGCGATCTGCCAGGCCCTCGATAGCTTTAACCAGGAACAGCACGCCAGTGACGGCCCTGTGTTGCAGATCGGCATCGGGATTGCGTGCGGCGATATGGTCGCCGGGAGCATCGGCAGCCCTGACCGCATCGAATACACCGTGATCGGCGACACGGTCAACGTGGCAGCACGCATCGAGTCGCTGAACAAAGAGCTGGGGACCACTGTCCTCGTCAGCGATGACGTTTATCAAGCGGTACAGAACACGGTCGACGCCCAGGCGATGCCGCCCACAATGGTAAAGGGCAAGTCGGCGCCAGTACACGTTTACGCATTATCCAAATAGACCCGGGCATCCAACAGAGAATTAATTATGCCGCCCTGGCGAATTAATTCACTTGATAAAAGAATTGTTTACAAGACCATTCCTTTTTCACTCGTGATTTACATCGAGAATGATTGACGCAAGATGGTGTATGCCCTTATACTGGAAGGGTATCCAATACATTTGTTGGTCATTTCAGCAGGGCAAGTGATGAGACTTGTCCCCGACAGAATGAGATAGGAGATCGAAAATGAAATACTGTGTGTTAGTTATATCTATTCTATTGTTGTTGCTTGTCTCTTGCGGACCTGGACCGGAGGAGATGCCTCCCGCAACACCGACCGCCGCACCTACGCCAGCGGCCCCCCCCACCTCCGTACCGGCTGTCGAGTCCGAGTCAACGGAACCACCTGCTGCAGCATCCACTGCCACCCTCCCACCCGCGCCGGAAGCAGCAGATACACCCACTGCGGAACCAGCTCCCACCATCCAGGCTGATGGCACGGCCAGTTTTCGGGATAATCTCGCCACAGCCGACCAATTCATCCTAGAACTGACGGGGGGTCCTGCGCCACCAGATGGCCAGGCATACCAGGGGTGGCTGCTCAGTGATGACGGTACGCCAATCAGCGTCGGCGTGCTCAATCTGGAATCCGATGGCAGCATTACTCTAGCGTGGAACTCGCCCAACAGTGAGAACTTGTTGAGCCGCTATGCACGCTTCCATGTCACGCTCGAACCGGTAGCGGGTAGCGCTACTCCAACCGGTGAGGTTGTTTTCGCCGGCGGACTCGATGGCGATGCACTGGCGAGCGCGCGGCGGTTATTCGTCAGAAACGAGGATGAGCCGGCGACACCGCTCAACACAGCATTTGCCCTCGGTCTCGTAGCGCAAACTGACATCGCCCTACAGCACGTGCAAAACGCCGTCAATGCGGCTGCCATCGGCGCGCTTCCAGAGATGCGCGCTCATCTAGAACACTCGATCAACATCCTCGATGGCGCTGCCGGGGCGCGTTTTAGCGATCACGATGGCAGTGGCACGGCTCAAAATCCGGGTGACGGCTTTGGCACAGTGGGCTATGCGCGGCAAATTGCCGAATTACTCGATGGGCAAGAGACAGCCGTCAAGGCTGCGATAAACGTTCAAACACAGAGCGCCATCATTCAAGACAAGTGCACGGAGACTCTCCAGGCCAAAGATATGGCCACTGCCATACCGCAGATAGAAGAACTAAAGGGGTTGGCCAAACAACTCAAAGCCGATGCGGTTGCCAAGCTTTATCAGGCCGCGCAACATGCGGTTAGTTTTCAAGTCACTCTGGTTGAGTGAAACATTGTATGCAAATGGAAGTGATATTATGGCAAGATTTCGTTCCAGCCTCCGGTACAAGATCGGCGCTTTGATGCTCTTGCTCAGTCTGGTGCCGCTTGTCACTGTCGGTATGATTGTAAAGTCGCTGACCTTTGCACAACTCGATAACTTTTCCACGCGCCTGCGTGGAACTGAAAACTCGCTTCGATCTGAAGTGGTCGGGCGCAATCTCTCCGGTGCAGCCACTGACACCGCCACCGATATTGATGGCTACCTGCTCGAACGCATAGCCGACGTGCGGCGCTGGAGTGAAGAGCGCGTCGTGATCGAAGCCGCGAGACACGGAACGCTCGCCGCCCAGCAAAGCGGACTGGTCGGGCTTTCACCTGACGAGGTTAGGGCACAATTGCAGGGCAGCCTGTTTGTTCCCATCACCCAGACGGTTTTCTCGCCCGCCTTGTCGTTCGTGTTCAAGCAGCCTGAACGGCCCGAGACACCGTTCGTCGAGATCCTCGTTACCGAAGCCAGCGGCGTCAACGTGCTGGTCACGCGGCCCATCGAGCAGGTGACCCACGCCGACGCCGCCTGGTGGCAGGCCGCCCACGCTCAAGGCATCGCAGGTATTGGCATCACCGACGTCCACTCAGACGCCAGCATCAACGCCCCCGTGGTCAGTGTCGCACTGCCTATCGTTGATCCCGACAGCAAAGAGATTCTGGGCGTGATCCGCGCGTTGGTCCGGTTGACAGATCTGCAGCGCCGTCTCTCGCAAAAAGCGGCCAGCGCCAGCGCCGACATTCGCGTGTTTACGTCCGATGGACTTTTGATCGCAGACACCGCTTCGACCCACAATACATCGTTGATCCTCAGCGATACGAGCAACGTGGAGCAGCAAGAATATGCTCCCGCACTCAAAGCACTGAAAGCTCAGCCTGGAGCCGAGGGCGCTGGCTTTATCCTGGTAGATAGCCCGGGCGGGCGTGACATCGTAGGGTATGCACATACCAGTGGCAGCAACTTTTACGATGCCCCCGCGCAACTCTCCAATTTTGAGGGGTTTGGCTGGGGTGTAACGGTGGCACAGCCTGAGAGTTATGCGTTGCAGGTACTGGCCAGACTGATCGAAACTGGACAAGAGTTCGAACGCCTGCCGACTTTGCTCGGTAGTCTGTTCGGCGTCGTCCTCGTTCTGGCGGGGATCGTCAGTTTGATCGGCGCCATCGTCATCTCTGGCAGCATCAGCAATCCACTGACCGAACTCGGCCGTATGGCGCAACGCGTGCAAGAGGGCGACCTGACAGCACGCGTGGATGTTCGTTCGAGTGACGAGGTGGGGGTGCTGGCACACACCTTTAACACGATGACGGCCGGTCTGCGGGAGCGGGAGCGGGAGCGTGACATCTTTGGACGCGTCGTTTCACCCGATGTCCGCGAAAAGTTACTCGATGGCAAACTAGAACTTGGCGGCGAGACACTCTGGATAGCCGTCCTCTTTTCAGACATTCGTAGCTTTTCTACCATATCGGAGCAAATGAGTCCAGCAGAGTTGGTGGCCTTGCTCAACGAATATTTGACAGAGATGACCGACGCCATCCGTCCGTGGGGCGGCTATATCAACAATTTTATCGGCGACGCGATTGTGGCTGTCTTTGGTGCACCGGTTGATCAGACAAACAAAGAATGGCGCGCGGTAGCAGCGGCACTGGCGATGCGGGAGCGACTAGTCGTACTCAACCAGCGGCGCGTGGCGCGTGGCGAAGCACCCATTGATAACGGCGTTGGCATCAGCACCGGCGAGGCTGTGGCCGGACAGATCGGCTCCCTCGAACGGTTGATGTACACTGTGATCGGCGATACAGTCAACGTGGCCGCGCGATTAGAGTCGATGACAAAAAATTACTCAGAGCACCCAATTTTGATCAATGGGCCGACTGCCGAGGCGGTGAAGGAACGTGACGATTTGGTGCTCAAGAGCCTGGGGCCTCTCCAGGTCAAGGGACGTACCGAATCGGTGGATGTGTATGCCGTGGTCGAGCAGATAAAATCGTTAGGTCTTTGATACTCGCAATGATGCAAAGAAAGGATTTGGCGTGAACAAACCGCGTGTGTTACTTTTATGCATTCAGTCGCTGCTAGGTGAGAGCCTGGAAAACATCCTCGCCCAGGAAAAGAGCATCGAACTTGTCGGCCCGTGGGATTTGGATGCCCCAGTATTGGCCCGGTTGTCTAAAGACACGCCAGACGTCGTGCTGGTGGCCGAAGCGGAGAGCGAGAGTGAAAAAGCAGCCACCCTCATAGCACAGATTCTGGATCATTACCCAGATATGACCGTTATCCGCGTGGGGTTGGGCCAGGATACCGTTCGGGTATATGTTTCTCATGCAGTGCCGGCGCGCGCCGTCGATCTGATAGAGGCCATCCGTGGTCTATCTGCAATTTCAAAAGCAGAAATGCGAGAAAAATGAAACACATCGCCACTAGCAGTTTGTCGGAGAGATGTAGTTTAGCCCCTTGTGGGCGGCTTATGAGTGGCAAAATAGCTCAAAAACAGGCGCAAAACGGACACAAGGCCCTATACTACAGTGCTCTCCGACAGACTGCTAGAGTCAAAATATATGTCTGCTGATAGTCTCCATCGAATGGTAAGAGAGAACCAAACTGTAGCCGCAATGCTACACATTCTATTGTCGTGAACAGCACGAGTTCCGCGATGGATTTGGCCCGGTATGACTTTATGAGACTCGACATTGCCAAGTGTCCATTCCAAGAAGGCAAAACGACATGTGCCAACTGTGCTCTCCATTGTTACAAGCACAATATGCGAGAAAGAATCCGCATTGTGATGAGATATACGAGTCCGCGGATGCTCTACCAACACCCGATCCTGGCAGTACTTTACTTGCTGGATAGCGCCCAAAACCCCTTTGGCGTTCTTCATTTTGCGAGAAACAGCAAGGGCGGGGTTTTGAGCCTTTCTCAAAAAGCTGTTTCTTGGGAGATTGCGAAAGAAGCCGGTCCAGCCGGGGCATATAACCAATTGAATCAGTTTGACAAATACACCAAGTTAGGGCACACTATGAAGGTAATAGGATTCTAGTGAAAGGGAAAAGATGCAAGATGAACAATCACAGTGACCTTGAGCTAACCATAGTATGCGTCGAGTACGGGATGTTGAGAGCCCAAGTTATCAAAACCAAACTGGAGGATGCAGGCATTCCGGTGTTGCTAAAATACGAGAGTGTCGGGCCGGTTATGGGCATTACGGTGGATGGTGTCGGTGAGGTACGTATCCTGGTGCCAAGCCGGTGCGCCGACGCAGCGCGGGCGCTCATCGAGGAATAAAGATATCCGTTGGCTAATGGTCAAACGCCTAACCGCCGATTCCAATCCAATAGGTCTCTGGCCAGGGAAACGATTCCTCCAACCAGTCCAAGGCATTTACGCTAATGCCCCCAACCCACATTTCCCAATGTAAATGTGAACCAGTAGATAATCCCGTGTTGCCCACTTTTGCAACCAATTCACCTTGCGCAACTTGCTGACCAACTTCCACTTCGAAGGCGGAGAGATGTGCATAACCGGTCAGTACGCCCCAACCATGGTCTATCACGAGAGCGTTACCCCACAATGACAGTGGTTCAGCCAGCACCACTGTACCCGCAGCAGGTGCATACACTGGTGTTCCACCTGATATGCGGAAATCCGTGCCGCTGTGATAGCTGGTATATGGACCACCATTATAGGATCGGTGAGAACCGAAATAAGCGGAAATTGATCCAATACACGGGCGTTGGAAAGGCACTGTCCAACGTCTCTCTGGAGTAAAGGTGAAACGCGCTGTATCCAGACGCTCACGGTCTCTGGCAATAGCAATTGGATCAAGCAAATTGGTCCGGCTAGCAGGAACATCAATCCGCTCAAAGTTAAAACGCGCGGCTTCTACCACAACCCCAGTGCCGATTGTCGTGCTTTGTCCTCTGCCGTCTATGGCAGTTAATTCTAGGTCATAGAGACCCGGTTCTGTAAAAACGTGTACTCCCACCAACCCATAATACACATCTCCCTCATTACCGAAACGAACCTCTTGCTCAAATAAACTGCCCGTTAGCGTAATTGGATCTGTGGCATACACTGTGACAATCATAGCAGTTCCTTGAGCCACGGGCAACGGCTGCACCTCGACAGACCTAAATGGTTCAGGCAACAAGCTATCCCCATCCCCATGAGCTACCAATTCCTGTCCGGGGTAGATCAGTGCTGGATTCGCAATGTGGCTGGCAGCCGCCAATGTCTGAGGCGAGATATCGTATCTCAATGCAATACGGAACAGTGTATCATCGGGGTGGACGACGTAGGTAACCCCTTCATTCGAGGGCAAACGAGTAATTTCTGCATCGGCGAGAGATTCGTTGAGCGCTGGTACATGAACAATCTGGCCTGTGTAAATCGCGTTGGGCGTAAGTAGATTATTGTTCTGTGCAATTATTTGCCAGGTCGTACCATAACGCCTGGCGACAGAAGCCAATGTGTCGCCGGCCTGAAATATATAGGGCACCATCTCAGTTGTGCTGGTTTTTGTTTTGTTGCCAGGCATAACCAGTCGTTGGCCGACATAAATCTGCCGTGGATCGGGGACACTGTTGGCATGAGTGACAGCATCTACAGTCAAACCATATTGCTGAGCAATGGAGAACAGCGTCTCGCCCCCTTGCACGATATGTACCATTGCCTGTGACGGCGGTTCGTCTGATTGAGCCTGCACGGGTACTACTATTATGAGCAAAATTGCAAAAGCAACTGTGATTTTTCGATTCACTTGAATATTATCCAAAGCGCAACGTATCTCCTATTTGTACTTTTTCCAGCAATGCTGGTGCCCCCTCCAGCACATCCCGTGCCGGAGCCTGAGGAACGTAAAGTGGACGGAAAGGAAGTGCCAATTGTGCATCTACCACCTGCCCGTTCGAGTCTAGCCATATTGCCGCAATAGGGAAAAAGACAAAGAACATGTGGATGGCAGTGTCGGTGCGACTCTGTCGTTTTCCTACCAGCAACAAGCCCTCATCATCGTCCAAGGATCGCCGAAAGGTCAACCCCCGTAGACGACAGAGAAAACTGGCGCAGCGGTGTACGCGCTTTAACAATTGCTTGTTCTGTGTTTCGTTTCGTACCGCTATTTCGTTGGATGTCAATTGGTCAGACACAATAAATTACCCGGATTGCTGACGCAATGCCTTTAATTCTTCATATAACATTTGTGTGGCTGGGAACTGAAAAGGTGAATCCTCTGATGAGGGCCAGAATTCCTCCAGCCAACGGTTGCCGGTTGTCTGTTCGTAAATATAAGCCTGAATGAGCATATCAAGCCGGTCAGCCTCACGGACGATCTGCCCCTCAATGCTTGTTCCTTCTTCGAACTCTTGCCACCAAGATTGCCAACATTCGGCACAAGGCAATTTGTGTAACAGTGCATCGAGTGCACCTGTCTCTGCTTTTCGTTTGGCACCAGAGGGAAGATATGTCTTTGTAGGCGTGGCAAGATCACCAATAACACTTTCTGGCAAATCATGAAGCAAGGCGGTTGTCAGAAGTTTGGCTTTGTCTACGGATTGTTCCATCATCTCGCCCAACACCAGGGAGATAAAAGCCACGCCAAAGCTATGGTCGGCTACGCTCTCGACATCAGGTACACCCCGCATCATCCATCCGGTTCGTGGCGTGCGCTTGAGTTGGTGTGTGCTGAGAAACAACCGTAATGCCATACTGGCGTCTATCATATTCGTTCAGACAATGGGTTTGACGGGGTTCACACGGTCACAGTTTGTAACCGATCATGCGAAGAAAGTCCTTGCGATGAGCAACGTCGTCTGCAGTTTCAACGCCCTTTGTTTTCAAGCCATCCACCACACCGAGGATGCCACGTCCCTGCTCCGTCTCGGCGATGATCACCTCAACAGGATTAGCTGTAGCACAAAAAATGCGACATACTTCAGGCACCATCTTGACTGTATTCAATACGTTGACGGGGTAAAATCCTTCGCCAAGAAAGATGATGAAACTGTGCCCAGCACTCAACGTCAGTGCATTTCGTTTTGCCAATTCGACTAGCTCGTCGTCAGTGCCACCAGCTCGCACCAATGCTGGCCCTGACGCCTCGCAAAAGGCCAGGCCAAACTTGATTCCTGGTACACTGCCTACCAGAGCCTCGTGTAAATCTTCCACTGTTTTGATAAAGTGCGATTGACCTAGAATGAAATTCACTGCCTCTGGTTTTTCAATCTGCACACTGACGAGTTCCATCATCTACCCCCTGCTCATGTCAATAGAGCAGTTTCGTCCCCAAAAGCCAAGAGGCGATGGGTATGAGACGCATTCCACCCCCACCGCCCTCAGAGCCTGTCGGAACAGCCCTCAAGCACCCGATACATTGCTGCCTGGTCGCTTGCGCCAAGAGCAATGCACCCGGTTTTTGAGAATAAGACCTATAGAATCAATGAACGCGTGAACTGCCAGTTAAGCCTAATCCCCTAATACATTGCTTACACTTTGCAGCAATTCCTGGGGGCCAAACGGCTTTGTCACGTAATCGTCCACCTTGGCAATATGAAGGCCCAGCACCTTGTCGATGCTCTGTGCTTTAGCAGTAACGACAATGACCGGGATTTTCTTGAGTTCATCGTCGGCCTTCATTTGCTGGTAGACTTCCCATCCGTCCATATCCGGCATCATTAGGTCAAGCAGAACCAGATCGGGCTTCAGTTTACGTACTTGCTCTAGGCCTTCACGACCTCCAACAGCACCGACGAGATCAAATCCCTTGCGCCCGAGGATCAATTTAACCAGGTCGATCATCTCAGGCTCATCTTCGATGCAGACAACCTTCTTTTTCTCTTTTTCTTCTGTCATTACTACCTCCCTTGGTTTCGTAGGCAAATCAACTACATAGATCCAAGTGCTTCACTATGATCGATACTGGCGTACTCTAGTGTACCACTATCCTGCTTTCAAGTCAAATTGCAAAAAACAGTATTTGGCTGAACAAGCCAAGTGAAGCAAGGTCAACAAGAACTGTACCAAAAAACAGTGTGGTACAATAGCAAACTTGCGCTGTGCCAAAATCCCGGTAGAATATACACTTGTGGAACTGTTCACGATCCGCAAACTCGACCATACAGGCCAGCAGGTAATTACCTATCCCGGCCGTGTGCTTTGGCGCGACGATTCTGTCATCGTGCTGCGCACCTGTTGGGACCGTGCCCCACTAGATGTGGGTTACGTCATCCTCGAACCCGGTGATCGTTGGGCAGAACACTTTTACACTGGCCGCTGGTACAATATCTTTGAGATTCAGTCGAGTGATGAACATTTGAAGGGATGGTACTGCAACGTTACCCGTCCGGCCTGTATCACTACCGACGAGGTATCTGCTGAAGACCTAGCACTCGACCTGTGGGTCGCACCCGATGGAGAAATGCTGGTGCTCGACGAAGACGAATTCGCCGCGTTATCGCTGTCCTCTACCGAGCACAAAGCCGCACAAAATGCCCTGGCTGCATTACAAAAAATGGTCGTGCAGAGAGAAGGTCCCTTTGACAGTATACGCAACACCAAAGAAACTGAAAACCATCAAAAACATGTATGAAAAAAGGAATAAATCTGATGAATGAGAATACCAACTACCCTACCCTCTTGGCCGAGGCCGTTTGGCCGCAAGCCAGCTTGGTGCGTGAGATTGCGCTGGTCCTAACTGGCAGTTGGCTAATCGCTCTAGCTGCCCAGATCGAGATTCCCCTCTGGCCTGTCCCCATTACTGGTCAAACCTTTGGCGTGCTATTGGTAGCAGCACTACTAGGCAGCCGTCGTGGAGCATTGACCGTGATGAGTTATCTACTCCAGGGGGCTATGGGTTTGCCCGTCTTTGCCGGTGGTACAGCGGGCATCGTCAAATTTGCAGGCCCTACCGGAGGGTACTTGATCGGTTTTGTGATGGCCGCTTTTGTCGTTGGCTGGCTGAGTGAGCAAGGCTGGGATCGAAACATTTTCACAACCGCCATTGCTATGCTCGTCGGAAATATTGTGATCTATGTGTTTGGCTTGCCTTGGCTGGCGAATTTTATCGGGTGGGAAACTGTCTTGAAAGCAGGTTTTCTTCCCTTTATCACCGGTGATCTGATAAAGATAGCTTTGTCAGCACTCGTCTTGCCCTTAGGCTGGACTTTGATAGATACCCAAAGAACCTCTTAACTCGCACTCTAGAATAGCAAGTGCTGGTGCTCGATTACGTCCAAACCCTTGGAAAATGATCGAGCACACTGGCATCTAACAACTGCCACGTAACAGAACAAAAAACCAGGTTTCGCGCAACCTACAGAGCGGCAAAACCTGGTTTTAGTGTTGGTCCCCATATTTCTTGACATCTTCTCACACCTTGTGTATAATAATCGCAATTGCAATTATTCGCAATAAGGATTTTGATATGCCTCACTGCCATACACTGATCGCAGAACTTCGTAAACAAGGATACCGTCTCACGCCCCAACGGGAGATGATTGTAGATGTCATCGCTCACACTGGACGGCATGTCACAGTTGAGGAGGTCTTTGAACAGGTACGAGCTCGTACCAACGCCGTCAATGTGGCCACCATCTATCGCACACTAGATTTGTTGGCCGAGTTGGGATTGGTAAGCCGGACCGACTTGGGCGGAAAGGTGACCTATGCCACCCTCCACCACGGTCCGCACTGCCATTTAGTCTGTCGGCATTGTGGTCACGTGATTGAAGTTGACCACGATCTGGTCACATCGTTAGAAAAACAATGTCGGGAACAGTATGGCTTTGAGGCCAAGTTACATCACTTTGCTATTTCTGGTGTGTGCGCTGGCTGTCAGTCTTGATGCAATTTGTTCAGGAGGTACGATATGTTGTTTAGTCGAGTTCTCCTTTCTCCAGTTCCATTGCATATCCCCGACGGGCTTCTAAGTCTGGGCATATCATTGATCTGTTGGATACTGGCTGTCATCGGAGTAGCACTGGCCCTAAAACACAGTGGCGAGGCTATGGGCGAGCGGCAGGTGCCACTGATGGGAGTTTTATCAGCCTTTATTTTTGCCGCGCAGATGCTCAACTTTACCGTCGCGGGAGGCACTTCGGGACATCTCATCGGAGGAGCACTGGCGGCGATTATGCTGGGGCCATGGGCCGGCATCCTGACGATGACAACCGTTGTCGCCATCCAAGCACTATTGTTTCAGGATGGAGGCCTGCTCGTGATGGGGGCGAACATTCTCAATATGGCCGTCATCTCGACGTTGGTCGCTTATGGCATCTATCGCGGGATCATGGCACTAGCGCGAGGTCAGCGTTGGGGAGTCCTCGGTGGAGGCTTTGCGGCAGCGTGGGCTTCAGTGATTACCTCTGCCGCCGCGACGGCTATTCAATTGGCCTTTTCCGGCACATCACCACTGACCGTGGCATTGCCAGCGATGGTTGGCGTGCATATTCTCATTGGCATCGGTGAGGGATTGATCACTATAGGGGCACTGACCTTTGTCGCGACAGCACGGCGCGACCTGCTGGAGCCGTCCACTGCGGCGACTGGCAGTATGCGTTGGGTCACCGTGGGACTGGCGCTGGCCCTAGGGGTGACTTTGCTTGTACCGTTGGCATCGCCCCACCCTGATGGATTGGAGCGCGTGGCCCAAGATATAGGATTCATCGAGGCGGCGCGAGACGCACCCTACGAGATCATCCCAGATTACGTGTTGCCTGGTATATCGAACAAAGCGCTGGCAACTATTGCAGCCGGCATTGTGGGTACGCTCATCGTCGCAGGAATTGCCGTTGGCGTCGCCCGAATGCGACATCAACCTGTTGTGCAACCAGTCAGCGACTAGCACTCAACCAATATGCACATTCACGCGCTCGACGCTTATCGACCAAGAACCAGCCCTGTTCATTTCCTTGATAGCCGGATCAAGTTTGTCTTGACGGTACTCTTTATCATCACCTCTGCACTTGTGCCCGACGGAGTTTGGCCAGCCTATATACTGTTAATCATCGTCGTATTGGCAGTGATCTTGGTTTCGCGGTTGGGGATGAGGTTTGTGCAGCGGCGGGCAGCAGTGGCGCTTCCTTTCGCGCTGGCGGCTGTGACGGTCGTGTTTTCGACGCCGGGACGATCTTTGCTGACGATGCCGGTTTTGCATTGGCAATTGACCGTCACCGATGACGGGTTGATTCGGTTCATCAGCATTGTACTCAAATCGTGGTTGTCAGTACAGATGGCTGTGGTAATGACTGCATCTACTCCTTTTCCGGCCTTGTTGCAGGCGATGCGCAGTTTACGTCTGCCACAAGTGCTGGTCACTACCTTTGGTTTTGCCTATCGCTATATTTTTGTCATTGGCGATGAGGTACTTCGACTGATGCGCGCACGGACGGCTCGTAGTGGAGCACGGGATGGAAAAGGGGGCGGCAGCATCCTCTGGCGGGCGCGGGTGACTGGCGGAATGGCGGGCAGTCTCTTTCTACGCAGCATCGAGCGCAGCGAACGCATCTACGACGCGATGGTGGCGCGGGGATACGATGGCGAAACGCGCTCGCTACGCCCTCCCATCCTCCGACCCTGGGATATTTTAGTCGCGTTGCCTTTTATCCTAGTGTTAGCAGTGATTCAGGTATTGGCCCGATTGGTGTGGTGATGGTTATAGAAAGCACTTGTATTAAAGTTCAAGATTTATCATTCGCTTACCCTGATGGTCGTCGGGGACTACAAGATGTGAGCTTGCGTGTTCGAACGGGGGAAAAGGTGGCATTGGTAGGGCCAAACGGTGCAGGCAAATCTACGTTGCTTTTGCACCTCAACGGCATTCTCCAGGGCGAGGGAATGGTGCGCGTGATGGACCAAGAGGTAAGCGAACCAAACCTATCCCGAATTCGGGCACAAGTGGGATTGGTTTTTCAGGACCCAGACGATCAGCTCTTTTCTCCCACCGTTTTTGAAGACGTGGCTTTTGGGCCGCTCTACGCCAGATTATCCGAGAATGAAATACAGAGTCGGGTAGAATGGGCATTGGCGCAGGTTGGGTTAGAAGAATACGCAGAGCGGGTATCCCACCACCTGAGCCTGGGGGAAAAAAAGCGGGCGGCCATTGCCAGTGTGCTTTCGATGCAACCAAACATCCTGGCACTGGACGAACCGACCGCGGGGCTTGATCCACGCACTCGTCGAAGACTGATCAAACTCTTGCAAGAGTTGCCACAGACAATGCTCGTCGCCACCCACGATATGCAAATGGTAGCAAAGGCTTTTCCTCGCGTGGTCATTCTCGATGGCGGCCAGTTGGTCGCCGATGGCTCCACAGACAAACTCTTGGCCGATAAGCCATTGTTAGAGATGCACGGGCTGGTCTAGAAAGACAATCCTTCTACCTGAACCCAATCCCACAAATCAGTCAATGTCCCCTGCCCGACCAGCGACACGCCATTCACAGGCGGCACCTGGTTTGGCTCTGCAATCCAATAGGTGGGGATGCCAATTGAGGTTGAGGGTACAACGTCCAAATTCCAATTGTCACCAATCATCAAACACTCTCCGGGCTGACGCTCCAACCGTGCCAGAATCTCGCGATAGTAAGCCGGATGGGACTTGGTGGCGTGCATATTCTCATAGCTGGTCACCAGGGCAAAGTCGAACTCGGTCACTGGCACACCAGCCCAATCCAAGCGCTGTTCAATGGCCGTGAGAGGGAATATCGGGTTGGTCGCAATCGCCACCTGCAAGCCGCGCTCAAAAGCCCACTCAACCAGGGCGCGGGCTTTTGGACGCACTTGGGTCACAGGTTGTAGATTGGGAAACTCGTCCTCATAAAACTGTTCAAAGATAGGGCGCAGTTCATCCACCTTGTACCCCAGTGCTGGGTAAAAGACCGCCGCAAATGCCTTCTCGTTGGTAAGACCAGTGCCATCATTGGCGTCCATCTCTCCTGTGGCACGCATCAAATCAGCAATAAATTGATCAGGAGGAATCAGGTGACTCACATGTTGGGCAATTGCCTGTAGATAAGCGGGGATCAGAGCTTCATCCGAGACACCCAGCAGCGTGTCATCGAGATCCAAGAGGATGGCTTTGAACATGAGTTATTCCTTCACAGATGCGTCGAAAATCGTCGCCGCTTGCGGGTGACAATGTCCGCAACCAACGTGGGGGTCGTTCACTTCAAGCTGGTGCTTGGTACAGACAGCATAAACCTCAATACGCCGGACAAGCCCAAACCAGCGTCGAATTGCACGTACTTCCAGCACCATATTGGGGCAAGCGTTGGCGCGCAAGATTCCGGGCACGGGGCAACGAGCGCACATTGTAGGCTTCCACGGCTCCGAGCGCGGGTTGCGCTCAATGAGGCGGCACTCCTGAGTGGCGCGGCCCCGGTAAAAGTCTTCATAGTAGTGAGCGCATTCAGTACCAGCGGGTGTGCGCATCACTATACTCGCGTGACGTACTTTCCGTTGCGAGTATCCACGCGGATTACGTCGCCTTGCTTGATAAAGAGCGGCACTTGAGTCACCAGACCAGATTCCAGAGTCACCTTTTTCTGCGCGCCGGTAGCAGTGTCTCCTGCGACGGCCAACTCTGCATCGACCACTTTTAATTCAACCGACGTTGGCAGTTCCACGTCTATCGGTTCTTCCTCATAAGTTGAAAGCACCAGTTCCATACTCTCTTTCATATAAGGAACTTTATCTTCCAATACAGCAGCGGGCAAGGCTTTTTGCTCATAGGTCTCGGTATCCATAAAGTAATATAGGTCACCGTCGTTGTAGAGATACTGTACGCCTCGCCGCTCAATGCGGATATCATCCACCCGGTTGCCAGTGATAAAGTTGTGCTGGATAGTCGAGCCGGTACGCAGGTTGCGCAACGTAGTGCGGATGGTCGCCTTACCACGTCCCGGTTTATGGTGTTGATACTCTAACACTTTGTAAATCTCACCATCCATCGTAAAGGTAACACTTTTACGCAATTCGTTGACATCAATCATTGTCAAATTCCTCCCAAAGTAATATTGCCCGGATTATACCCGTTCTGCCCGTACCGTCAACTGCTTGCGCCCTTGCTTTCCGTAACTGGCCTGTAACCGGGTTGTAACGCCGTTTTTTTCAAAGCTCGGTACAATAATAACAAGAATAATCAATTAACACAAGCACAAATCTGCACTTGAGAACAAGTTAGACCGTGGGCGGTAGATAGTAAACAGGCTAGCTCTTCGTCTGCCTTCCACGGTCTATTGTTACCATACCAGCTCCTGATCGGGGAGAATGCCAATGCTAATCACAGAAAATTTACGCAAAGGGATGAGAGCAGCGCGAGCCGGACGCAAACCTGAGGCCATAACTGCCTTTCAATCTGCACTGGATCAAGATCCAACCAACGAGACAGCACTTTTGTGGCTAGGCTATTTGTCCGACGATCCACAGGCCAGCTTGGCGCACATCACCAAAGCAATGGAATCCCACGTTCAGAGTCCCCGCGCTTACACAGCGTTGCAGTGGGCATGGAAACGTGCGGCGACTGCGTCTGCGGGTGCAACTGCTGGCGGGGGTAATACTCAACCTGTTTCAAGACCGATCCCTGCCCCAGTTCTGACCCGGCATCAGCAAGTGCCGCGCCAGGCGATGATGCGAACACCCGCACTGGGAACATTGCTCCTTTTATTCACAGTGGTTGGCGGAGTCTTGGGTTTTCCACTGTTGTCAAAGCCACCAACCATAGCCGCTCGATCATCTGCTTTTGCCAGTGCCCCCCAGCCAACGGTTATGGCTGATTTTTCTCTGCCATCCGGATCTCCAGGGGATGTTTTGGCCTTGGCCCCTCCTGACTCTCCTTCTCCAACACCCACTAGCTTGCCTACTATTTCGGCAGTTCCCACTGCGATTCTTGATGCAACGGATGAACCTTTTCCCACTCCTACCCCACTACCAACACCCACTCCTGTGCCTACTCCTGTACCCGTCGGTCTCGTCGTTCCAGAAGCCTTTCCTATTCCAGGGCCAAGTACGTACGTACCTTCTACGACACTGATGATTCCGGCTCCCGTTCAGCCCGTTCCAGTGGCCGCTGATGCTGTCAACATTGTCGTTCTGGGCAGTGACCGGCGTGAGGATTGGTCAGAATGGCATACGGACGTCGTTCAGGTTGTCTCTGTCCAGCGCGAGAGCGGAACCGTATCCATTATTTCTGTTCCACGTGATCTATACGTCTACATCCCCTCTCTCTGGATGAGCCGAATCAACTTTGCCGATTTTTACGGGGAGGCCTACGATTATGAAGGAGGAGGTCCCGCGTTGTTGCGAGACACTCTGCTCTACAATCTGGGCATCCGAATGGACTATTACGCCCGCACCAATTTTGACGGTTTGATCGGTATCGTGGACATATCGGACGGAGTAGACATACCCGTTCACTGTCGCCTGAGCGACCATTGGCCTTATCCCGATGAGAATGGAGAATATCCTATTCTGACTATGGAGCCGGGCATACATCATATGGATGGTGAGACCGCTCTTTGGTATGCTCGTTCGAGAAAAACTACCAGCGTCTTTTCCCGCGAACGACGCCAGCAGCAAGTGCTTCAGGCACTCTGGCACAAAGCAAAGGGAGCCGGAATGCTCACCCGTGCTCCAGCCATGTGGCAACAAGGGCAGGATATGGTAGATACGAATCTAACGCTCCCAGATATTCTGGAACTGGCGCAGATTGCTCTGACAATGGATGATCTCAACGTGCGCTTTTACAACATCGGTGCAGGGGCCGTGATGCCGTGGACGACACCATACGGAGGGGCTGTTTTCCTCCCCAAGCCAGAAGAGGTTCAAGCGATCGTAGCGGAGGCGATGGCTCCCCCACCCGAGGCCCGCTTGAGCCGTGTCTATATGCCCATCGAAATCTGGAATGGGACGCCGAACGATGGATGGGGATGGCTGGCGGTGGACCGTCTGTATCGAGCCGGTTTTCCAGGAGAGGTTGGCAAAGCGGATCGAAGAGACTATGCCGAGAGTCAATTGATCATCTTTGGCGAGAGTGTCAAGGGTACCGGAGCGGGTTATTTGCAACAAATGTTCAATATTTCTGATAGCCAAGTGATCCATCAACCAGACGATTCTACTACCTTTGGTTTTCGCCTGATCTTGGGTGCTGATTACGAGACTTGTCCTTAGGAATTGTTTTAAAATGACTTTACGATACCTTAACTTTTCTCCTGTTTTCAGCAACCAGCTTGTAACGTTGTTGTAACGTCCATTTGTCCAAAGCCATTTACAATAAGTACAGTGCCATAAACTTGGCAAAAAAAAAGAAAGGCGTTCGAGTATGACTATCACTATTGCCGTCAACAATCAAAAGGGAGGAGTAGCAAAAACTACCACATGCCTGTCTTTGGGGGCCTGCTTGGCCGAGATGGGGAAAATGGTTCTCCTCATTGATATGGATCCGCAGACTAACCTCACCCTCTCGTTTGGGTTGGAGCCAAATAAATTACCCCGTACAGTGGATAATGTGCTACTAGGAAATGTTTCAGTGGTGAGCGCTAGTCGTGAAAGTGGCGTATTCGGTTTAGATATCGTTCCCGCCCAACGAGGATTGGCACTCCTCAATAAAATTCTCTATAAACGGCAGAACTATGAATTTCTCTTAAAACGCGGCCTGGATGCTATGGATGAAAATCTATACGACGTCGTGATTATCGATAGCCCAGCTTCCCTCGACGTGCTAACGCTCAATGCTCTGACCGCAGCAGACCTGCTCGTTGTTCCTGTCCAGTGTGAATATTATGCTGCGCACTCGTTGCGTCAGACTATGGAATTAGTCAAACTAATACGCAAAAGAACCAACCCACGACTGATCTACCGTGCGTTGGTGACAATGTATGATCGTCGCAACAGAATATGTCGTATCATGTTCGATCAAATGCAGAGAGAAATGCGCACAGTTCTTTTCCAAACCGTTATTGAAGTAGATACAAAGTTGAAAGAGAGCCCGGTGTTTCATCAACCAATCACACTCTATGCACCAGATACCCGAGGCGCTCAACAGTACCGTGCATTTGCAAAGGAGTTGATGAACCATGGATGAGGATAAAAAGTTCAAAGTTCGATTTGAGGATCTGTTTTCTGAACTGTCAGATTCTCCGGCCGCTCAGGAAGATGTGCCCACACCTCTAGAAGAGCCGGTAGAGCAAATCATCAAAACTGAGCAGACCAAGGAATCAGAGGATGTCTTTCGTGTGTTGGCAGAGAATGCTCTAGATGCCATCTTTATCAGTGACATCGACGGTGCTCAAACTTATAGCAATCGTGCCTGCTATGAGATTTTTGGGTACGACTATGCGGGCCAAGAGATGAACGGCTTGCCATTGTCGAACCTCTGGCCCGAAGAGAATGCATCTGTCCTCGCCAACCAGGTACTTGCCCAAGCCGTAAATGGCAAATGGAATGGTGAGATCCAGCAAAAACGCAAGGATGGCACCCTGTTCGATGCCCATCTGACTATGTATGCCGTACAAGATGAGGCAGACCAGACCCACAACATAGTTACCGTCATCCGTGATATATCTGAGCGTAAGCAACTGGAGCAAAAACGGGCGGGAATATACGAGCACCGCGCCCGTCAGGTACAACTCACCACCGAGGTGGCTCAAGAGATCGCGGCGGCTCCTACTATGGATCAACTTTACCAACGCGTTGTGACCCTGGTCAAAGGGCAATTCGGCTACCGCTACGTACGTCTCTTTTGTTATGATCCCAAGCTGGACGCCATTGTACTCGTCAAGGAGCGTACACAAGCTGGAGATCAAACACAATCTGCCGATTCTACATCGCTCCCTGCAACAGGTGTCGTCAACACAGCGGCAACCACCGGTCAACCCGTCTTGATCGCCGATGTATTCCAGGAATCCCAGTGGACGCCCCACCCCAACTTGCCTGATACCAAAAGCGAATTGGCTATGCCCATCAAGCTGCGAGATCGAGTGCTAGGTGTGCTGGACGTACACAGCGATGCCCCTGGCGATCTCACCCGGGAGGACGAAATCGTGCTCCTGAACTTGACCAGCCAGATCGCTATGGCGATGGAAAGCACCCGACTGCTAGAAGAGGCCAATGCCTTCCGTCAGTTCGCCAAGGCGTCTGAGGGTGTCTCTTGGTTTACGCTTCAAGATCACATTGTCATCTATGCCAATCCCGCACTCTCTACTCTCCTCGGCGTAACCAAACCCGAAGACACCTTTGGCAAACCCATCACGATCTATTACCCTGAAGAGTTGCGGGACCGTGTGCAGAACGAGATTCTGCCCACGGTTATGCAGACCGGTCATTGGGTAGGTGAGTTGGCGTACCTCTCGGCCCAGGGCAAAGTGACTCCGACGATGCAGAGCATCTTTTTGATCCGTGATGAGAGCGGAACCCCGCTCTACCTATCCAACGTGGCAACTGATATCACCGAACAAAAGCAGGCCGAGTTCCTCTTGGACAAACGCACCAAGCAAATCAGGTGCCTGAACGACCTGGGACAAAAGATAGAAGAAACCCCACAGTTACCCGAATTTCTGCAATGGGTAGCGGAGCGCATCCCATCGGCGATGCAGTATCAAGACCTGTGCATAGCTGCCATGGAATTCAGAGGCCAGATCTATGGCAAGAGCCAGGCAATGGACATGCCATCTCAGATCGTAGAGAACCTACGCATTGATGGTGAAGCAGTGGGACGGATATGTATCGCTTACACTCGGGAGCGCGATTTTATTAGCGAGGAAACGACGCTGCTGAATGACGTCGTCAGGCGGGTGAATAGATACATTGAGAGCCGTTACTTGTTAGAGCAGACCCAGACTACGTTGGATGAAATGAGGGCTGCCCACCGACTCTACATGCCAGAGCAATGGGATGAACTCCCAGCCGTCCAGGCTCCTCCTGAAGAGCATGTCCCGCAAGATGAGGCTGCTAGTGAGAACTTGGATGAATTACAGGATCATGATGAACAAGGTAAACGTATAGGCACAACACTACGAGAAAAGTGGCAACGTATATCTACGGGGTTGTTTGTATTTGGAGCATTGCTCTTGCTAGAAAAACTATTCACGTGGCCGGTCAGAATCTAGATGCAGGCAGAGCCTTTGCCAATATTGGCAAAGGCTCTGCTATTCATCAACTCGCTTTCAATGGCAAGTGCTACGATGGGTCCTTTTTCCAACATACTTTTGCCAACGATTATTGGCCTCTCTCCACAATAGTGCCCAACCCTACCCTGTCTGCCCTGAACATCATTTCATTTTTCTCTCTGGGAGACGATTTTTCAAGACCTTGGGGAGTGGAAACTATGGGCAAGAAACCAGAGTACACATCGAACACAATAGTCGATCTGGGAGCCACATTGATGGGGCACTTGGTTACAGATCGATCCTTGTCCATCCATGGGAATTTTAAAGGTGATCTACAAGTTACTGACACCGTCTTTATTGATAGCAAAGGGCTAGTAAGCGCCAATGTCACAGCTGGGCGCGTCGTCGTGCAAGGGGTCATTATCGGCAACATTTGCGCTGAACAAGTGATCATCCGCTCCAGCGGCAAGGTTTGGGGCGATATCCATGCTCAAGCTATCTACGTTGAGGCCGGGGGCCTTCTCCGTGGGCAAGTTATCATTTCCCAGGAATCCGAATCCAAATCTTGTACTCGAGCATTCGAGACACAGGACAACTTTGACATCTCTCCCCTACAACCACTTGCCGACGACGACCTGACTTATTCATCTATCCAAGCAAAAACAAATATACAAGAATCTCTCTGTAAGAATAACTCGAATGGAAAACTGGCGCACACGATCACCCAGCAACACACCATCCAGCAGAATAATGATCAAAACAGAGCTGACAAGATTCAGTCCACCAATACGCAATCGACTGTCCAACTTGACGAAAAAGAAAAGGTAGAAACAGTTTTCCAGCAAGCTGACCTTGAGACCATTCAAGACAAAGACGAAATGGAGAAACAAGAACGAGCGTATACCGCCTACTGTTTGATTTGCCGTACCCATCGTCATATTAAAGGAGCACATCAAGTCAACCTATCCAATGGGCGCCGCGTGATCAAGGGTCACTGCACTGTTTGTGGTATTCATTTTTTGGAACAATTGGATTTCAACTAGAAAGGGATTGAAAAGTGAGCATTCAATACAAAATAGATTTAACCAAACGAGAGAACAATAGATCTAGAGCCCTATAGGAAAGCGATGAATTATGGCATACACAAAATTGGTTATCACTGGACCGTTCAACGTCGGCAAGACGGCGCTCATTAATACTGTTAACGAAATTCGCGGCGTGAACACCGATGTAGATACAGGCATGGGCCATCAAGCACCGCAGCAGACGACGGTGGCAATGGACTTTGGCCGGATCACATTATCCAATGGCCTTTCTCTGCACTTGGTTGGTACACCAGGACAACGGCGGTTTTCCTTCATGTGGGAGACGCTCATCATCGAATGTCACGGTATAGCAATGCTGGTAGACAGCAGCGATCCCAAGTGTTTTGACGAAGCCTGCCAGATGTTTGATTTTTTTACTGCCCGCGCGAATGGTGTTCCGATGTTTGTCATTGCCAACAAGCAGGATATGCCTGGCGCGCTATCCCCCGCAAAAGTAGGAAAAGCATTGAACTTGGTGGGACCTGGTCAAGCGGGAAACGCAGTCGCGCTGTTGCCCCCTCCTGGCTGCGTCGCTCACGACCGAAACAGTGTGCTGTCCGCCTTGGAAACAATAGCTCCCCATCTGGCAACCGGCTAGGAAAGAATGGGAGGAAATAACGATGAACGAATCTCAAAAGGGTAACTTTTTGAACAAATTATTACGGGTTATCTACAGCAAGGAAGATACCAAAGCACCTCTGGAGAATTCTTTAGAGGGTCTGTTGCAACAAGTTATCCATCGACGACCTTATATCACAGCTCTGGCCTTGATCAGCCCAGGTGGTCAACTGTGGGCCTCGGCACTACCAAGCAACGTGGAGGCAGAAAGTGTAGCAGCGATGGCTGCACCTATCGCCTTGTTGGGGCAGCGTGTCGCTTTGGAACAACTGAGATCCGATATGCGCCAGGCATACGTCGAAGGAGAAGGAGGATATGCCATTCTACGGTCTATCGGCAAGGAAGCAGTTCTATTAACCACCGCCTCCACCGACGCAAACCTGGCCCTGGTCTTGCACGACGTAGATTCGCTCGAGAGTCATGTGGCCGAGATAATGGAGATCACTACGTCTGGAGTGGGAAAGTGGAGCGAGGCTGCCACGTCCATCGAACATTTGCGCAGATTGGTCAGTGACAAGCCCATATCTGAGGTACTGGAAGATCGCCAGGATGATTTGCGAGCCAAACTCAACTCATTGGACATGGGTTTTTACCAAAAGCGCGTAACCGCCATTCGCGCCAGACTACAAGACCCTCGCCAACTTGAAGAGATCGAGGACCTTGAGGATCTCGAAGAGATCGAGGCCGAGTTGTTGACACTGGAAAGAGATGTGATGACTGCGTTAGAACGAGAAATGGTTCCCACGACTGAACAAGAGAACCAACAACATTCACCCTTGAGGAGGACACTCAAATGGTTAGCATCGACGATCGAATCCAAAGACTAGGCAGATTGCTGCGCCAAGTACAAGGACTTACACCTAATATCGAAGCCTCGGCTATCGTCAGCCCTGAAGGATTGGTTCTGGCATCAGCTTTGCCCACTGGAACTGACGAGCAAGAAATTGGTGCCATGTCGGCAGCCGTGCTTACCCTGGGCGAGCGCATTGCGCGAGAACTGCTGGCGGGGCGAGTCAAGCAGGTATACGTCGAGGGAGACGGCACCGGATACGTCTTTCTGACGTCCGTTGGCAATGAAGCGATCTTGGTCACATTGGCCAACCCCGACGCCAAGCTAGCTCTGGTTTTTATGGATATGGGGCGCATTGCGTCTGAGGCCCAAAAGATCTTGCAAGAAGATATATTGGCTGAGGAACCCATCACTCAACAACCGCCAGCCAGTGTCCGATCACCCGTATCCAGTAGAGTGGCATAGCCAACCCGGTTACTGCCACTTTGGCTGTGCAAATGTATCATTTGCCGGGAGCCGACCTCGAGCTGCCACAAATGACCATCACCGCACGGTAATAACATAGTGGAGTACATCACTGTGGAGTTAGGACAATCGTTTTTTCCCATATTGTGCGGTAGAGACGTATCACTAATCAAAATACACACGCGCTTTCTTGCAACTGCTGGGTTCAGCCTAATCCTGGTGCTATTCTTTTTTGCAGTTTCTCCAGTCCAAGCTCAACCTCCCCTACCCCACGACATGGTCTTTTTGATTGATAACAGCCAATCGGTGAGTACAGGTGAGGGAACACTGGACAAACGCCCTACCGATCCTGTACATATCCGGCTACGCTTAACCCACTTTGTGATCCATGCCCTCAGTATCAGTCCCACCAGTGCCAACCAACGTGTGGGCGCAATCAGCTTTGCCGGCTCTACCGAGACGCTGATGCCACTGACACCAGTTCTGGATTGGTCAAAGGCAGATTTTGCCGAGATCCGCGCAGTGAGACAAACGGGAGGAACAGACTTTACACGCGCCCTAAATACAGCCTCAAACATGCTCACCACTGATTGTTCGCCAGACGTTCGTCGTTGTGACATCATCATGATCACCGATGGTATCTTTGAGAGATATAACGCTCGAAAAAGTCAGGGGGCAGTTCAAGACACCTTGCAAGATTTACAATCCCGTGGCATATTCGTACACATCTTGACGTTTAGCGTAGGAGATCAGAAATGGCAAGAATTTCTGGCCGACAACCTTATCTCTACGTACCAGTTTGGTTTGACCTCGACTCATCCGGATCATGTGTACAGTACTGTCCTCCACGATCTAGGACTTGGCGCCCTGTTGACCGGCTTGACACCCATAGAGATAGCGGGTGAGGAGACCATTCCTCTGAGGATCCACGAGTTTCATACCTGGACACGCTATCAGATTTTGCCCGATTCCCCCCTGACCGTGACCTTTCTCCATGCAGGCCAAGTAGTAATGCCAATCATAGCAGATACAGAGTACACGTTATTCCAACCCAAAGCCGGAGAGTGGAGCATACACCTAGAGGGAAATGGACTGGCGTACTACCGACAGACTGGTAAAGGAGTCGCTGACCTGGCATTGCATTTACATATGCCAGAGGGAACACTGTCATTGGGAAAGGCCGTAGCGATACACGCAGGGATTTCGGCTGGGGGTACACCCGTGACTGATCCAACTCTCTTTACAGTTACGGCAACGATCAACGGTGTGACAAACACCTTGGCTCCGCTAGAATTGGCAGTGGACGAGACAATTGATCTGCTCACAACCACTGTGCCGTCTGATTGGTTCGAGAAAGGTACATATACCCTGACATTGACAGCACAGAGCCATGTGCCAGACTTGCACGTGCAGCCTACGACAGGTCAGTTCGAGATGACTGCATTGCCGACACTTGCGATGGTCGTAACACCAACCGAAATGACCCAACCAAGACAACCGGTACACGTGATCGTGACCGTTGGGAATTGGCAACCAGAGTATGATATACCTAGGCTGCAAATCTACGGCCCTGGCGAGATTAGGGTGGTTACACCTACCTGGAGTACGCGAGAAACAGGAGTGTTCACCAGTATAATCACGACACCTTTTGATGTCACGTCATCTTTTGCCGTGGCAGCTCTATTGGTAGGCAGAACAGAAACATCTAGGAATAAACCGTTCGATACCATTCAAACCCCTCCACAACTTGTCGAATACGCTGCAACAACCCCAGTTATTGTAGCACCCCAATATCCAATCTGGCTGTTGATTCCTCTATGCACAGTTCTTGCTATTGGTGCCTATGCGTGCTGGCGCTTTTATAGCGCGAACAAACATAGACGACGAGAACGACGAATCAAACGGTTACGCGACGAAGTAGAAGCATTAGCGCTTGTGATGGGTGAAATACCAGAGGAGCCTGGAACTATTGTCGAATCGTGGAATACCTAGTATCCCTGGAACAGTAAAACGGTCAAAATATGCGAACAAAATCACGCAAATAGTGCGATTTTTTGTTACTACTCAGTCGGCTACAGAATTGGATGTTTCAGGCTCTTAGCCCTCGTCCCCGAGGGCGATTCTGGCAAGAGCATCTCATTCTGCGCAGATGTTTGTCGCACAAACCGCCCCCGAGACGGGGGCTGGAGCGCTGGCTGAGTAGTAACCGGTTTTTCTTAAATATGTTTTACCTTCAGTAACTGGCCTGTAACGTGACTGTAACATCCTTTCAATAGTGGTCTTGTATAATTGAAATAATTAATTTCAAATTTATTTGGCAGGTACTGGTTCAGTTGGGTGGGATTTCTGGATAGTCAGCCAATTGTGGCTCAAAAAGGGGCTTGTAGCCGAGGTTTCCATACCTCGCAGGGCCTTACGCGCTATGGAAAGCGCGGCTACATCGTAATCCCATTCAACT
>JAAEPW010000141.1 GCA_024232355.1 Chloroflexota bacterium | reverse complement strand
TTGCTTAGCCAGCGAACGCTGATACTCCCCGGCGTCCCTAATGTCGCAGTCAATTAGTAAAGTCCGTAAAGCACCCACAAATTTGGCGGCAGTTTCACCCTCCTGCTGATGTCTGCGCAAGAAATCAAAATGTGCACGAAGGGGGTTGACTGGGGGCTGGAAAAACGCTGTTACCACCTCAGAAAACTCAGCAAACGAGGCCTGACCCATCCTACTAGCCATTGGATTACTAGCAAAACGAGAGGTCCCCTCCGGGCCTAGTAAAGAATAAACTAGCCGGTTCTTGTCCTCGTCTGTGAGTGGGTCCGTCAGCGACGCATGGCGATCCAGCCAATAGAGGTAGTTCTCCAGCGTTGTCCACCACGTCCGGAAATTCGGTTGATCTCCTGGGACGCTCCAGTAGGCGGACGGCTCCGGGAAACGCATCCTCGTTAGCGCACCAGCGACGGCAGCGGTTCCTTGCGACGTCGACGCGGTCGTCGTTGTCGGCGTGGCGGTCGTTGGCATTGCATCCGTCATCGTCGGGCTCACCATCGTTCTTTACTCGCGA
>JAAEPW010000140.1 GCA_024232355.1 Chloroflexota bacterium | reverse complement strand
TTGGGTTAATGGCACTAACATTTGTGTGAGATTACCTGACAAATTATCCAAAATAGGATACACTTTCTCCATCGTATAGACCAAACTCTTGATGGAGGCAAATATGACGGCACAAATCCAATCACAAGAACAACCCACAATTGAACAACTGTTGCCCGTGTTCACAGAACTGCTGCCGGTGCAAGTTGTTCGACAACTGATTCGTGACTCGAAAAAGAAGTTCTATGAACGCCTGTTCACACCATTGGTGGTCGTGTGGGGCTTGATCTTCCAACGACTGAATAGCGACCATGCCTGCGATGCAGCATTGAGTCATATTGCTGGCGGAGCCGTAGATCACCTTGATAACAGGCACGAGATTCCCTTGTCAGAGCGCATCAAGTCGGAAAGCACATCTGCGTATTGCAAAGGTCGTCAGCGATTGCCATTGTCGGTATTGAAAGGTGCGTTGACACACACTGCGTCTGTGACGAGACAGTGGCTTGGAGAAGATGGATTGTGGCTGGGACATTCCGTTGGGGTACTGGATGGCACCACCCTCCTGCTTCGGCCAGAACAAGAATTGGTAGACCACTATGGTCGGCACGGGAATCAATATGGAAAGACGTATTGGGTCGTGATGCGTCTTGTCGTTGCGTTCGACTTGCCTAGTGGAGCGGTGTTGGGAGCGGCAGAAGGTTCTTTGCACAAGAGTGAACAAGAATTGACAGTATCCGTTCTAGCACAATCTCCCCCCAACTATGTTTACACTGGTGATCGTAACTTTGGAGTATTCAACGTCGCGCAAGCAGCACGGCATTACCAAGCCGACGTGAATGTTCGGATGACATATCGTCGTGCCAAGGCTCTAGCCAAGCGCAAGATGAAGTCTGGTGAAGATATGGCCGTGACTTGGAAACCTAGCAAGTATGACCAACTGCACGAAGGTATGGATTCTAGTCCTATTACAGGTCGTTTGATCTACGTGCGTATCCAACGTGATGGGTTTCGTCCCATAGACTTGTATCTCTTCACCTCTTTGCTCGACGCTGAGGTCTATACCCTCGAAGAGTTGGTCAAACTCTTCGATTTTCACTGGCACGTCGAACTCAATCTGCGTTACGTCAAATCCACACTCGATATGGATCTGCTCACTGCCAAGTCCGTTGATATGGTGCGCAAAGAACTCTGGGCTGGTTTGTTGGCTTACAACATTGTTCGTGGGTACATGACTCGTGCTGCTATTCAAGCCAACCTTTCTCCCTTGACACTGAGCTTCACTCGATGCTGGCGTCGCGTTCGTGATACGTTGCTGGCTCATCGTTCTGGGGCTACCCGAGCTGTACATAGATTGTTGATCCGTCTCGCCAAGTTCACTTTGCCCAAGCGCCCACGATTCCGCATCGAACCTCGGGCTGTACGCAGACGGCCTGTCACCTATCCAAATTTGAAAGGTTCCCGAGCCGAGGCACGGCAGCGCCTCATTGAACAAATGACTGCGGCTTGAAATGAAATGTTAGTGCCATTAGCCTTTGGGTGGGATGAACGCACTGTGAAACGCGTGCAAGAACAAACAGGAGGCCATTGTCAAGAGGTGCATGAGCATCTGGTGGAACAACCACGCGACCTGGTGCAGGTGCAGGCCGATGAGATCTGGGTGAAAGCTCAAGGAATGGTCATGTGGTTGGCAATGGCAATCCAGGTGGGAACCCGATTGTGGTTGGGAGCAGAGATAGGGACACGGCGAGATAAGACATTGATCAAGGCATTGCTGCAACGTGTTCGGGCCTGCGCGCTGTGTCGTCCCTTGTTGTTGTGCGTTGACGGGTTGAAGACCTATCTGACAGCCATCCGAAGTGCATTTCGCGAGCCTATCCGCACCAGCAACACTGGACGTCCCCGCTTGAGACCATGGGATGGTATCCAGATCGCGCAAGTCATCAAACAGTATTCCGGCAAACGGGTAGTTGGTGCGGTGAAGCATATTTACCAGGGCACAGCGGCACAAATCCAAGCTCTCATTCGCACGTCGCAAGGAGACGGCGTCATCAACACGGCATACATCGAGCGTCTCAACGCGACCTTTCGCTCGCGCTTGGCCTCGTTGGTACGCCGCAGCCGCGCTCTGGTGAAACAACTTCCCACCTTGCACGCAGGCGTCTATTTGGTTGGGACGGTCTACAATTTCTGCACCTATCATAACAGTTTGCGTGTTGAACTCCTGCTGCCGAATCAGCGTCGACGCTGGCTCAAGCGCACTCCCGCTATTGCTGCTGGCATTACCGACCATTTGTGGTCCGTTAGCGAGTTGCTCTGGTACAAAGTGCCCAAACCGCCGATCTTGCCAAAACGCCCCGGACGGCCTTCCCTGGCCTTCTTGGAGCTCAAAAAACAATGGTTGGGCTGACCACGGTTCCTTGTGGTGCTACCCGTCCGACAATACCGCAGCGAAACATCAATTTTTTCGCTGTGCTATACAGAGCAAATTGCGTATGCACGTGATCGGCCGTGCTCTTTGATCCTGGTTTTGCTCCTCCCCTCCCACGCGCCTCATTGCTCGCCACCGTTAAAGCAGAGGGCCGATACCTCGGATTGCCTTGCTTTCCTCCGTGAGAAACCCTGGTAATGAACCTTGGGCAAAGCGGTGGAATGCGGCGCGGGGAGTTGGCGGTGGGGGCACTCTGCCGATGGAGATCGGGATTGCTGTTAGTGTGTCCACAGATTGCCACAAGGTCTATCGGCCCGCCCTATTGTCTCCAACGACGATGTGGGGAGTGTATCTACAGATTGCCACAGGACCTATCGATCTGACCTACTCATGCCTCCGCCACCGACGCGACCCTAGTCCGCTTCCTCGCCGTCTTCCCCTGTTCTGGCCAGGTGGTGTCATTGGTTTGTTTCCCTTGGTCCAGGGGCGGTGGGATGTGGTGTTGTCTGTGACCACAAGCGGGGAGGTGATTGCTGCTGATGAGCTGGTCTTGTTGCGGTGATTGGCGATTTGTGGGTGATAACCCTCGTCCCCGCCCCATCGCTCGCCACCGCCGAAACAGAGGAACGATCCCTCGGATCTCATCGCTTTCCCCCCGTGAGAACCCTGGTGATGAACCTCGTGCAAGAGCGATGGAATGCGGCGGGGGGAGTTGGGGGCTGGGCGTTGTGTGGCTTTGGTGTGGTGAGTGCGGGTGATGGGACGAGAAG
>JAAEPW010000139.1 GCA_024232355.1 Chloroflexota bacterium | reverse complement strand
CTTGATTTTCGATCAACATGGTCCATTTGCTGGGACTGTTATTTGCCTGTCTGGCTTGGTGGCTGTTCAGTTGGCTTTGCATCTATTCAAATTTGATCCTTAATGAAACATGTGCCTTTGGATTGCGCAACCGTTACGTTAGTATAGCATCGTTTGGGCCAGACCGCAAATTCAACCGACGCCGTAACGGCAATCATCCCTGCTTGCCTCTTTGGCTACGACGTCCCGGCGCGGCGGGGATTTGGGCAGGAGGGCGTCTCGCTTTTGGGGTTGCGTGATGGGGGTTGGTGGGTATAATTGGGGTGGACTCGCGCCGCTGTGAACGGGCGGCGCTGGGTGTATGCGGCGACGGCGCTATAGGAATGCTACGGTACGTGTAGTTTGGGGCGCTCTCTTGCCGTGGTGGTTTGGGCAGGAGGGCGTCTCGCTTTTGGGGTTGCCCGCTGGAGGCCGACTGACTGGGTATGTAATTCTGCACAGTTCACTATGTATAATTACACAGTAAAGACCGCTCTGAAAGCGGTCTTTTTTCATAGGGGCAACAAGCCTTTTCTCCGATGCGCGTTGAATTGAAAAGTGATATGATATAGGGCAGAATGAGTGGAGGAGGTGCTTGAGTCTGATGAACTCGTAAGTTGGCAAACACCTACCTGTTCAGTAACGAAACTAAAGTGACCTGATTTCACCTAAAATTTGGAAGCCGGTGAAGGCTTCCCCAGGAGATATATTTACAGGAGGCTACGGCAAAATGGAAAAGATACACATTGGTATTGACATACCACGGCCAAAGTTGCGTCAAGTTTGGGATTTTGTTCAAAAGTGGCTGATCCCAAATCCTGGAACTCTGATCTTGATGGTGATTCTGGCGCTGGCAGTGCCAACGATCGCCGGTCCATCCAGCGCGCCCTCGGCGACTTCGATCTCGACAATCCCCTACCAGGGCCGCCTGGCCGATGCTGGCGGCAACCCCATCACCGCAAAACAGAATATGGAATTCCGCGTCTATGATGCGCCCGTTGGCGGCACGCCGCTGTGGGAAGAGTTCTGGACCGGCGGTAACTCGGTCAATGTCTCGGATGGGTTGTTCAGCGTGATGTTGGGCAGCATCAACACGGGACTGGCAAGCGTGGTGCAGGGTTATGACGAACTCTACCTGGGCATCACCATTGGCACCGACAGCGAGATGGAACCGCGCGTGCAGTTGGGCAGTGTGCCTTTTTCGATGATTTCGCTAACGGTGACGGATGGGAGTGTGACGACGGCAAAGATAGCAGATAATGCAGTGACTGCGGCGAAGATTGTTGATGGCGCGGTTGGAAGTAGTGAAGTAGTTGATAATTCGCTCACTGATGATGATCTTGCAGCTAACTCGGTGGGGAGTAGTGAAGTGGCTGATAATTCGCTTACTAATGATGATCTTGCAGCTAACTCGGTGGGGAGTAGTGAAATTACAAATGGAGCAGTTACACAAGTTAAAGCTCCTTCTCTTTTGCAAGGTCCTGGTGCAAATTATATCTTGAAAACCGGCAGTTATGTCGTTGTTGGGGATAACAGCACAGAATTTAATATTCCACTTGGGTACACTTTCCCTAATCAACACGCAACTTTTTTCGCTGTTGTGGAAGGTACGAACCAACCCGTAGGTGTTTATGTCCAGGTGTCCAAAGTAGCAGGTAACAATACCGGGTATGTGCGGATGTCGGTGCCTGTAAGTGGGCATATTGGATTCAGGTGGATTGCTATTGGAAACTAATATGACCTAACCCTTGCGAAGCATACTATAGAGAATAAGCTTCGCAAGGATAACATGGCACTGGGTCCGTTGGGTGGGATTGCTTTGTGCACAGGCCCAAGTCGGCTTTTCGACCAAATTGTCTTGCGATTTTGGCAATTGAGATGCTTTTCGCGGTTCTGTTGATATGATTCGGCGCTCTGCGCCAAAATCCCATTGAACGGACCCAGTGCCGATAACATCAGGTGTAATTAAATGGCTTTCCCATTTGAGCAGATATATGTAGGCTCCAAAGGGGCAGGTTGCCTAGTCTATCATTCCATAACAAACTATGTGGTTGATAGTAGAGATACTTGGCGCTACCGCCCAAATATTTTCAAACGGAGGATATAAATCAAAATGCAAACACAAAAGAGTTTGATGACTGAACTATGCGAGACGATCGATCGTCACCGCGCCGAGCGACGTAAAATCAACTCGGCCCAAAGTCCAACACGCTTGATTCGCCCTGGGTGGCTGCGATGGGTAGCTCGTCAATTAGCGCCCAACCTTGGCTCAGTGGTGCTGGTACTCATCCTGCTGTATGCATTCCCTGGCATTGCCGCACCGCTGCGCGCCCCTACCGCCACTTCGATCTCGACAATCCCCTACCAGGGCCGCCTGGCCGATGCTGGCGGCACTCCCATCACCGCAAAACAGAATATGGAATTCCGCGTCTATGACGCGCCCGTTAGCGGCACGCCGCTGTGGGAAGAGTTCTGGACCGGCGGCAACTCGGTCAATGTCTCGGATGGGCTGTTCAGTGTGATGTTGGGCAGCATCAATACGGGGCTGGCAAGCGTGGTACAGGGTTATGACGAACTCTACCTGAGCATCACCATTGGCACCGACAGCGAGATGGAACCTCGCGTGCAGTTGGGCAGTGTGCCGTTTTCGATGTGGTCGATGACTGTTGCGGATGACTCGATCACTAGCGAAAAGATCGCTGACAATGCGGTGGGCAGCAGTGAGATCATAAGCGGGAGTATTAGCACAGATGAAATTGTAGATGGGACAGTTGCTTCAATCGACTTGGCCCCCAATGCGGTTACGACAGCCAATATCGTGGACGGTGCAATAACATCCACAAAACTTGATCTTCAAAATGGACTTGAAGTGAGTGGTACAACTACATTGATGGGGCCGGTGGTATTCCAGACGTGGGAACAGGTAACAGCTTTAGGGAATACAGATGCGACGGCGACCTGCCCGTCTGGGAAAACAATTGTTTTTGGGTGGAAACTTCATATGACAGACAATGGACAGGCCGATAAAACTAGTTGGGGAGATTGTCTCACTGGAGCAAGTTCATGTAGCATATCAGGTCCCAATACCGTTGGTGACGACGAAGTCCGCGTTTGGATAGTATGCCAGTGATTGTTTAGCATTAGCAGCAAAAGGAGCCGATTATGAAAAAAAGATTGGTACGTTTACCGATCACATTATTACTGTTGCTGGTGGTCTTGGGGTCGCTGGTGCCTGGGCCTGTGGTGGCGCAAAGTCGTGTTCCATCCTGGAAAACGACGCAAACAGACCCAGATGATGAAACAATACACTTTGAGAATTTGGATCGTGTATCGCCAGACGGTCAATGGTTGGCCTATGTCACTGCTCGCAATCTTGGCATGAGTGATACAAAGATTTGGGTGTCACAATCCAGTGGTGGGGAAGCAAGAGTAGTTGCATCTGGCGACGTAGGGGCCTGGGTCTCTAGCCCTGTGTGGTCTCCAGATTCAAAATACCTGGCATACATTCGCGTAAGGCAAAGCGTTGATTCAGCTTACTCGATTTCCTCTCAACCTGAATTATGGATAGTGGATGTCACCCAGGACACCAGCGAAGGTTATCAAGTAGACGTAAGTGCTGTGTTTAATCCGGCACTCGGTCATGGTGGCCAAACCGAGATTCGCTGGGAAGAACAAGATAGACTGATTTTTGTAGACCAAATCTCCAATCAACCTGTGCGCTACGCAGTCAATCCTCTCACGGACGAATTGACTGCGCTAGGATATGCACGTTCTTTGGACTTTAATGAAATTCAAGCCCAACCTAGCAACGTCCCATTTTTCTGGCAAGGAGACTCACGGTGGGGTAGCAATAAACTTGGGAACTGCTCAGGTTTGACTATTGCCAGCCACGGCTGTGCGATGACGTCTGTCTCTATGATTTTTAAGTACTTTGGTGTAAATGTTGACCCTGGAAGTTTAAATACCTGGCTGAAAAATCATTGTGGGTATTTGTATCAAGACAGCCAGGGCGTATGGCGCTGTGGTGGTTGTTTAATTGTATGGGCCACTGCTGCAAACTACTCGTCAAAAGTTTCTGGGGGGACAAAACTTGGCAAAAACTGGAATCGGCTGCGTTCCGAGCTTGACAAAGGAAACCCAGTAGTTGTAGGTGTGAACAATGGAAAACACTATGTTGTAGTGACAGGTTACTCTGGCAACACCTATTATATAAACGACCCTGGTCGATCTGACGGAAAGGGAAGAACTTTGGCAGACTTTGGGAACACGTTTGTTTCCATGATTATCTACAACGGCACGGCTTCGCCAGATCAAAAGCCTCATATCGCCTTTACCCAAGCAAACGCCGCACCAATTACCAGTCGAGGGCAGGCAGTGCAGAGCAACAATCCGAACTGGACATTTTCCGGCACAGCGAGCGATGACAAGGGTGTAAATTACGTCAATTACAGCGCGTGGGGTAACAATGGTAACGTCACAAAACGTGCCAGTGGTACCACATCCTGGAATTACACTCGCAATGGCCTTAGCGGGCATAATCGCATTCACTTTTTGGCCTATGATACCAGTAATCAACGCAACCCCGATAGCGACAAATATTTCATCGATCTCTACATAGACACTGCCGCGCCGACAACCAACCACAACCTGTCAGGCGCATCGGGTGATAACGGCTGGTATGGCTCGGCGGTGCAGGTGACGCTCAATGCACAAGACAATGGCTCCGGCAAGAGTGGCAGCACGCACGGAATTGCAAACCGTTACACTGCCGGGGTGAATCGTCTTTACTATCGGGTAGATGGCGGCAGTTGGCAATCGACCAGTAGCGGACACAAGACGGTGACCGTCAGTGGCAGTGGGCAGCACACGGTGGAATACTATGCTGTAGACAAGGCGGGCACCGGCAACCAAGAAGACGTCAAATCGGTGACGTTCAGCATTGACACCACACCACCAACTGTACCCGGAGCAGTGATAGAGACCCACGGCGTGCTTTCCGGGCAGTGGCAAAAGGATTGGAACGATCCTGCCTTTACCTGGGCGGACGCCACCGATGACGATTCGGGTATCTGGTATTACCGTGTGGACTGGGGCGGGACGTTGCAGTTGAACACTGTACCATCCTTCGATCCGCTTGCCGTGCGCACCGGCAGTTACGAGTTGAGCGTACAGGCAGTAGATCGGGCCGGGAATGTAGGACCGGCAGGTGCATTCTTTAGCTTCAAATACGATGGCACACGTCCACACCCACCCGACATACAGAATAACGATGGGGTTGCCAGTGGCGTGTGGCAAAATCAGGTACGCACGCCCGATTTCTCGTGGCCCACACCCCACGATGAAGGGTCTGGCACACAAGGGGTCTACCGTTATTGGGGCCCGGACGAGAATGGCACGAGCGCAACGTTGATCACGAGTGAGGCTTTTTCCAGTACCAGCCCCATCTGCGCGGAAGATGATGCAGCGACCTACTATCTGCGGTTGCAGAGTGAGGACGACGTGGGTCTGCAATCGGACTGGGTTGGCTACGCACTGCGCTACGACGGCGCGCCGCCCAACGTCACGTTGACGGCCAACTATGGTCAGCCAGTCGTTCACAACACCAACGTGCACTTGAGCATAAGTGCCAGCGACCTAGGCAGCGGCGTGACACAGATGCATCTCTCTAACAACGGCTATGCCTGGACCGAGTGGCAAGACATCGAAGTGGAGCTTTACTGGGAGATTCCTGCCGTTGGCCGTCGCAGTAATGACATTTACCTCCAGGTACACGACGCGGCGGGCAACCTGTCGCAGGTGGTCTCTGATACCGTGTTCTTTGACGTGAACGTGCCTTTTCCTCAATCGGAGAACTTTCATTTGTGGGACTCGATTGTGCCGGGCGGGGCGGACATTGTCACTTCTACGAGCCACGTGATGCGGGTCACGCTGGGACAACCGGCGGACTCGCCCAATTTGGTCAGTACCGAGTACAAGCTGTTCAGTGGGTTCCAGGCAGGCGCGCTGGCCGAACCAGAGACCGTGCCCACGTCCACCAGTTATATCCAACTGGGGTCTTTGATGGCCTCGGCCACGACCAGCGCGACGGCGGTCTCTTCGTCCAACTACCTGCTGTATGGGTCGTTGGGGCAATCATCGCACATGCAAAAAGTGACCAGCACCAACTATGTGGCAAACCTGGGCTTTTGGGGCGGTGTGGCCCACGATCTGGTTCCCTACTCACCACCGCTACAAGAGCCACAGATACCACCAGAGTGCGAGTTCTACAGCATCTCGGTCAACGATGGCGCGCTCTTTACATCCTCTCCGCTGGTCTCGCTCGGCCTATGTGGCCCCGATCCCGACAGTATGATGCTCAGTAACGATGGCGGCTTTGGCGGAGCGACCTGGCAATCCTACCAACGCGCCATCTCCTGGACACTGACGACGTATGGCAACCACATCCTGCCGCGTTACGTTTATGCTCGCTATCGTGATAACCAGGGAGACATTCACGGCACGTTCTTTGACGACATTATCTATGACCCCACAGCACCGAGTGGGCAGGTTGCCTTTGACCCGGTTGACCTGTTGCCCACGATGGGTTTACGAGTAGGGGGCAACCCATTGCGCGTGGTACAAGAGCGGGATACTGAACTTTTCTTGAGCGTGACCGACGACAGCAGCGGGATGGCAGAGGTGCAGGTGAGTCAGACGCCGGACTTTGGCGGTGCAGTCTGGCAACCCTACTCGGCGATAGTCCCGGTGACGCTGACTCAAGAGGGCTTGCAGACAATCTATGTCCGCACACGTGACCACGCGGGGAATATCTCGTCAGCGATTGGCGACAGTGTGATCGTGGACACCACACCGCCGCAGGGCACGGCGCGTGTGATCGAACAAGTGGTCGGACCAAGTACGATTTCAGTGACACTGGTGCTTTCGGCAACCGATGTCAACGGCGTTGGTCACGCGCGTGTGAGTTACTCTCCCGCGTTCACTGACGCACTTTGGGTAACCTACACAACGCAACTGTCGATCCCCGTTCAATATACATACGAAATCACGCCATTGGGACAAACACTCGTGCCCACACCTACCCTTTATACTCAACTGCGCGATGCAGCAGGCAACGAGTCTGCGGCATTTACCACCACATACCAGGTAGATGTGACACCTCCCACCGGCTATGGCGAGGTCATAGCATTGGATGGTATGACAACAACACTGAGCCTGAGCGCCGAGGATGACCTGAGTGATGTCACCAAGGTTTGGTTATCTTCAGACTTTTGGTTCCTGGAGAATGTCACGACAACCACTTATCAAGAAACGCTCATTTGGAACTTTGAAGACAACGATGAACTCTACATCATGTTTGAGGACGCCGTAGGCAACGTCTCATTACCCTACTGGGTTCCAATAGAGATGTATCCCGACAATCAGTACATCTACTTGCCGCTGGTACTGCGCAACGAGTAAGAACAGGCCACTGACTATTGCTTTGCGAGGCAATAGTCAGCGGCCGGAATTGAGATTTTCAAGCAATCACATTCAGTTTAGGAGGCCAATCGTGAAGAGAAAACAGTTTACTATTCCAGAAATAACAATCACCATGCCACACTTTAACGCTGCCCTGAATTGGAGCTTTGTTCGCAAGTGGCTACTGCCTAATCCGGGCACCCTGATCCTGATGGTGATCCTGGCACTGGCAATGCCCGCGATTGCCGGACCATCCAACGCACCATCAGCTACTTCAATCTCGACCATTCCATACCAGGGCCGTCTGGCCGACGCCAGCGGCAATCCCATCACTGCCAAGCAGAATATGGAATTCCGTGTCTATGACGTGCCCACCGGCGGCGCACCATCGTGGGAAGAGTTCTGGACCGGTGGCAACTCGGTCAACGTCTCGGATGGGTTGTTCAGCGTGATGTTGGGTAGTATCAATACTGGCCTGGCAAGCGTGGTTCAAGGCTATGACGAACTCTATTTGGGCATCACCATCGGAACAGATAGCGAGATGGAGCCGCGTGTGCAATTGGGCAGCGTACCGTTTTCGATGTGGTCGATGACTGTGGCGGATGATTCGATCACCGAAGAAAAAATCGCTGATAATGCGGTGGGCAGCAGCGAGATCATAAGTGGAAGTGTCACGACAGCAGAGATTGCAGATGACTCGATCACTGGTGAGAAAATTGCCGACAATGCGGTGGGCAGCAGCGAGATCACAAATGAAAGCGTCACGACGGCAGAGATTGCAGATGGCGCGGTAACCAGCCGCAAGATAGCTCCGAGTTGGTATGAAGATTATAGTCCCTCAAAAATCTCGACAACTTCCACAGATTTCATATCAACTGGTGTGTCCGTGACCTTTACCTGCGAGACTGACTGCACTGCACTAATTCTGCATCGAAGTCTAGTGCAACACTCTTCAGTGGATGGTCGAGTAGATGTCAAAGTATTGGTTGATGGGACTCTTGCATTTTATGAGTTGGGTATAGTCAATAAAGCGTCACCACCAGGAAGTGGTAGCAATACTTTCCAAAGTGTTGAAGGTTTCGATTTCGTCAATCTATCAGCCGGCATACACACGGTAGATGTCGAATTCAAGTGCTACATTGCAGGAACTTGCTATTACTATGGAGATTCCGATGGGAAATGGGAGCACTTGAATGTTCTGGTCTTTGCGCAACCGTGAGGGTATGAGGATATATCTATCACCCAGTTCGAGGAACGGTGAGCAAGTTATGGTCGCAGGGGGAAGCGATTCCCCCTGCGACACTTCCGAACCGGACGCAAGACTTTCAACAGCGTAAAACAGCCACCAACCAGTACAAACAACCCGACTATAAAGAGGCCCGCGTGCGGGCCGAGTTCATTGACCCGTTTCTGGAAGTGTTGGGTTGGGACGTGCGCAACGTGCAGGGGCGCGGGGTATAGCGAATGTTGACGCTGCACCAAAAGCTGTCCGCCGCCACCCCCCCATCCTGAACCACGAATGACACGAAAAGGCGAAAGGCACAAAAGGGCGTTTCGCGGATTCCGTATCCTTTCGCGAGTTTCGTGTTTCAGATCGTCGCGGATATTTGAAGCACGAATGACGCGAAAAGGCGAAAGGCACGAAAGGGCGTTCGCGGGTTTCGTATCCTTTCGCGAGTTTCGTGTTTCAGATCGTCGCGGGTATTTGAAGCACGAACGACGCGAAATGGCGAAAGGCACGAAAGGGAGTTCGCGGTTTCCGCATCCTTTCGCGAGTTTCGTGTTTCAGATCATCGCGGGTATTTGAAGCACGAACGACGCGAAATGGCGAAAGGCACG
>JAAEPW010000138.1 GCA_024232355.1 Chloroflexota bacterium | reverse complement strand
TGCCTGGGCCGTTGTCTGTGATCCAAAAGCGGATCTTGCGATTCGCTTGTTCCGTCGCGCCCAGTTCCAGGCGCGGCGACAGTCCCTCGTCGGGCCGGCCGCCGTGTTTGAGCCCATTGCCGAGATAGTTGGTCCACACTTCTTCGACCCAGGGGCTATAGCCCAGCGCCACCGGCCAGGTGTCGGGCAAGATGATGTCTGCCTGGTGCTGCTGGATCGTGTAGGCCAGTCGTTGTTGGGCCTCAGCCACCACGCTGGGCATGTGTACCGGCTCGATGGGGACTCTAGCCTTGCGCAGTTCGGCCAATAGCAGCAGTTCGTCGGTGATGCTGCTTATTTTGTACCCCATGTGTGTGATCTTTTCCAAGTGGAGCAATCCCTCTGCGTCCAGGATGGCAGCATAGTCTGTCGCTAACACTTCTGTATAACCGATCAATGAGGTCAGCGGCGCCTTGAGGTCGTGAGCTACGGTGTGTGCAAAGGCATCTAGTTCGGCGTTGCGTTCTTCTAGTTGGGCGTTCAGGTGGAGCAAGCGCATGGTGTCTTCAAAGCGTGCCATAGCTATCGTGATAGCGCGATCTATTTCATAAGCATTGGGCGGCTTGATCAGATAGGCTCCCACGCCGGTCTCGCTGGCTTTTTGAACCAGGTCGGGTGTATCATAAGCTGTCAGCACCACTACCGGCGTGGGGCAATACTTGTAAATGCGCCTTGCCGCTTCGATGCCATCCATCTCGGGCATCTTGATGTCCATCAGCACGACGTCGGGCTGTAGAGACTGCGTTTTTTTGACCGCTTCCAGGCCGTCTAGGGCTTCACCTGCGATGCTATAGCCGGCATCTTGCAAGAGCCCCTTGATCATTTCGCCGACCAGATAGTCGTCTTCGACGATGAGAACCTGGATGTTTTTGTGACCATACATAGGCTGTTCTCCTGGCTCTATTTTTTGAATCGAATCGTGGTCACAGCACCGTGGTCGTTGTGCAACGATAATGTTCCACGCAAGCTCTTGCACACAATGTTCTGTATCAGGGCAAAGCCTGCGCCATGGTGTTCCAATCGCAACACTTGGTCGGGATAGCCCGGCCCGTCATCATGAAACTCCAATTGCACAGTGTCGTCGTCCAGGGCGATGCGAACGGTGATAGATATGGTGTTGTGCTCTTGCAAAGCATACTTGATAGTGTTGGTCGTCAGTTCGTTGATGGTCAGCGCCAGAGCGCTGGCTTGTTTGGGCGTCACATAGACTGGGGATGGGGACACATCTGTAGACACGCTTTTGTC
>JAAEPW010000137.1 GCA_024232355.1 Chloroflexota bacterium | reverse complement strand
CGGAACTCTATTCCACCGTGCAGGGGGCAGGCGTATCCATCAACGTGTGCATACATTGCGCCACGCCGATCTAGGCTGCATAGTACAATACCAGATACACGGCAGAGCCGTCGTCACAGTGTACGTTGCTTTGAGCTTGCAGACTTTCCACTGCCTCGCGCACCAGATCGGGCGGGACGGCGAGCAGCCTGGATGCCTTGCTCACCAGCGTGTTCAGTGGTGTAAAGACGTTGCCATCCTTGGCCTGTTCCTTCAACGTGTGAATCACACCGGCCTGGACACGCGAGGGAGCATCGCGGGCGATTCCGATCTCACGCGCGATCAGGTCAGCTCTTTTAAAGCCCACGCCCCGAATGTCGGTGATCAGGCGGTACGGATTTTCCCGTACTATGCGGATCGTTTCACAGTCATAGACCTCGTGGATCTTGGCCGCCAGTCCGGCAGAGATACCGTGGCCTTGCAGCCATATCATCGTTCGCCGGGCACGGTGGTGCTTTTTCCACGATTCGGCGATGGCGTCCGCTCGTCCTTGGCCGAGGCCGGGGACCTCGCGCAATCGCTTTGGCTCCTCGTCGAGCACGCGCACCGTGTCGTCGCCAAAGCGATTGACGATGCGGGCGGCGTTGATCAAGCCAACACCCTCGATCTGGCCCGATGCCAGATACTCGCGGATACCCCGGACGGTGGTCGGCAGTGACTGCTCGTACCTCTCGATCCTGAACTGCCGTCCGTACCTGGGATGAGTGATCCATTGCCCCGTCAGGCACAGCCGTTGGTTGGGAGTGATGCCGGGTAATATCCCGACGGCGGTCACGCTTTGCAGACGGCGAACGAGTTCGATCTTGATCACCGCATAGTGGTTTTCCGGGTTGAAGAAAAAGACGCGGGACACGATGCCTTCGATTTGTTCCATAATTGTACATCCTCCATTTCTGTTAGTTTCGCGCCGTAAAACTCGAAAAATCGTTTGCGGATCGAGACAAGCCATTGCTGAGGTGAATAGGTCTTGTGCTTGTACGGCAGCGCGACCGACCGCACCCACGATTTGTCGCGGCGCAGAAAGCGGCAGCCAATCGACTGCCAGAAACGTTTGGCCTCTTTGTTGGGCCAATCGCTGGGGATGACGACCCATTGGCCGTCACATCCATCGGGTTCGAGGTACGGGCCGGACCGCATTCGGTCATAACGCGCTT
>JAAEPW010000136.1 GCA_024232355.1 Chloroflexota bacterium | reverse complement strand
TTCCAAATATATCGGGCCTGCGGGTTGGGGTGGTGGCAACCCACTTTACAACGCCGAGGCTCTAAATGCCGGTAAGCCCGCTCTACTGGTAGATGGAGAACTGGATGTCCTCACCGCTGCTCAGGAAGCCGGCGATCTAGTGGCTCCGGTGGCAACAGGTTCGACGAGTGGCGCCAGGCGTGCACGATGGATTGCCCGGTTGGCCCTTTGCCCGTCCGTACTGGTGGCCTTTGATACCGATGAACCTGGCGAGAAAGCAGCCCATTATTGGCTGAATGTCCTTGATAACGCAAATCGATGGAGACCTTACTGCAAAGATGTCAACGCGATGATCGTCGATGGATTCAATTTGCGCAAGTGGCTTTTTGTTGCGTTGGAAAATTGTTAGAAAGCAAAGATACCTACGCTGACCATCCTAATCACTTTCCTGGTTTGACCTTGTCATCTCCACTAATCACCCGACCCTGACACGCGTTGTGACTAGGTGGGCTTGGTTCTTGGTATCTACTTTGTTCACCAATGTCAATCAAGTTAAGGACGGATTAGACTTTGAAAGTCTCAAAAGTGCTCGGCCCGACGGCTTTTAGCACAGTTTCAGGCTGATTTGGCCGTTAGAATCTTCGACAGCAGACTTTCAAAGTCTTAATTTGATGACATTGATTTGCT
>JAAEPW010000135.1 GCA_024232355.1 Chloroflexota bacterium | reverse complement strand
CGTCGTGCTCTTCCTTGGTCGCCCCATAGATTAGGATATCGTCGATGTAGGCTACAGCTCCTTTAACACCTGCTAGGGTCTGAGCAACGGGCCGTTGGAGCACTGCGCCAGAGTCAGTGAGACGCATGGGCAGTCGTTTGTACCGAAACAATCCCTGGTGTGTAATCATCATCATGTAATCCCTGCATTCTTCGGCTAGTTGCACGTGGAAATACCCCTTGCGCAGATCTAGCTTCGAAAATATGCACGCGCCCCGGAGTTCTAGGAACAATTCTTTGATCCGCGGGAGCGGGTATCGGTCGGGGATCACAAACAGGTTCAATGGCGAGAGATCGGTAGTGATCCGTGGGGACCCATCTGGCTTCGGGACCGTCACCAGTTGATGCTGCCATAGTGACTTGTTGACCGGCTCCCAGATTCCTTGCTTTACGTACTCTTGAACCTCTTGTTCAACTTGGTCTCGCCGAGACAACGGAACTGGGTGCATCTTTCGGGTCGTCGGCTTCGTGTTCTCCATTAGGGTAATCTTGTGCTGAAAACCCGGG
>JAAEPW010000134.1 GCA_024232355.1 Chloroflexota bacterium | reverse complement strand
GTTCAAAGCGATCAACAAAGCTCTGCGGATTCTTTTTTTGTTTCTTTTTTTGCTGATTTGCCAGTCTGGTTACGCTCAGTGGGCTTTTTTGAGCCAGTTTGGGCTTGCTGATTTCAGAGTTTTTTCACGCGAGTCATGAATAAACCTTGATGAATGCAGGAAAGCTAGTGGTCACGGTACTTGAGCCGGGTCTTATCACAATGAATGCCGCTCTACACAAGTCAAAGAGCCCCACGTTTCACTTAGAAAAGGGAAAAGGCTCGTTGTGCTTCGATCCGATCAATTGCTCAGTTAACGTACCGGGGTGAGTGCTCACATTGATAACAATGTGACTTGTGACAGTCGGGCTTTCTCAGAGAACAAACTCACCGAGACCTCTGAGAAAGCCTTAATGAACACTCTTCGTCTATCACTTTTTTATCAGGAGTTTCCCTTGCGCCAAAAGTGGCCCATCGTAGCCGAAAACCAGTGGCCCATCGTGGCCGAAAACCAGTGGCCCATCGTGGGTGAAAACCAGTGGCCCATCGTGGGTGAAAACCAGTGGCCCATTGTCGGGCGAAAATTGACAGGCGATGGAATGCGGCGGGGCTTTGGTGTGGTGAGCGTGCGTGGCAGGGTTAGGGAGAGGAGAAGAGGTGTCCACAGATTGCCACAGGAGCTATCGGCCTGGCCTGCCCAGGTGGTGCGTTGGCTTGTACCCTTGGGCCGGGGACAATGGAATGCGTTGTCTGTGACCACAAGTGGGGAGGTGACTGCTGTTGACGGGTTGGCCTTGGCGCGGTGATTGGTGGTTTGTGGGTGAATATCAGTGGCCCATTGTCGGGCGAACATTGACGGGGGAACGAGGGTGCTGTGCCTTTCGGGGGTACTGCGGAGGCCAGACGAGAAGACTTTTGAGATGATAGGGAGCGGAAACTGGCATCAGACAACCCGCATCTGGCGCGTACAATTTATCCGGTCCGTGGAGAGAAGATACCGGAGCCAGATTGTTTTCCCCTGTGCCAGAGGGAGCGAACTGTCAGGTAAGTTGTCGAGGGAGTCAGTGAAGGCAGCTTGAGAGCTGGTTCGTTGTCTGGACAACGCTCTCTGCTTGTCTTGGCTGAAAAGCACAACCGCTAACTGAAATGCGTTAGGTCTAGTTCCTGAGAATCAGTGGCAGGTAGATTAGGACCAGGCTCTCCACTCTTTGGAAAGGTTTCCCATGGTCCAGTGCTAGAGCCACGTTTCCAGTGGGGTCGACAGCCTGGGCAAAGTAGTAGATGGGAGGATCTACCTGGTTGACGGATCCTTTTGCCCAACCGGTGGCAGCATTGTAGGGTAGTTCAACTAGGGTCCAAACGTAGTCACCCGCTTGCCGGTAAAGTACCACTGCTCGCTCTACCGATCCGCTGTCATCCTCCACCTGCATCTGAAATTCGAGAGTGCCGTTGGGGCTGCTGCTGGCCATCACCTGCCAGATGCTGGGGGCGAGATAATCGGTCGTACCAATAGATGCACGATATATCTCGAACTCTAGGTTGGTGTAGTGTCGTTGCGTTCCGATGGTTTGCGTGGGCGTTGATGCCACCGAATCGGGCATAAACTGCGCCGGTGCCACGACCAGCCGGTCCTGCGACTGCCAATCGCTCCCCAGAAGGCGGTTGACCGTTGCGATCTGGGCCGGATGCCAATGATTAGCCGAGTAGGTAGGTTCGGTGACCGAGTCGGTGTGGATGTACTCACCCAGGATGCGCGCGATGACGGGGTTGAAATTGGGCGTGTCGGTAAAAGTGCCTCCCAACATCAGAACGCCGTGAGCAATCGTGTCGGGCGCGTGAATGTTGCGGCTCAGACGTGGCTGAATTGGTCTAGCGCCTATCACCTGCACATCTGCCCCTGGTTGATTTGTAATGGCATAGTATGTTCCTTCATCCCTCTGTTTGGGCGTATAGTCGAGAGACAGAGATACAATTTCCCCTTCCTGCTGGGATGCATAGTTCAGGGACAGAGCCTCGGCACCCTCGGCGTTAGGGCCTTTTGGGGGGATGGTCGTGGTGATCGGCATACGCACTGCCACCATCGGCAGACCATAGAGCGTCATCTGACCTATGATTTTCTCGTCATAGTTACTCAAGCTCCCGGCAGCGATGGTGTTATAGTACTGGTGTTTGGCATTCAGCAGTGCCCCGCCCACCGTTGGTAGGTCCTCCACCCGCTGTAGCCCTGTGGTTACATAGTTGAACGCTTGAACAAAGTTGACCAGCAGCTTTTCCGAGTATGCCATCGCGTCCGCTGCACCATAGCCATAGCCGGTGTTGCCTATGTAGGTCGCGCCCTGCCGTGAAAAAACCTGCGGCCAGTCGGTCCCCGTGATGATCGAGCTAGAATCTGCGTCTGGCACGTTCAGTCCGCTGTGACAGCCGACCGAAAAGATCAGCGTGCCGCTATAGTCGAGGGTGTCTGTAATCTCGGTGGCAAAGACATAATCGGTGGGCTTGGGTGGGTCTGAGATATGCGCCGGAGCGAGAGCAAAGTGGTTAAAGTGCGAGTTGAGCGAGTTGACGTCCCTGGCTTGCGTAAAAGTCTCGGTGGTAGTGATGAGCCTGGCCCGCAGATCGTTGGCTGTCCAGTCATCGTCAATCAGAGCGTCCAGAGTTGTGATGCCTTGACTGATGACCAGGGTTCGGCTGATGGTCAATGCCTGGTCGGTCAGGAAATCGTATCCCGTGACCAGCCCATCGGTGGGGGAGATGACCGGATGGGCCTCAAAGGCGTGGATCGCTGCCGCTATTTCTGAGGGTGTCTCTACCAACCGGCCCGTCGCCCAGTGAGGAAGGTAAAACTCGCGACCTTTCCAAGCGAGGGGAAACAGACCCGCGTTGGCGTAATAGTCATCGCTCAAAAAGTAGCGCAAAGCGAGTGATTGGGAGATGCCGGGGGTGTGGGCTGCGGAGGCGTACCTGCGTTCGTTGAGGTACAAGGCCTCGTCCCGAATGCGGCGGTAGGGGATGACTTGGTCTCCACCCACGATCACTAGGTATTCCATATTGGGATGGGTGAAATTCAGATTGTAGAGCAGGAATTTGATGTGCGTGGCCACAAAGTTGGCCGCCTGGGGATTTTCGGGCTGTGCATCCCAGACCAGGTAGGCAGAGACGATCTCCGGGTGCTCGTCCAGATTGATGATCTTGCCCTGAACCTGGGTGTGGGAGATCAATTCATTCAGCTTGGTAATCAGTTGGGAGGTTGTGATGGTGTCCGTAGCCGTAAAGACCTGGTTGAAGCGGCTACGGTTAAAGAGAACCAGCGTCGTGACGTCGCTGTAGATGTTGGTGTCGCTGACGAGGTTCGTAAAGGTGGTAGTGACCGTGTGGGTGAGGGGGGTGTAGCCTTGCACGGTGGGCGTGATGACTGTCGCAGTGAGGGTGTAGGGTTGATTGACTGCCTCTGGCGTATGCCCACTGACCGCCGCGTAAAAGGGACCGAATAACTCGTGGGTATTGAGGGCCACCAGTTCGCTGGTGGTGCCGGACTGGGCAGAGACGCAGAGCAAACTCCCAACGCCTCCTGCTTGACCGTTGTTCCCCAGCATCCCGATGTTCTCTGTGTAGCAGACATTGTGCTGACCGTGTGCATCTTGCCACATGTCAACCAAATCGCCGGGATTTCCGGCCGGGCCGGTGCCTTCGAATACGGGAGTGCCCTCAAACACAGGAGTGCCTTCGAACACAGGATTGCCCTGAATCAGTGCCCCGTCGTGTAACTGGCCGGTGGTCTCGTCAATCGCGGGGGCAAAGAGAAAGAGGTCATAGTCCTCGCTCAGGCCGGTCAGGGTGACGGTCAGGATGGATCCAGGCGTGGGGACAATGATCTTGTACCACGCCGCTTCGTCAACGGTTGGGATGGTATCGGTGATGGACGTATTGGCCTCGATTTCTTGAGCTGTGTCGCGAGAGTCGTTCGTGTATTCGTGCGCGCCCATATCCACGATGGGGGGTGTCCCATTGCCGGTGTCGGCGGCAGTAGAGTCATCCAGAAAGCGCGGCTGACCGCTCACATCATAGGGAGTGGGTTCCTTGTTGTCGCCGTCGTTGTCGAGGTCGGTGGTGTCGGCGGGCACGGCGGTGTTGTCTCCGGCGTCAATGGCGGGGGAGCCAGAGCGCAGGTGCAAGTCGTCGTCCATTGTGCCAACGGTGTCGTCAGGGCCGTCGGCGTCCACAAAGATCGGATCATCGCCGACGTTGCCCACGCCGGCGTGCCCGCCTTGCACCAGACTGTAACGAATGGTGATGGGGGTTGTGGCACTGTAAACCTGGGCCGAGGGTACGGTGCCGCCGACGTCGCTGTTTCCCCACAAGATGCTGTTGCTTATTGTCAGGTTGCCAATGAGGTTGGCTGCCCCGCCGCCTCGATTACCAGCGGTGTTGTCGCTAAGGGTGACGTTGACCAGTGTTGAATCGCTCAGGTTGTATAGCCCACCGCCATCGGTAGAGGCGGTGTTGCCGCTAAAGACGACGTTGCTCATCTCTGCACTGCCAAATTTGACAAACACCCCACCACCGTCGCTGGCCGAATTACCGAGGATGTGCCCCCCGCTCGCTATCAGCCTTGCATTGCTTGTAGAGACAAACACCCCGCCACCTTGGAGAGTGGCCGTGTTGTTCTGGATTTGCCCCCCACGAACCGTCGCAATGCCAGAGAGGATACACATCCCGCCGCCACTGGGGGCAGTATTGCTGATGATTTGTCCTTTGTTCATCGTCAATGTCGCGCTGTCGTTTTGGACAAGCACACCGCCGCCGCCGTTGGTGGCCGAGTTGCCGAGGATTTCACCTTTGCTCACTGTCACACTGCCCTGATCGATGAACATGCCACCACCCTCGTTGGCAGAGTTGCCTTTGATTCGTCCTCCATTCACTGTCAACGTGGCGCTGTAAGCTTTGACGTGAACCCCACCGCCTTGGTCGCTGGCCGAGTTGCCGAGGATTTGTCCCTCGTTCACCACCACACTACCGGTGCTGATGTACACTCCTCCACCGTCCAGTGTGGCAGAGTTGTCTTGGATTTGACCTCCATTCATTGTCACATTGCCCTCGCGGATGAACACTCCACCGCCATCGTCGCCAGAATTGCCGATGATTTGTCCCTCGTTTAGCGTCGTGTTGCCAGACCAAACGAACACCCCTCCGCCATAGTTGTCGACAGAGTTGCTGATGATTTGTCCGCCACTCACTGTCACGTTGCCTTCGTGGATGAACATCCCGCCGCCGCTGGTGGCTGTGTTGTTCTGGATTTGTCCCTCGTCTAGCGTTATGTTGCCCTCGTGGATGAACATCCCACCGCCAGTGGAGGCAGTATTGCTAGTGATTTGTCCCTCCTTTAGCGCCACGTTGCCAGACTGGACGAGCACCCCGCCGCCACTAAAAGCGGTATTACTGATGATTTGTCCTCTGTTTAACGTCACATTGCCGGACCAGATGAATATCCCACCCCCTCCCCAACCGAAAGAACCGCTAGCGACGTTATTGCTGATGACAGTGTTGACGAGTGTTAAATCAGCATCCGCATTGTAGATACCGCCACCATCACCGACGACGTTGCCATTGATGATCGTTACCCCGGAGATGACCACCGTGCCTGCACCGGGGCGGATGTCAAAAACCCGATCAATGTTGTTGCCGTCAATGATCGTTTGGGCGGGGCCAGCTCCAACGATAGTCAGTGTTTCGGTGATGTCCAGGTCGCCGGTGTCAGCGGCGTCCTCGCCTATGCCGATTCGAGTCAAGACGTGGGTGCCAGGCCCCAGGGTAATCGTATCGGCTTGACCGTTGGTGTTGGCAGCGACGATGGCTTCTCGCAGCGAGCAATCACCGACGTCGCAGCTTCCGTCGTTAGTGTCGGTCAGTTTGGTCACAGTAAAGGTTGCGGCCAAGGCAGGGCCGGCGTACAGTAATTTCAAGAGGGTCAGGGCCAATCCCAGGCCGAGGATAATGGCGCTGAATAATCGTTTGGTTTTCATTTGCTCGTTTTCTCCTACGCTATCTCTTCTTTAGTGTGCGTGCGGCGGTCAGGTCTAGTTCTGCACCCAACTGCTCAAAGATGGGTAAACATTCTTCCAGAGCGGCCAGCGCGGCCTTTTGCTTTTTCTGCGGGCCGTACAATTTAGCCAGGGCCAGTTGACTGCGTGCCCACTCGTATTCGTTCTTCATTTCTTTCAGGATGGGGAGACTCTCGCTCAGATATTCTTCTGCCTGGTTGAACTGTTCCCGGGCCGTGGCGATTTCACCCAAGACGCGCAGGGTATGTCCTTCTTCGGCTCGCGCGTTTAACTCGCGGGCCAGGTTCAGGGATTGTTGGGCGTAGGTTTCGGCTTGGGCCAGTTCGTTGGCCAAGAGCGCGGCCTCTGCCTGGAGACGGTGCAGTTCGGGCAGGAAATCGCGGGCCTGGATCTGTTCACAGTATTCCAGGCTAGTCTGCAAATGTTTGCAGGCGGCATCAACATCACCGCACCGGATGAATGTGTCTCCCAGGCTGGCGTGAAAGATGCTTTGTAGGTAGAGCGATCCGTTCGTCTCTTCCAATGATGCCAGGCCAGATTGATAGCGGGTCAGCGCTTCGTCTAGACGACCTTGTCTCATCGCGATGAGGCCCAGGTTGTTGTTCAATCCCGAGCACCAGTACGCGTCGCCGAGCCGGTCAAAGATCTCGTATGCTTGGCGATAGTAATGCTCGGCCTCTGACCACTGACTCCGATATAAATATGCGCTGCCGATCAGGTTGTACGATTTCGCTGTTCCGATCAGGTCACCGGCTTGCTGGTACAGTTTGAGGGATTGTTGATAGTGTTCGATGGACGCGGTATTTGCCTCGCGCCGGCGATTGATGAGACCCAGGACGTTGTGGGCTTGGGCCAGGATGGTTGTCTGTTCGTGCTTTTGACCCAGGCGTAGGCTGTTCTCTCCTTGAGCCAGGGCGCTCTCGTGATCCCCCTGTCGCAGGTAGACGTCGGCTGCGATGAGCATCAATTCGGCGGCCTCGGTGCTCTCTTGTTCGCCCAGGGCGTCCAACCCTTCCTGAACCTGTGCCCGGGCCAGGGGGTATTCACCACGCTGGTTGTACAACTCTGCCAGCCAGCGGCACACACTAACCTTGAGCGCTCGTGCCTTTGAGGAATCGTGTACCGCTGCCAAATTGGAGAGCGTTTCCTGGTAGCTTGCCTGGGCTGCTTTTCCATCGCCAAGGAGGGCGTATGTTTGACCCAGGGCCAGGTTGACTCTCGCCCATTGTTCCGGGTCTATCTGCTGGGGGGTAAAGCGTTCCAGTAACAGGCGCAGGGTTCGCGCTTGTCCCTGGTTGATGATGGCACGGACGTTGTCCGTGGTCAGTTGGATAGCTCGACTGTACTCCCCGGCACATTCCCAGTGCCGCGCTGCTTTCAGTGTGTCAGGCTCCTCGGTTTCGTAATATTCGCCTGCCCGCCGGTGCATAGCCTGTCGCTCCTGTTTGCTCGGCAAGTCATAGTAGAAATGTCGCACGACGGTGTTCATATTGTACGTGCGACCAGCTTTGCCAGCGGCCACGTTTAGCAGATGGCGTTGGCTCAAACTGTTCAAGGTGCGCCGTACGTTCTGTCCATCCAAGATGGCCTCGATGGCGTCGCGCGTCCCGACGTGACCCAACAGTACTGCCACGGCGCTCATCACGGCTTGCTCATCCTCTGTCAGGTTATCGTCTACCTCTTTGACTAGAAACCGTTCGATGTTATCATCTTCAAACATGCGGGTGAGTAGACGCAGTGGCGTGGCGGTGCGTTTAAAGGCATCCACGGCCAGTGTGAGCAGTTGGGCGTTGCCTTCGGTGCGGGCGTGCAGATTGGCGATGATGCCGGCCGACATCAGGTCCTGCATACTCAACAGTTCTGCGCTGGCATACATCTGTGCCCGCATCGCCTGGGTCTGGGAGACCGGTAGGCCGTGGCGGGCAAAGAATTCCAAGGTGTCTTCCAAACTCAGTCCGGTGAGCACCTCGAATTCGTCGCCCCCCACAAACGAAGGAAGGTGTTGCGAGATGATGACCAGCGACAGGTCACCCGTTGTCGCCGTTTGGTACAACTGTTCAACCAGTTGGGCCAGCAACGGGTCGTCGTCCGGGTCGTCGTCAATGACCTGAAAGTCGTCAAAGCAGAGCGTGTGCGTTTGTCCGCGCAGCATCTGGACCAGATAATCAAAGAGTACCTCAGTCGGAGGAGGCTGTCCGCCGGTCTGTTGAGCGCCTTGCAGCATGCGCCATAGGTCCTCCCGTCCACGCCAGAACAAAAAGCCGGCTAGTTTCCAGATGATGGTGTCAATCCCCTCGCCATCGTGGAAGGTGTGCCAAAAGACATGATCGGGGTCGGCAGCTTGGTGGATCAGTACAGAGGTCAGCGTCGTTTTGCCCACGCCAGCCATACCGGTGATGACGACTCGGCGAAAAGATGTCAGCTTTTCCGCAAAGTAGGCCAACTCTGCCTCGCGTCCCACGAAATCGGTCGCCTCCGGTGGGGCCGTTGGCTGTGGGGGTGGGGGGATCTGGGGTTCGGTTGCCTCACATTCGACTTTTTCTTCGGATTCGCACCCCCACAGTTGACCCGACTGGAGCCGCATAAAGAGTACGGGCACGGCGGCGTCTGGTTGCCCGGTGGTCAGCAAGGTACTGCGGGCCTCGTTCATCGCGCAGTCCACCATTCCGTGTTCCGCCAGTCGCCAGTAAAAGGCTAGGCTCAGTTTGCGCGCTGTCTTGATCGCCACGAAATCTTGCATCGCCACTACGGCAGGCACTCCGGCTGCAACCAACCTGGGGGCCAAACCCAGGAATGCGTTGGCGGTGGAGCGGGTCGTGCTCTGACAGGCGGCCAGAAAAATCAAGCGGGGACGTTTGTCTTGGCTCTGGCGTGCCAGCATTTTGATGAACGCTTTGTCCCGCACGATTTCGGCATCGCCTTCCTCGTCTTGAAGATAGAGAGCTGCCTGCTCGCGCCGTTTGTTGAATACGCCGTGGCCCACGTAATGTAGAATGTGGTAGCCGCCTTGCAGCGCCTCTTCGATGCGTTCCAACGTCATCGGTGGGTCGAGGAAATCGAGTTCGATAGCGTCTTCGTCCAGGGCGAACAAGGCTTTTTCTAGGATGGCCCGTTCGACGTCCGTGTCCAGTGGTGCCAGGTTGTACATATCCTCCAGGTCCTCTGGGTTGGAGAGCACGGCCAACACGCGAATGGGGCGTTCCTCCACCGCGCTGTCCCATGGCTCAGAGACCGCCAGGTAGCGCGAGAAAGGGGTATCGGCGTTTGCGGACAGCATCGTGTCACCTTCGTGCAAGAGTTCCCACGGCAGCGCGTGCAGTTCGGGGGCACTGGCATCAATGTGCAGGCGGATGCGGCGCTGGGCTGATTGCCCGCGCGCCTCGGCCCAGGCTTGGCGCAGAACCTTGTCCTCAAAGAGGGCCTCGAATAGCTCTTGACCGTCCCGAACTGGGTCGACAATGGGGGACCAGGACAAGATGTCGGTGGAGAGGTGTCCGCGAAAGTGCCTTTGACCGCCAATGACGATTTCGATGAGGTAGGCGTCGTCCCGGCGGGGGTGGATGCGGATTTCCAGATCAATAAAGCCTTTGGTAGTGGTGCGATTTACCATCCAGTCAGTCCCCCTACGTAAATCTTTCGTAAGCGCCCTCGCACAATGCGGGTTTACGAACCCTTCGCCTGACCTTGATGTTGGCAAAGTGAGGCATCAGTAGTATTTAGATTCTTCACATCGTTGTCCAGTCGTGGCTTCTGACTCAGCCGGTGCAGTGCCTCGGCGATGGTGCGACGGTGGGTGTTGTGTCGAGTCTTGCCTGGTGTTTCGATGGAGATTAGTGGGTTCATTGATTGAGGGCTTCCTTTTGTGCCCTACGTTTCACTTTGATTATACTCTTTTCCTCTTTCCTTCACCAGTCGTTTGGGCGACTGGTTTCGGCGAATCCGCGGACTGGGGTGTGTTGGCCGAAAAGCACGTCCGTTCTGAATTGGTCGTACCCCATGGACGCCGTGGGTAGGCTGGTCTTGGTGGAGACGATGAGTGTCGCCGTGTCTCACCTGGGGATTCCGATGGTGATTCTTGGAAGGATCGGTGGGTGGCGTTGTCTGTGGCCACAAGCGGGGAGGTGATCGCTGTTGATGTGTTGGCCTTGTTGTGGTGATTGACGGTTTGTGAGTGGCGATCCCTGCTCCCGCTCCATTGCTCGCCACCGCTGAAACCGAGGACAATTTCTCGGCTCTCATCGCTTTCCCCCCGTGTGAGAACCTGGCAATGAACCTCGTGCCAGGCGATGGAGTGCGGTGGGGGGAGTTGACGGTGGACACCCTGCTGCTGGCGGTCGGGATTGCTGTTAGTGTGCCCGCAGATTGCCACAAGAGCTAGCGGCCTGACCTGCCCATCACCTCCGCCGCCGACGCGATCCCCAGTCCGCTCCCTCGCCGTCTCCCCCTGGTCTGCCCAGGCAGTGCATTGCGTTGTTCCCTTGGGCCAGGCGCGATGGGGGATGGGGATGCTGTGTCTTTCGGTGGTGTGGGCCTGGAGGGGTGCTTTGGTTTGCTGTGGTGGGTGGGGGAGGTGCGTTGGGGTGGGAGAATACCCACAGCACACGGTCAACCATTCATCAAGCAGAGGGTGCATAGCCTGTGGTATAGTACTTCCCGGATTGTCGGAGTTTAGCGGAGTGAATCTCCCACCGGAGGTGTTTGAGGTGTCCAAAGGTGCTGTAATGATTGACGGTTCGGGAGTGGCAGTGAGGGAGGCGACTCTCTCACTGCCCATAACGTAGCGGGCTCATCCTCTTGGTTTGTGAAAATGATACAGTGATTCTTATGATTCACCATTTGCTCTATGCTCTTGATTGCTTCTTTCTTTTGCTCTTTTTGTAGCCTCAAACGTTGTCATAAAACCCAAGATGGTTGAGAGAAAAACCACAGGGGCAATAACATAGCTCAACGGAAAAGCTCCAAGATTGAAGAAGAGAATCAAAACGAGAGTAGATATTATTCCTATAACGAAGACTATGACAATAAACGCAATCATCCATGCATATACAAACGTCAACAGAGTTGTCAACTGCTGAACTGACACCAACTTAGCAACAACAAAGGTCAAGGCAAGAGAGAGAACTGTTACATAGGCGACAATATAATCAGGCTTAATAGCACCAAGATCGAACAGATTCAAAAGGAAAATAATGGGCGGAGCAAGCATGGTTCCTAAAACAAAGGTCACCCCGATGAATGTAAATCCGAGTACAAGAAGTACTTTCAGTAGTTTCACAAATATGCTAAATCCAGAATCAGAGGTGTCGAGCGAATTCATAACATTACTTCTTTATGTCCGAAAGTTTTCGTTTATCGGAATTTGCTTTGGCATCGGTACAGCCATTGTTCTACGAATGTACTTGCCTTGCTTGATTTTCGCGAATGATAGCCCGGTCGCGTACAACCGCTGGTTGGGCGGCTTCCCCACCTATGCAAGACCAATCAGAGAACAATGTCGCAATCTGTATGATTTCACCATTCTCGTGATTGGCAAAGACCACGCCTCCGTGTTTGCTCTCACGCAGGTCAAGACAATCAAAGTCGCCATTGCCTCAGTTACGAAGAGCTAGATCGCCATCACCGTCTACGTCTTCTCACTCTGCACCTATGCCATAGCCCAGGCTCGGCTCGATGATTGTGAAGGCGCCCTGTCCATCGTTTAGCCAAACTGTACTGCTTACGTCGCCTCGGATGCTATTTGTAACAAAGGCGTCCAGGCCGCCATCTCCGTCCAAATCCCCAAGCTCTACATTTCAACTATGCACAGAGCCTAGACGCTGGCGCTGTCTATCAGGGATATGGAAGGGGTATGGGCTGCCAATCAGCTTCCCACTGTCGAGTCTCATAAAGTCGTACCGGGCAAAGTCTCATAAAGTCGTACCGGTTTGGGCTTGAAATCTGTCAAACATCGTCTCGTCGATGCAAAAAAACCATCTTGGAGCGACCAGAATGTCCTTCGCTGCCAACTTTTC